>JBBRMF010000256.1:0-7397 GCA_038230975.1 Tepidisphaerales bacterium
CCACCACAGATGCAGGCCCATGCCGACGGCCAAGGCGAAGGTGCCATTAAGGATCGCGAAGGTCCGGGGCGCTCCACCCATCAGCACGGGTTGGGTCAACGCGACGTGCAAGGGGAGTTCAAATCCTTCAATCTCTGTGGGAGTCTTCATGTTGCACCACCCGTCAAACGGCTTGATTCGCCTACATGGCGAAGCCATTCACTTCAATGCTCCTGCGCTTACCAGCCGGCACCGCCGTCAAACCCGAAGAAAGTCACACCGAACGTGGTCGCGGTGACGGCGATGGAGACGCCAAGGAGGAGGCCGAGCATGCGCCGCAGTCCACCGCCTTCGCTGAACGCGAAGCCGAACCCCAGGACCACGATGGCGAGGATGCAGAGCGCTTTCGCCACCGGACCTGAGAAGCTGGCGAGGACTTGTTGGAGCGGACCTTCCCAGGGAAGAGGTTGGCCGCCGCCTGCCGCAGCGAGCACCCGTGGCGGAGCGGACAAGAGATTGACTGCACTGGCGATGAGGGGTGTTAAGACCGACTTTCCGATGGAGGAGTTGAGAATGCATTTCATGGTATCGCTCCGGTTCACCGTGACACGGCGAATCACTCGATTCGCATCATTGTCATGGTTGGTATGGATAATACCTTACACCTCCCGAACGCGGTGGTCAAGAACAAAGTTCGTAATTTGTTCGGTATTTTTCCGGGATGCGGAAGTTGGGCGTTTTCGGGCGAAACTCGAGGCGGCGACCGAAGGATTGCAAAGGGAATTGGCGTCAGATGAATTGCGGGCGTGAGCGATTGGAGAGTGAGGCCGCCCGATGCATCGCGCTGGCGGAAGGTCGAGCAGTATCCCTGGAAGGATAGAAGGCGTGAGACGTTGGTCTATTCGTCCCGAGACGATGCACCGAGCTTGTCGCGGTGTTTCTGAGCCATCGCGGTGCGCGCGTCCGGTCCAGCGTCCAGCCAGTGAAGGATCAAGGCTTCGAGGACCTGCTTCGGATTGGACAATCGACGGGCACAGTCTTCCTCAAATGCTTCGAATACTTCTGTGTCAAAGCGGTACGTTCGTTGAACCGTCTTGGGTTTTTCAACCGACTTCGCGCTCATTTTGCTCTTAGGCATGCCTTAAACCATACCGACAAACCCATCGGTATACAAGGGTTTTATTGAGTGGATTCAGGAGATTAAAGGTTCTTACCACGCGGTACACTGAGTGACTTTTCACATCCCATTGACTTTTACAATACCAAACAATATACTAACTCTTAGACTAGGAAGTGACCCACGCCAATACGGTCAGACTTGTCGGCGTTGCCGCCAGACCATTGCGAATCACGCCTACCTGAGGAGTACAGACGTGCTCACCGTCAAGCAAACTGCGGATCTTCTTTCCGTATCTCCCGGCCTTGTTTACGCCCTGTGCGCCCGTGGCCTAATTCAGCACGAGCGATTCGGGATCGGTCGCGGGACCATCCGCATTCCCGAAGAGGCGCTTGTAGCCTATCGGGCCAACGTTCAGAGTTCCCGCCTTCCCTTGATGCGTCCACCCCACGCTCAAGCATTCAAGGAACTGAATTCCAGCCTCCTTGCGTCTGCTTGGCAGAAGCAGGGACTCCCAATCCATCATGCCACCTGATCAGGAATGAACACCCAGGCTTGACCGTGAGGTTTGGCCAAGAACGACCCCCGAGCGGCTGCAACTGCCCGGGGGTTCTTGTTTAATGCGGCATACCCTTGCCCAAGCCGGGCTTGATCGCCGTTGCTTTTTCCACCGCATCGTTCAAGTGCTTCTTTTGATCGGCGAGGTGAAGGTAGGTCGTGGAAACCATTTCCAACGACGTATGACCCAGCAATTCAGCAACCGTTGCGACATCGACACCGTTTACAATTGCGTTTGTGCCGAAGGCGTGGCGGATCAGATAGGCGCATAGATCATTGGCAAGGCCAAGTTTTTTGCGGAGCTTCTCGATTCGCATTCGGATCGAGTTGCTGGACCACGATTTTCCACGACAGTTGAGGAAGACAGATTTGGAGGTCGATTGACGGCGAAGAACCGTCATCAGCTTTTGCATCGACGCATTCAGATAGACGATGCGCGGCTTCCCAGTCTTGTGAACCGTTTTGTGAACAGGCAGAACCCATCGCCCTTCACACACATGTTCCCATTGAAGCGTGCGCGCTTCTTTGGGACGGCACCCCGTCGCCCAGAGCGAATATAGAAAGATCTTGAACCGAATGGAGCGTTCGCCTTTTAGAAGCGCACGGAATTCTTTCTCGCTCATCGCGCGGTTCCGCGGCAGCGGCTTGGGGCGCTTCATTCCGCGAAGGGGATTGGTCGGCAGCAGGCCCTCTTCGGTCGCCCAGGAAAAGATTCGGAACAACGTTCGTCGTGCGTTGTACTGGGTCGTGAGCCCCCACGCCGGGTGGCCGCCGATGAATTGCGTGACATGAAATGGTTTGAGATCGCAGGCGGAGACCAATCCGGACTTCTCCGCAAACGCCTGTCCATACCAGTCGTAGTTTCGCATCGTCTCGACAGACAAGCGCGACCGGTTGCAGGCAAGGAACGATTCAATCAAATCAGCGACCCGCGCGGTTGCGGATTGAGGAGACTCAGCGCGCACTATCGCCAGTTCATGGAACTTCTGCGCGGCCACTCTTTTGTTTTCGCGCCCCTGCGCCAGCCTGACTTTCTTGCCGACCAGGGTAACCATCCACCAGCCGGTGTCTTTTCGGAACCAGATCTTATTCTCGCGCGGCATGACCAAACCTTTCGTCGAAGAACCTGAAAACACCCAGGCTCGACTGCAAGATTTGGTTTGATGTTTCTCGGCGGCTGCAACCGTCGGAGAATGGTAGGAACGCCGGAATGGTTCGGCGAATAGTTCGGAGGGACCTACCCACTTTCGGTAAGTCCATATCCAATCAAGTGTTCCCGGTGGGGCTCGAACCTACAACCTTCGGCTTCGGAGGCCGACGCTCTATCCAATTGAGCTACGGGAACTGATGGATGCAGGATATCGGCGAGGGTTACTTTCGGCAAGCAGATCCTGAGCGATGCGCGATCGCCATCGGCGGGATATTCAGGGCGAGAGCCGCTTTCGCCAGCCCGTTGGATAAGCGGCGAGCGCAGCAGCGCTAGCCATTAGATCCCCTGCACGCGCGCGGTGGAGTCACCGAATCTTGGCAAATGAGTGACGCCAAGACGGTCGGCCAGGGTCAGGAACAGATTGGACATAGGTTGTCCGTTGAATGTCACTTGTCGGCCGGGGGTGAGTGACCCGCCACCGGCGCCGGCCAGAATCACCGGGAGATTGACGTGGGTATGGCGGTTGGCGTCGGCGTGACCGGAGCCGTACACGATCATGGAGTTGTGAAGGATTGACTGGCCGTCGATGTCTTTGGTCTTGTCGAGCTTCTCCAGGAACCGCGCGAATTCCTGGGAGTAGAACAGATCGATCTCGGCGACTTTGTCGATCATGTCTTTTTGGTTTCGGTGATGCGACAAGAAATGGTGGCCTTCGGGAATTCCGATTTCGGGGAACGCGCGGTTGCTGCCTTCGGTGGCCATGAGCATTGTCGCGATGCGCGTGGAATCGGTTTGAAAAGCCAGCGCCATCATCTCAAACATCAACTGGATGTGTTCCTTGAAGCTGTGTGGAATGCCATCGGGCGTGGGCATGGCCGGATCGGGGGCTTCGCCGAATCGTTCGGCTTGTTCGATGCGTTTTTCGATGTCGCGCACACTCGTGAGATATTCATCGAGCTTCTGGCGATCGCGCGAGCCCATTTGATCTTCGAGGCTGCCAGCATCGTCGAGTACGAAATCCAGGATCGAGCGCTGTTGTTGTTTGCGGAGTTTGAGAGAGTTACCGCGCTCGCCGTGGGCACCGGCACCAAAGAGGCGTTCGAAGACCAGGCGCGGGTTGGATTCCGGGGCGACGGGGACCGTGGGTGATTGCCATGAGAGGTTGTATTGATACGCGCAGGAGTACCCGGAATCGCAATTACCGGATCGGCGGACGGCTTCGCAACTGAGTTCAAGCGAAGGGAATCGGGTAAGGTGCCCGAGTTGATTGGCCGCGATCTGGTCGATGGAAACGCCGCAGTGAATATCGGCACCGGCGGTTTTTTTGACGCGAACCCCGGTGAGGAACGTACCGCTGGCGCGGGCATGATCGCCGGCACCATCGGGGCCGGGGGTGGCGTTTTTGTGATCGAGTCCACCGAGAATTTGAAATTGATCGCGCACATTTTCCAACGGCTTCATCGTGCGGGCGAGCTTGAGATCTTTGCCTTCACCGGTGGGCCACCAGTTGGACTGGATGGCACCGTTGGGGAAATAGATGTACGCCATGCGGAGGGGCGCGCCGGTGGCGGTGGTCGCGAGCGGCGCGGCTTCGGCGGCGGCGATACCACCGGAACCCAGAAGCGATTCAAACGCCGGCAGAGCAACGCAGGCACCGAGACCGCGCAAAAAATGTCGACGGCTTAAACTATTGAACCTTTGTGCGGCACGTTTTGAATCAGACATTTTAGGACGGTTCATGATTGCACCTGGAGAAACGGTCTATCTTACGCTGACTTTTGGTTTTACCGCGTCAGCAACGGATTTGTTTCTGCGCTCCTGGAACGGAGATGATTCGATCACTCCGCTGAGCAAGGCTGAGAAACGGCCGTCGTTTTTTTCCATTCGGGCGACGATCTGATCGATCGCTTCCACATCCTCATCGGTTGTGCCTCGCCCTAAAGCATAGGTTAACAACTTTTCGGTCAGACAGCGATAAAAATCCGGCAGGTGGTTTTGCTTCAAGGCTTTCTTTAATTCGCGAATATTTTGGAACGATTCACCGGACAGCAATTGGCCTGTGGCGTCGATTTTCTGGCCGCGCTCGGCCTCGCGCCACATTCCCATTGCGTTGAAGCTTTCGAGCGACAGTCCGAGCGGGTCCATGCGGGCATGGCAGGATCGGCAGACAGGGTTGTCGCGGTGCAAAGCCAATGATTCGCGGGCGGTGGGTTCGTGATCCTTGAAGCTTTTGTCTGATTCTTCCAATGCCGGGACATCGGCCGGGGGAGGCGGTGTGGGCGTGCCGAGGATGTTGTCCAGGATGAATTGGCCACGTTTGACCGGCGAGGTGCGCGTGGGATTGGAGGTGACGACGAGGATCGATCCCATCGTCAGTAGTCCACCGCGCGGGCTATCGGGCGGCAGAGTGACGCGGCGCATATCCGGGCCGGTGACTCCCGGTATGCCGTAGTGCTTGGCGAGTTTGTCGTTCAAATAGGTGTAGTCGCAATCGATCAACTCCGACAGGCTGCGATCTTCGCGAACGATGCCGGCGAACATCATTTCTGGTTCGAGTCGCATCGCTTTGCGCAGCGGATCAGTCAGTTCAACCGCCGGGGGTTGGAACAATCGAGGACGTTTGACGGCCGGCGCTGCCGGAGCGTTCGGAGCTGTAGGTGTTGTCGGCGCAACCGCCACTGGTGTCTTGGCTTTTTCGCGCGCGGCCAGGCGGGCTCGGAATTCCTCCAGTTCGCGCTGCAATTCTTTTTCCTCACCTTTGTCGCGAGCGAGAACTATGCGAGCATCAATGGAGATCCCTTCAACATCTCGACCTTGAAGCCATTGACCGGTGAAGTTCTGGATCAGCGACTGCGATTTAGGATCGGCCAGCAATCTTTTAACCTGCGCCGGCAGCTTCTGACGCAGCTCACCGCGATCGGCCAATGCGAACAGTTCATCGTCCGGCATGGTCGACCAGAGGAAATACGAAAGGCGTGTGGCCAGCGTATATTCATCGACGGGACCGTAGGGATTTTTCGAATATTCCGGCGCGGTTTGCTCGATGCGGAAGAGGAATCGCGGAGACGAAAGCACGGCTGTCATGGCCGCCGAAATCCCCTGCTCGAAATTCTTCCCCGGTAGAACATAGACATTTTCGGCTAACGCCACGAGCCGATCGAGGGTTCGCGTATCGGCCGGTCGACGAAACGCCTTCCTGGCGAAAGCCGCGAGCACCTCACGGGCATAGGCTCGCCGTTCGGTGGGTTCCGTTGGAGCCTCGGTCCGCGAAAAAAACCGTTGAAAGTTCTTGGGCGAAGACCAACGATCTTTTTCCGTTGGGCCTTGCACGCGAACACCCATGATCTCCATGTCGACGAACGTTTCCTTCTTTACACCTGTGAACAGAGGTTCCAGTTCAAACCCCAGGGCGTGTTCACCGGCGGTCCACTTCATCGGAATATCGATGTCGAATTTCTTGCCGTCTTCCCATTTGAATTCCTGTTGCCAGGCTTCCTGTCCATCCACTTTGAAAGTGAACTTGCATTTGCCGGGATCGAAGTCAAAGCTGCCGTGGACTTTCAGCGCGATCGCAAGCACGTAACTGCCGTCCTGTTCGGCTTTGAATTTGGCGGCGAGTTTCGCGGGCTTATAGAACGACATGCGTTCGCCCGGGCTACCGAATTCACGCTTAAAATCTTTCGCCGTGAAGGGGGTTTCGGCCATGACTTTGGACACGATCGGAACGGCGCCAGCGACGATTTTTTCCGCCGCCTGCATGTACTTCTCAAGAAGCAACGGCGACACGCTGAGCACATCGCCGATGTTGTCAAACCCGTAACCCGTATCATCGGAAGGGAAAGCCTCGGTGGCGTTAAAATCAAAGCCCATCAGATCGCGAATCGTGTTGTGATATTCGACGCGATTCAATCGCCGAACCGTCACTCGGCCCGGATCAGGATGCGCCGGATTGATTCCGAATGAGCCGTACTTGATCCATTCAAACAACTGCTTCTGCTCGGCCATGGCCGGATGCGGCTTCTTCTGCGGGGGCATCAGGCCTGCCCGCACGTTTTTCAGCACCTGCGCCCACAACTCGCGATCGTGAAGCATGGCTTCATCAGACTTGAATTCATCCAGCGTGATCCCGCCTTTGTTGATGCCATCGGCATGGCATTCGTAACAATACTGCGACAGGAGTGGCTCAATTTCTTTTTTGTATTTCGCCACGGCATCCAATTCCACCGCGTGAAGAGATACCGAAACGATCAAACTACAAACCCAGATCATCGCCCATCGATAGCGCGTTCCACCACGAACCACCGATTGGAGGGTTATGCAGGGCGACAATTCGGGCTGTGTCAGATGGGCAATCATCTACCGCTACATAGCAACGAGTCGTCCATTCTGTTGCAGCCAACATCAGAAAATTACGCTGCCGTTTCACTCTCTCGAATGGAAGGTGAGTGGCGTGGGGAGTTTCACCCCCACGCTCTCTCAGAACCGGACGGGAGCCTCTCGACTCATCCGGCTCCCGTCATTCCGTTGCCTCATGGCACGTGTCCCATTTGCCAATGCGCGAACAGCCCGCTGTGTTCCCGCGCCAGGTGGCGC
>JBBRMF010000257.1:0-7363 GCA_038230975.1 Tepidisphaerales bacterium
CCAGCATCCCCATGCCCAGGACGAGAACGTAGATGGCTCCAGATCTGCGTACGGGTCGAGAACACCTTTCAGGTTGTGTCGAATCATCGTAACGGGTTTTCGGAATCATTGAGACCTTTAAACTGTTCTTGGTGCCATGACTTCTTGCTCCCTCTCCTGGTACTCCGGGGGAGGGCCGGGGTGGGGGCCTGTTTTCGCGGTGGAACCAGCCCCCACCCTAACCCTCCCCCGGAGTACCGGGAGAGGGGATACAGCGAGCAATAGCGCGATCGGGTACAGTCATTCAGGGCACCTGGTTTAGTAGATTGACTCCGGACATGGCCTTGGCTGTACCGCCGCCGTCGAGGGTGATGTCGATCCAACTTGGGTAGGTGATTTGTGCCGGCGGCTGACGATCCGTCGACCCTTGCACGGCTCGAAGTGCAACCAGCTTTGTGATGGTACCGGCTGGACTCTCGACTGCGACAGTAATACGATCCATCCCCATGTCTGTGCCGATGCTAGGTCCGCCGGGGTTGATGGGATTGACGTTTTCCACCAGTACGCCACGCTTCCAACCGGTCCAGCCGGACAAGGGGGTTCCATCGTGGGCAACAGGCGGAATTTCGATGAGACCGTTGAAATCGCTGATGACGGTCCAGGTTTGTCGTGTGCTGCCATCGGTCATGCCGGAGAGTACGACGTGATTACACTGAAGGATCTCGGTGAGCAGTTCCTTGGCCAGCGCCACGCCCTGCCGTCGTGCTAACCCAGCGCCGCGTGAGTGAGAGATGGATGAAATCGTCTGAACCGCCGGCACAAGAAGGAGCCCCACGACGGCGATCGCGACGACTGCTTCAACCAATGTAAATCCGCGACGTTGATTCATGAGCGATAGCTCCTGCGAAGATCCTTCAAGGTTGCGTGGTAATGGTTCCGTAGATTTTAAACTCAAGCGCGACGCTTCCGCTGGGCGTGGTCCACGAAGTACCACCGTTGGTGGTGAAGCATTCGAGTGCTGTGGTGGAAACCGGCGTGATACCGGTACACCCTGCGATCACAGCATTGGATGAGACGGTCGACGAAGTGACGACTAACGTCATTCCAGTAGACGGTGTAAGATTGCCGACGGGCGTGAGGGGGATGTCGACCCAGGTGTTGCTAGTCGGAAAGGTGGTCACGTTGACGCTGGCGCTGGTCAGTACCGCACCGGTCGGTTTTTTGGCGGAGTCGGCAGCGCGGATCTGGGCGGTGATGGTTCCGGTGGATCCTGACACTTTTCGCTTGACAAAGACCTGGACCCGGGTGATTTTCCATGAGGTCGTATTGCCAGGCAGGAACGCCGATGGATTGAAATACTGGCATTCCCAAGAAGTGGTCGAGAGACTCGTGGTTCCGTTCGTGGCCCCTGTATATGAATTGAGCAATTGCTCGGCGCTTTCCACGGGAGGCGGCGGCGCGGTGGTGCGGCTAAGGAGGTTGAGATTGAAAGTTTGCACTCCATCCGCCACAGAAACAGCCGCGTTGGCGTTGTATTTGCGCAACAAAGGTTGACCCGCTCCGGCCCAGGAATAAACGATCGTTTCCGCAGAAGTATCAGTCCCGCGGGGTGGAACCGTGAATGAGATACTCGTGGCGGTTTGCGAATTGATGTTCAGTGCGGTTTTCAGTTCCGCGGTCAGCAGATCCATGGCGCTGCGGATCGACGCCACCTGAGATGTCGATGCCGCCGCGAGCGATGCGGCGGTAGATCCACCGTTGGTGGCGGTTGTGGATATTGACTTCGCCGCCAGAATCACGACCGATCCGCAGGCTGCCACGATCACTGCAACGATCGAAAGGCTGATCATCATCTCGATCAGCGTGAAGCCCCGGGACGATCCAGCATGACCACAAATTCTCGGTCGAACACAGGTCATGGCACGGTTACCTTTCCTGTCGCATCCACCGCGACGCTTTTTGTAACACCGCCACAGATGAGAGAAACCGTGCCTGCGTTATCCGGCATGCCGTAGGTATCGAAGGTGACCGTTTGCAGCGACGCCCCGAAGCTCACGGCAGAGATATCCGTTTTGTAGGGCTCAGCGGTCAGATTGGCCTTATAGGTTGCCCCGTTGTTTTCCAACGATGCCAATCCGGTTGCGGTGTAGGTATCAGTGGTGGCGTTGAAGGTGATCGTCTGGGTCTTGCTCGTAGCCATGGCCAGAGATCGAACGGCATTGATGTCGGCGACGACGCGATTGATGGAGCTTGTGAGCCTGTAATGCGATACGGCCCGCGCGTAGCGCGGCAGGGCTATCGCGCCGAGGGTGGTGACAATCACCATCACGGCTACTAGCTCGATGAACGTGAACGCATCGCAAGATCTGGGGTGATATATCATCCTGCTGCGATGTTGTCTCGCTCGTGTGAACCAGGACACAGACGCTCCTATTTTGCAATAAACTGGTTATCCCGACTCTCTTACCGTCGACATCGAATGCAAACGACTTAAGATGCATCGAACAAACCAAGGAGCGCGATGCCCGGGATTCTGATTCGAGTTTTGATCTGTGTGGTCATTTGCATATCCATTCTGGCCGGCTGCACGCCCGATAAACCTGTCGCACAACCGGGGGCGGTCGTCCCACGAACTGGCGATGAAATCATTGTGTGCGGGCAATGGGTGCATACGGGTACGCCAGTGGTCACCTGGATGGACCCGGGTGGATTCGATGGTTATCGGGTTGAACGGCGGTTTGCACCGATCGCCGATTCGGACTGGGCGGAATCGAGCAAGGCGGTCAAAGAATTACGATCACCCAATCGATATGGATTACGACGCGGATCAATGACGCCGGAACAGATCGAGCAAGTGCGCGGCGGCGGTTGGCCGTTGGCGCTTTTGCAGGAGAAAGTCGACCAGTTCGTGCTTCATTACGATGCCTGCGGAACCAGTCGCCAGTGTTTCAATATTCTGCATGACCACCGCGATCTGAGCATACACTTCATGCTCGATCTGGATGGCACGATTTATCAGACGCTGGATGTGAAGGAGCGGGCCTGGCACGCGACGGTGAGCAACGATCGTTCCATCGGGATCGAGATTGCCAACATCGGGGCCTATGGGGAAAACGAACCGAACCCGCTATCGGACTGGTATCGCAAAGACCCGGAAGGCCACGTTCGGGTGGTGGTGCCGTTGGCGCTCGGGAGTGGGAAGTATCTCCGCACGCCGAACTTTATTCCACGTCCGGCTCGAGAGCAGATGATCGTAGGCCAGGTGCAGGAACTCACATTGCGACAGTATGACCTGACGCCGCAACAGTACCAGTCATTGATCCATCTTACAGCGACGCTCTGCACGGTGTTCCCCAAAATTCACTGCGACTATCCGCGGGGGAATGATCACCGGTTGGTAAATCGCAAGCTACCTGAGGAGCAGCTGGAGAAATATCAAGGCGTTCTTGGCCACTATCATGTTCAGACGGATAAGATGGACCCCGGGCCGGCGATGCAGTGGGATTATCTGATCGATGGCGCGCGGGCGTTAATGAGCAAGAG
Organism: Tepidisphaerales bacterium; assembly: GCA_038230975.1. GTDB lineage: Bacteria > Planctomycetota > Phycisphaerae > Tepidisphaerales > Tepidisphaeraceae > JANXVV01. Next base: position 3,523 of record JBBRMF010000257.1, read on the forward strand.
GAGATGATTCGGCGTGATCTCGCCATTTTTCGGTTGGTGCCATGGCCCGGAGTAGGGCCTGTGACATTATCTCTTGCGAACCGAAACTACCGGCTGCCCGAAGCTCGCTGACACCCTCTTCAAACGATCGAGCTAGAGCATTTTTCAGTTTGGTGTAGCGGAATTGCTCTTGTATTTTGTAGGGTCCGCTTTAGCGGACGGAATACTTGTCCGTTGGTAACGATTCCGTCGGCTAAAGCGGACCCTACGAAGAACGCTACAGGGTCTTGAAAACTGCTATAACACAATCGGCCCTGCCTTCTCCAGACGAGGGAGTAAGAAGGAGTATAAAACTGTGAATGAAGACAAGCCCGCTCACCTTAGCCTTGCCACCCGAGCAACGGAGGAAGGGGAACGAAAATGCACCCTCGGAATTGATATCGGCGGCAGTTCGATCAAGCTCGCATTGCGAAGCGCTGGACGCACGGTATGGACACGTCGTAGCCGATCGTATGATCGACCTGATCGTGCGGAAGTTGCTGAGGCATTGCGCGAGGCGATGGGCCATGATTCGGCGGGCATCGAGAATATTGGGCTTTGCGTGCCGGGACTTCTGGATCGTGCGAACCGATGCGTAACGCTTTCGGTGAATCTTCCGAGTCTTGTCGGTGTGTCCCTCGACGCTTTGTTAGCGGATGCCCTTTCGTACGAAGTTCCCAAAGTAGCTTTACTGAGCGATGCGGAGGCGGCGGCTCTGGATCTTTATTCTACGAGACAGCTTTCGGGTCGCCTGTTGTTGCTGGTGCTCGGGACCGGCGTCGGCGCCGCGGTGTGGGATGCATCGGGGCCGCTGCATGTCGATGGAGAGTCTCCCGGTCATTTCGGGCAGATGGATGTTTCGGTCGCTGATGTGCCAGTCATCGGTCCGGATGCGGGTGCCGGGAGTCTGGAAGGCTATCTCGGTTCGGCGGCACTTCGACAACGATATGGCGATCGTTTCATGGAAGTCATGCCGACGCTGCACGTTGACGAACCGCCGCTCCTTGCGTTGGCTCGGGCCATTCGGATAGGTCATGCCATTTATCGGCCGGATCATGTTTGCCTGGCCGGAGGGATTGGGAATGCGCTGGGTCCAAGAGCCACTGCGTTACAGGCATCGATCAATCTCAATCTGACCCGCGTGGCCAGGGTCGGCTGGACGCTTACAACCGGCGAGCATGATTTTCATGCGGCGATTGGCGCGGCGAAGGCGGCAGAGGCTGGGTGATTGCGGTGTGGCTTTAGTTCCCGAATCTACACAAGGGATAAATGCACCGGCCGCGATCGATGATTCGATCGCGGCCGGTGAATTTCAATTCAATTTAGGACATCAACCCATCAGATCCCGTGCTCTAACTGTTGCGGCTTTTCCCAGGCGCCGAATTTTACTTTCTTGATACCCGGATTGCCGCCGTGCGTGGTCGGCGGCGGGGTACCGTGCGAACCCCCTACCTTTGGACCCTTGGGGCCCTTTGGACCCTTTGGACCCTTTGGACCCTTGGACGCGACACCCTTGGCGACCGAGATTCTGGTCGTGGCCACTGTGGTTGCCCCACTGATACTGGTGATGTAAACGCGTGCGGTGAATGTACCTTTCGCGGCAAAGGTATGCGACGCGAGGACACTGTATCCACCCCCGGCTTTGGTCACGACGGTCCCCGGGGAACTCGTACCATCGCCCCAGACGATTGTCGCAGTGAAGTCACTGGCGATTGCGAGTGCGTTAGCGCTGGTGAAGTTCGCGACGTTTGCCGCGAAGTTCACAAGAGCGGTTCCCCGCAGTGAGACGCCGGTGGCAGAGAGTCGTTTGACGCCAACATAGTTGTTACCCCCGACGATGATATAACCGCTGGAGGCAACATCGGTGATCCGCACGCTGACGGCTTTGTACCCGCCTACTCGGAAGGTGCGACTGCCTTTTACATCGAATCCGCCCGCCGCATTGGCAACGATCGTACCCGCTGAGGTTGTGCCATCAGCCCAGTCGATGGAGGCTGTAAAACCACCGGCCGTTGGAGCTGTGCGAGTTGTCGTGAAGTGAGCCAGCTTACCCGTAAAGCCAGTGCCTTCGGTAGCAGTGAACGGGAAATAGTTTGCGTTCAATCCAGGTCCGGCGACATTCACAGTAGCGTTGACTGGTTGCAGGCTTCCACCCGCGTCCTGAATCAACACGCTGGCTGTCTTGCTGCCGGTTGTCGTGTAAGTATGACTGCCCGTCACGTTGTAGTGACCGGTGCTGGTCTTCACGATCGTGCCGGAAGAGGTTGAACCATTTTCCCAGGTGATGGTTGCTGTGAAGTGTGAGGCATCATCCAGTGGGTTGGCGTCGACAAAGCTGGCAATGATCACATTGTCAAGGGCCACGTTGACGATGCCGGCAACCGTTTTGCCGGTGGCGTCGAGCAGGGCATCCTGCACGACCATTGTGGAGAGCGCGACCGCCTGCCCGCTGCCCTGGCCGGTGATAGTCGTCGTAATCGTTCGCGTGCCTTGTGGGTTGTAGGTATGCGTGCCGGTGACATCAAAACCACCGTTGTCGTTGGCGGAGATGGTGCCGACGCTTGTGGTTTCATCACCCCAATTGATGACAGCCGTGAAGTCTCCGGTTATGGCGGCAATGTTGGCGTCCGTAAAGTGAGCCACGATGCCAGTGTAGGCGGCTCCTTCAATGGCGGTGACGGGATAACCGGTCGGGATGAGTACACCGTTATTGACATGAGCCGTATTCGGTGTGGACACCGTTGCGCCACCTGCACCGGTGATCTGGATGCTGAGCGTCTTATCCCCGGCATGGGCGTAAGTATGTCCGGCGACCACGTCAAACCCACCATCCTCGTTCGCGACGATGGTCGTGTTTGCATCAACCTCTGAACCATCGCCCCAAAGGACGGTTGCCGTAAAGTCGGCGGCGGATGCGCTGGAGTTGGCATCGACGAAGTGACCCACGACCTGCTCACTGAAGGCGACACCTTCCGTGGCGGTGAATGCGGCTGCACTTGGCGTGAGGGCCGCGTTGGCAATATGGAAGGTTCCCGTCGAGAAGGTACTACCGTGACCGTTGCCGTTGATCTGGACGGAGTATGTTACGTCGCCGGCGTGATAGTACGTATGGTTGGCGACCACATCGAACCCACCGTCTGGATTGGCCACGACCGTCCCGATGCTACCAAGATTGATCACGAAGGAGACAGTTGGCGTAGACGAGACGTTGTTGGCGACATAGTTCCAATCAACGCTCGCGCTGAAGTCGCCGGCGGTAGCCGCTGGGTTGGCATCGGTGAAGTGGGCGATGACCGTGTTGCCCAGCGCCGTACCTTCCGTGGCGTTCAGTGTTTTGCCGGTGGAATCCAACGCGGCGTTGGTGACGAACACACTGCCGGACCCTTCGGCGGTTCCACCGCCATTGCCGGTGACGTTAATCGTGACCGAGTAGTCACCCGCATGGGCATAGGTTCGATCGCCAAACACGTCGAAGCCACCATCTTGATTGGCGACGATGCGTGCGTGGGTATCCGTTGGAAGCGCATCGCCCCAATTGATCGTCACGGCAAAGTCTTCGGCGGAAGCATTTGGATTGGCATCCGTGAAGTGACCCACAAGGCCGTTGGTCAGTGCGACGCCTTCGGTGGAGGTCAGTTCATTGCCGGTGACATTCAGAGCGTCGTTGGTGACGTGAACAGTCGCAGTAGCCTGCGCCGATCCACCCCCGAGGCCGTGCAGCGTGACCGCCGGTGCTTTGTCACCGGAGTGCAGATACGTGTGCGTGCCGGTGACATTGAATCCGCCGTTGATATTCGCGGTGACGGTGGTGTTGCTATCGAGC
>JBBRMF010000258.1:0-7359 GCA_038230975.1 Tepidisphaerales bacterium
AAGCAACGTGGCGAGCAACGCGTCGAAGTCGGATTGAGGTGTTTCGTTGGCCAAGGATCATGGTGTACATGATCCCGATCCCGAGCGCTACCTAACACGCGCCGTACATGCGAAATTCGTTGCAAGCGGGTGAAGTGTTACCATTAGGTTTAGCGCGCTCACGACGGAGATGACTCGGCGCAGTCCTCCGGCGAGATTGACAAACCTTGCGCCGCCACTGACAGTGAGATTACCAGTACCGCTGGGGTTAAAGGTACCCGTGCCTGATTGGCCAACCGTGGGGAATCTATTCGATAGGTCAAGAATTCCGCGTGACCAATGGTAGGTGTCCTGGCTCCCCGCCCCGGTTGCGAGCGTCAACGTGGTCACGGTGCTGACCGCCGTGCCGGACAAAGTGTAGATCCCCTTGCCACCGGCACCATTGGCGATGTTCAACGTCGTGGCATTGTTGATGCCGCCCGACTGGTTGTACCGCGCAGTCCCAACGTCGTTCCCGACACTGATGTTTTCGGTCGCGGCGATCATCGTGAAGCCGCTCTGCGCGAAGTTGGCGTCGCCGTTGCCAAACGGATCGATATTCAAAGTGAGCAATCCAGTGCCGGAGTAGCTGGTATCCAGCGTGAGCGTCAGGTTCGATGCACTGTTCGGGAGAAAACTTGCGGCGTCACCGTTGGCCGGCTTCGTGCCACCCCAGTTGGCCCCCGTGCTCCAGTTGCCGCCGACGGTGTTGGTTTTCGTCGCGCCCAACGCCTGATGCTCTAACCCACCCGACATGCCCAACGTCACACCCACCGCCGTCCAAAGCAACCGCCTCGCTTTGCGCGTGCCATTGCACTTGGTACCACCCGCCTGAGAACCCATATTCCGACGTATCGACGTATTCACGATGTCATTCCTTCCGGAAAGACGCTTTCGCCGTTGAGAGTTGCGAACGCAAGATGGGCAAGTTGCGCCCGCGAACGTAGCGCACTTGATTGATGTCACCCAACAGAGTCTGAACGCCATCAAGTTAGTAAAGTGATTATGCGAAGTCAACAAAAAACGAATAAATACGGCGATTTAGAGCGTTTTTCAAGTGGGTGTAGTGGAGCAGACTAATGCTTAATCCGATGTCGCCGCCTTGCGAGCAACTCCATTGCCCCCAACCCAAACAACGACAACACCGTCGGTTCCGGCATGATCAACCCAGCCACTCCGCCGGACAACTGCCGGATACCCGTGTAGTTGAATGTCAGCGTCAAGGCACCGGCGAGTGCGGCAGGATCCAAGTTCGGGGGCAAGATCAAACCGATGGCCGTGCCGTCCGTAGAGCGTTGACTGAACCACTTTTTGCGCAAAGTATGCGAGGCTGAAATCGCAGTCGGATTAGCCCCACTCCGGTAGTACTACCGGCACTATTCAGTTGATCCTATCGCACCGAAATGTCTTTTCGCGCGAGAACATCGACATTTTCCGGGAAAATAACCTGTTTCAAGATATGAATAGAACCAGTGACCTCATGGTGTCAGACCAACTCTGAAATCACCGAGCCAACGCGAACAAACTCACCCGGCACCCGATTGCTCTTGGCGGCAATCACTTCCAAAGGCAGTGGAGCTCACGCACCCATGGATGGTCCTGCACTTGCGCCCGGGGACGACTGAAGCGAAGATTCAAGCTCTGATCGAAGAATGATACCGCGGCTAGCTCATGGATGCGGCCATGACCCTGATTGCAAAATGGGAACGGGTCGCCGATCAACCCCTCCGCCGGATCCAGACAGCGAACGCATGCCACGCCCAAATCGCTTACACGCCCGCACATCGCTCTACTCTGGCTCCTGATGTCCCCAATCGCTTGGATCCGCTATGGCAGCGGGGGCAAGCCGAGTTCTTGCAAGAATTTATTGTGTTCAGCAGTTGCCTTCGCAATATCATTCTCGATTTTTACCAGATTGGCATGCGTCGCAGCCAGGTCGATCTCCGCTTCATCCTCTGCGGTGCTCACATACCGGGAGATGTTCAGGTTGTAAGCGTTCTCGGTGATCTCCTTCATCTCCACGCGCCGTGCATACCGTTCGATCGGAGATGATATTGAATCACTTGCAAAACAGCTTGCGGATCGCACGAACGGTCATATTTTCATTCCTTATTCGATGCCTTTTCAATTAAGTGACGGGGATTCACAGACAAAGACGAATCAGTGTTTGGTGGCTTTGGCTTTCCTAATACCCCGCAAGCACCGCGAATCGATAGTTGGAGATCTTTATGAGGACGTTGCGGAGTTACGGCAGCACGATTGCACCAAGAAACAAATCCGCCGTCACATTTGGTGGCAGTTCTCAATCATTGTTGTTCAACGGTTGAAAAGAGTTGTGCGGATGGGATGGGTGTTGTGGGTGTTTAAAAAGGTGGGTGTTTGGGTAGCACATGTACGGACGAACTGAATCATTGAGAGATAGAGAGTATCCGCTTTCAGTTATTCAGCCCCGTTTGGAACACCCCCGTAGCAAAGCGAACACTACGCAACCTCCAATGCTACTGTGGAATCTTCTCCAAAGCCGTATTGAAGACGTGCATTATGGCAATCTGAGCCACCCTCCCCAAATCCGGGCTTCCCATCAACGGATCAATAAACTCAGCCTTGACCACTGCCAGTGGGATAGGTCCGTACAGTTCCCGCAAAAGCTTCTCTTGTTGCTCTAGCATCGCCTTTTGATCTTCCGCATTTGTTCCCCCAGTTGAATGAATATGCAAGTCTGCAATGTTGGAAATGCGAACAAGGTTTTGCAGTTCCTCCCGAATGTTCTTTTCCGACTGTGCGGTGGAAGCACGTTTAATACGGTCCAGCAGCGGATTCCCACTTGATCGGGCTAACTGGTTAGATACGGGTGTGGATATCCTGATCGGAAAGGCACTGCTCAACCCCGCACGGACGCCCAACACGGTTGCAACGGCTACAAGGCAAAACGTCAACAATGCCGCCTGTAAACTTTCCTCATTAGATGGCTTAAAATCACGAACGGTAGTTGAGTCATCAGTTCCCCAAGGTTCTTCGTGAGTGCCAAGAGATGCCCAAGACCGAACAGCCATGCCCACGGAGAAGACCAAAGCCCCGCAGTACGCCTTGACCGGGTTAGAACCCTTTGCCATCGTGCGAACAAAGGTGAAGAGCAGGCACTGTGCGCCTATGCGAATGAGCCAACCCAAAGCGGATGTACTTGCCAGGATCATTGGAATAGCCCCCTCTGCCTTACTTTGAAAACAAACTTGACGTAAACCGATGCCCAGACCCATTGGTACGAATGAACTCGGAATCTTCAGCAGGCGTCAAACCAAAGCCAAAGATGAAGTCATTCCCATTTTGATCCACTCCGGAACCGTACCCGGCATCCATTCGCATTGTCATCCATTCCCCACGAATGCGTCGGCCATCCGTTGACTGAATGTTCACTATGCCTCCCCGTGTATCCCCATGCCCGTACTGCCAAAGTGCAACCCCAATTGCCCGTGAGTGCGTCTTCTCACCGGTTGCATCAATGCTCCCCCGGCCATTCACAAAGCTCATGTTCACCGTCCCCCGGTAGATTTCATCATTGAACTTGTCATAACCCACCACCGGGCGAGAGGCAGAACAGCCCGAGAGGGCAAATACGATAGCGAAAAAAAATACTGCCTTCATTTTCCCAACACTCCCTTTGTAGAAACGTGATTCTGAATAACCCCCATGATCGCCTGTTTAACCGCTTTCGGCAACTTGCTCCACACGGTCACTACAGATTGAAAATAACGGGGAAAGTGTGCCGTTGCCGGTCGGAAGGCTAATGCTTATTCCCCCACAACGTCAGAGTCCAGAATAGAGTCCAAAGAAAAACGGCAACCGATTAAGTTGCCGTAAGTCCTTTACCCATCAAATCGGGGCGACAGGATTCGAACCTGCGACCTTCTGGTCCCAAACCAGACGCTCTACCAAGCTGAGCTACGCCCCGGAATTCACCGGGGACTCATTCTCGCTGGTCCGGCGTAAAAAACAAGGCCGATTTCCAGCGTGCTTACCTTTATCTGTCCCATAATGCTAAAGTTTTCAGTCGCAGTTCACCGATCTTTGCCGTTATGGGAGGCGGGCTCGTGCGAGTTCGTTTGTCATGGATGCTCCCAGGTCACCAAGGAAGGTGCCGTTTTATGCGTACGATCGCGATCATCAATCAAAAGGGTGGATGCGGAAAAACCACCACCAGTATTAATTTGGCCGCCTGTCTGGCTCGATTAGGGCAGAAGACGCTGCTGGTCGACATGGATCCCCAGGGTCATTGCGGCGTGGGGTTGGCCGTCCCGGAAGAGCAGATCGAGCGGACGGTCTACGATACCCTCATCGACGAAACCGACGGCAAGACCGCGAAGATGAGCGAAGTCATATGGCAGATCGCCAGCGATTTTGATCTCGCGCCGTCCAACCTCAAGCTCGCCGGGTTTGAGCAGGTTTTCTCCGGCCGTGAAGGTCGCGAGGATCGCGCACTCAAAGCTCTCAACGGCGTGCGAGCCACCTACAACTGGGCAATTCTCGATTGCCCGCCCAGCGTGGGACTACTAACGTTCAACGCTCTGCGCGCTTGCGACGAAGTCATCGTTCCGGTCGAGACAGGATTCTTCAGTCTCCACGGCCTCACGAAAATGATGGAGACCCTCGAACTGCTCAAAGAACGCTGCGGCAAAGAAATCCTGATCCGCGTTCTCCCAACCCTTTACGACACCCGCACCAAGCTCGCTCGCGAAGTGCTCAGCGAATTGCGCGCGAAGTTCCGCGATTACCTCATGGAGAGCGTCGTCAATTTCAACACCAAGTTGAAGGAAGCCGCCAGCTTCGGTCAGCCGATTACGGAATACGACCCCGGCAGTCGGGGCTACAAGGATTTCGTCAATCTCGCCCGCGAATTGATGGGTCATCGACCAGTCGATGTCGAACCCGTAATCGATGAGAAGATGTCGCGCCCAATGGAACTCGTGCAGCGGGCCAAGCAGTTATCGCAACTCACCAACTTCCAATTCGGTCGCAATAGCGTGCCGACGCAGCTTCCAGGGACTCAGCTCACGCCTGCCCGTGCAGAGACCGCCGCCGCAACCGCCGAGGCACCCGTGACGCGAATGCCCGGAATGTCGCCACGGCCCAAGGTCGAATTTTCGGTTCCCCAGGCCATCGCCAACGCATCCAAGCCAGAGATCAAAACCACCGAGCAAAAGCTCGAAGAGTTCTATGGCGTAAAGCAAATCGGTGAAGAAGTGGTCTTCCAGGCAAAATTCAGCGGCGCGAAAAAAGTCTTGATCGCCGGCGATTTCAACAACTGGACCCCCGTTTCCACCCCGATGCAACCGAGCGGCCGCCCCGGTGAATGGCGGATGCGCCTGCCCCTGAGTCGCGGCCGCTATCGCTATCGATTGGTGGTTGACGGCAAATGGATGACCGACCCTAACAACCAGTACGTCGAAGCGAATCAATTCGGTGAACTCAATAATATCGTTGAAGTGAACTAAGGATGTCAGACTCCCCAACAACCTCTCGAAGCCTCACCGAAATCGGGCACCTGTTCCTGAGCAGCGTTCGCGAACGGCAGACGAACGGGGTCCCGATGCCGCGTCGGCAACCCCCGGAAAGAATCTCTCTTTCCGTCCCGACTCCGCCGCAATTGGATGTGGCTATTGAAATCCATCCCACGCCTCCCGAGCCGTTCAACATGACGGCGATGATCGACGCCACTCCTCTCGCCGGTGAAAAATCGTTTACCTTCCCCCCTGTGACTGCGGTCCTGGGCGCTCATCTGAATGGCACACAGTCCGACCACGTCAAAAAATATGCCCGTCATCTGGCGTCTGGCGGGGCGCGCGTCGGGTTGATCGAAGTAGACTCGACGGAATTTCGTCTGACCTGTTTCGATAGGCTCCCCGAAGGTGAAGATGTCGTGGTAGACTCGTTGCCGCATACCGGTTCAACGATGGATGCCAAAGCCATCATCAATGCCCTTGAAGAATTAAACTGGGATCTGGATCAATGGCTGGTCATCCTGCCCAATCTCAAAGCCATCGGCGCTCGCGAGCTGTTAGGTGCAATCGGTCACTGGGTTTTGCTCAGCACTTGCGATCATGAAGGTGTCGTCAGTTGCTACCGTACTCTCAAGGTCGTGCAGGATTCGCAGCGCCCACGATTGTCGCTGGCGGTGGTCGATGCGCAGAATGATCGCGAAGCCGAAAAAGTCTATCGCAAACTGCAAAGTGTCTGCGGCCAGTTCCTGAACTGGCCCTTGGATTCCGAATCACGAGTGGTTTCGGCCGGCCAGATTTCCGAACATGTGATTCTCGAAAATCGGCTACCCAACCCGGCGGATCCGAACACCGTTCCGCCGCAATGGCAAGCCGTGGCGGATTTTTTGGCGCGGGCAAAGGCACAAACCACAGAGGCCGCGTTCGAAGCGTTTGTGAAGGCGGAGACCGAAGAGCCATCGAATCATGAAGCCGACCTCGAAGCGTCCGACACTGATTCTCTTGAAATTCATGCCACTCGATCTGCGAATCATTCAAATGAATTTGAACCGGAAGCGAGCGAACCCATGCCTAGCGCGATGAAGAATTCACAATCCACTGAATCCATCCCATTCCCAACCGCCCAGCCCGGACTTCGCTGGTCGGGGAACGATACCGCTGAAACCCACGATTCCGTTCCCGAAGTCATCGACCTCCCCGATGCCCACATTCCCGGCAGCTCTATTCTCCCCGCGATTCTACGCAGCGAAGCAACACAATTGATCGAATGCCCGGTGACCCCGCCTATGTGCCCCGAGGCCCGTTTGGCCGTCACGCGCGATCGCCGCATCGTGCTGTTAGCTGCTGCCCGCCAGGGTTTGAGTGATCTTCGATCCATCGCCCGCGCGTACAACTGGCTGGTCGAGAACTACAAACTAATCTGCATGGCCATGCCGCAAATGTCGATCGACCCCACCGCCCAACCCTGCCTGCGGCTATTCATCGACCACGCCGACCTCGCCGCCGAAATCCTCCAACCCATGCTGCAAAGCACCACCGTCACCGTGCACGCCTACCGCCGTTTGCGCTGGGGCACCAAAACCGGCCTCTTGCTCGACGCCGCGTAAAGCGCATCAAGATCCAGTCCACCTCTTCACATAGCTTCCGCTTTAGAGCCTGAAAACTTATTTGTGGCACGGGCTTCCAGCCCGTGTTCGAGGATCAGAACGAAGAAAGGCATAGTGCATTGTCATGACTGGAAATTAGGGTAATTTTGGATCGGGTGCCACGGGTCGCGGGGGGGGGAGAACGGGGGGGGAGTGGGGGCGGGGGGAGAAAAAAAAGGGGGGGCGGCCGCCACCCGGCCCCC
>JBBRMF010000259.1:0-7312 GCA_038230975.1 Tepidisphaerales bacterium
CGGCCTCGTCGATATGACCACAGACGACAAGAATGGGCCGATGGAGTTCCGCTTCAATCGCCGCCGTCACTGCCGCGATGCTGCTGCCCCACAATCCGGAAGCGGTTGCAGCGCCGTTCTTCCCAAGATAGCGAGCCAATTTGCGCAGCGGGGGCGCAATAGTCAGCTGCCCGAGAGCTTCGGGGAGGGTGGTCTTTACGGTCATATCTGGAAATCTTAGGGGGCGTGACGCGGTCGGTAAAGGAATACCTCGGAAGGATTCTCGCTTAGCATATCGGATGGGTGTGCTCTTCCACTGCTTTAACAAATGGCACGAACGGTCGGCGGGTACACACTCAATTGATCTCCGCTTATTTCCAGTAGTCTGGCAGATTTTTCATAGTCGCCGCGAGAATCTCCCGAATGGCTTTTCGGTCGGAGGTGCTGAGGTGGGCGAAATCCCGATCAGTCTCGCTCTCGCTTAAAATTTTCCACAGCCGCTGATAGATATAGGATTTGGCCGGTGAAGGCAGGGCATCGAAGGATTCGGAATAAATCAAAAAGCTGCAAGGGTATTTAAATAGCCTTTTCTCCAAATCGAAATGTCTTAAAGAGCGACCGGTGCTATCGCGCGGCCCACCGCTCGCAAAATCATGCGAGAAAGTCGACGACCCGATGATTCGGTCCGTGAAACGCGTCTCCTCACAGAAAAGCATTGCCCGCACCAGGGGTTCGCAGGCTCCCTTGATTCGCCTGGGTGTACTTTCAAAAGTGTGGTCAGGTTTTTCGTGAAGAGCCTCGTTCATTGCGCACTGATCGCGCAATGCGATTCGGGTTTCGTAATTCGCTTTGGTGATCAAGTTATGGATTTGCGCCTGGTGCGTCAGAACCATCAGAGCCACGATGTCGCTTCCCGGCGCGAGGTACGGTACCACCTCTAGTTTGCTGTTGAGATTCGTGATATTGGCCCCGGACTCCAGATTGAGGTTTTCCGGATCATCCTTCTTACGCACCACGAGATTTCCCAGATGACGTTGTGAACCATGCGTTCCGGTGACGTACCATCCGCCATAACGTTCGCTTAACGGGCTGGAGTCGGTGGTGCGGAAGGTACCTGCACTGAACAGCGGCATACCAGATGCGTCTGGGAAAACACTTCGAACCATTAGCCCCGGCACATTTTGCGTCATGCTCCCTTCATGACACTGGAGGCAGTTGTCGGTCTGTCGTAGGAAGCGAGGTTTGGCAGATGCCTCCTGGCTTAGGGTATAGAAAACCGGCCCGAGTTGCTTGTCGATCGCGGCCACCTCCAGAACTTCGCCCCCTTGCACCCATCCAATGTACACATCGTTATTGAAATAAAGTGCCCGGGGTTTCCAGGGGGATATCAGATCCCGTTGAAAGCTGGTCTTGGAAAAGACAAGTGTTTGCGACGAGGCGGGAATTTTCAGGAGTTTGAGGACCGATTCAAGATAGCCGTGACGATCATCACAGGACAATTTTGTCTGCCCTGCATCGATTTGCTTTTGTAGTTGAGCAATCGGATCCTCCGGCTTGGTCGTGTCATACCGGATCGGCGATTGAGACGAAATGGTTTCCGCGATCGACCGCGAGGGAGATAGCAGCAATGCAATGCACACTTCGATGATCGCGAGGCTTAACCAACCTCGTAAACGTCTGCGATCAGCCGAATTTTTCACTCGATGGGTCATTCGAATCTTATAAAATTTTGCAGCGGTTTCTCGTTCGTTCCTGGCAACGCACCCGTATCATCCGTCGTCTGGCCGATGACGCAATGAGATTATTCGATAACTCTTTCCCCCGAGTTCGTACTACCCCGCTAAGAGAATCACCTAACGCAATTTCCAATTTGCCCCTGCGTATCGTGCAGGCGATAATTGCGGGCATGGTTGAAATAAACATTATCTACGAAGGTCAGCTTCATTGTTCCGCCACGCACGGTCCGTCGTCTACGGTTCTCACAACGGACGCCCCAAAAGACAACATGGGTAAAGGAGAATCCTTTTCGCCCACGGATCTTATGGCGACGGCGCTTGGCACGTGCATCGTCACGACGATGGGGATCGTCGCGCAACGGCATGGGATTGATATCAGCGGCACGAAGGTGCGGGTGGAAAAACACATGATCACCACGGGCCTTCGGCGCATCGGTCGACTGCCGGTGGAAATTCATGTACCTCGCACTCTGTCACAAGACGACAAGCAACGCTTGGAAAATGCCGCCGGCACATGTCCTGTGCATAAAAGTCTGCATCCGGATATTGATGCGCCGATTACGTTCACATGGGGATCATAATTCAAGAATCAAGATGCAGGCGGAAGGCGCAGCCGACGCACCGGGTTCTTCGGCGACAAAGAACCCGGTGCGTCGGCTACGCCTTCCGCCTCCGGCTTGGAGATTTGAGCATCAACGTCGTGCATAGCCCGCTTAATTCCAGAGAATTAGCCCCGGCTCGAACGGCGTGGCGAGATCCTTGCTGCCGGGCACGACACGAATGGCGTAACCCTGCCGACCGCTCGAGTGACAGCTCAATTCTCCAACGAACAGATGACGACCAGGTGCCATCTGCTGGCTGTAAGTCATTCGCTGTCGCACCGGCTTTTCAATCTGACCGGTGGCATTCACCGTACCCGCGTATAACTCAACCGCCACGTCATCCGGTTTAAAATCTGGCAGATCAATCAACGCTTCAATTTTCACGCTGTCACCGACTTTAAAATTGCCATTCCCACTGCTGTGAACCCCAACCACTTTGATGCCGCTCCAATGGTGACGAAGATGATCCTTCGTGTGCGCCAATTCGATCGACCGCTGCAGATTGTTCGCGCCGAGACCTTCGCCGCGAATCATGGCCGGAACGTAAAACTTTTCGGCATACTCCCGCACCATTCGATTCGTGTTGAAGACGGGTGCCAGTTTGCGAAGGCAGTTCTTCATCCTTCCAATCCACGGCCGGGGCATGTTGTCCACGCCTCGCTGATAGAAGAGAGGGATGATTTGCTTCTCAAGCAAGTCATACAGCGAATTGCTTTCAATCGTGTCCTGATAGTTTGAATCGCTGTAACTCTCCCCACGGCCGATCGCCCAGCCGAGATCCGGCGAGTAACCTTCGACCCACCAACCATCGAGCACCGAAAGATTCAGCACTCCATTTGCCGCGGCTTTCATGCCGCTCGTACCGGACGCTTCATAAGGACGACGCGGGGTATTGAGCCAGACGTCGACACCCTGAACCAGATATCGCGCGACGTTGATATCGTAATTTTCCAGGAAGACCATCCGGCGTCGAACATTCGCCGTGCGCGCGAAGTTGACGATGGTCTTGATCAGTTCCTTTCCTTCATTGTCCGCAGGATGAGCCTTGCCGGCGAAAACGAACTGGATCGGTCGCTTGGTGTCTTCCAGCAGACGCATCAGGCGTTCTTGATCGCGCATCAGAAGCGCGCCGCGCTTGTACGTGGCAAAGCGCCGGGCGAAACCGATCGTAAGGGCTTCAGGGTCGAGTACTTCATCGGCTGCTTGCACTTCGTCATAGGAAGCGCCGCGACGGGTCAACTGATCGCGGAGTACGCCGCGCACCCAACCGACCAATCGCTCACGGCAACGTTCATGGGCCCGCCAGAGCTCTTCATCGGGGATCTGGTTGACGCCCTCCCAAACGGATTGATCCGTCGGGTCGGTCATCCATTTACCGCTGAGATAGCGATCCAGAACAAACTGAATATCCGGCGACAACCACGAGCGCACATGGACGCCATTGGTGACATGTTGAATCGGCACTTCATCCGGCGGCACCTGCGGCCAGAGGCTGTGCCACATTTTCCGGGAAACATCGCCGTGCAACCAACTGACACCATTGATGCTGTCCGCCAGACGAATCGCCAGGACCGCCATCGAAAAACCCTGCTTCTTATTCGTGACATCTTCACGGCCAAGCGCAAGGAAGCCTTCCTCGTCCAGTTTGAGCGAAGGAATAAACGATCGGAAATATTTCATGACCAGGTCCGGGGGGAACATATCAATTCCGGCGGGGACCGGAGTATGGGTCGTGAAGCAGTTGGTAGCCATTACCTGCTGACGCGCTTCGTCGAATGTCAGTTGCCGTTCGTTGAGTGAAAGCCGAATGCGTTCCAGCGCGAGAAAGGCACTGTGCCCTTCATTCATATGATAGACGGTGGGCTGAATATTCAGAGCTTCCAGGGCGCGAAGCCCACCGATGCCGAGCACGATTTCCTGCTTGATACGCATTTCCGTTCCACCGCCATAAAGTCGGCTGGTGATGTCGCGATCAACGGGTGCGTTTTCAGTCAGATTCGTGTCGAGCAAATACAGTGGGATACGACCGACGCTGGCTTTCCAGACTTTGCAGAAGACCGCGTTGTCGGGCATGTCGACGCGCACATGAATGTCCGAACCGTCCGCATATTTCAGTGCAACGATGGGAAGGTTATAAAAATCCAGCTCCGGATAGGCTTCCTGTTGCCAACCGTCAGCCGACAGATACTGTTGAAAATACCCCTGGCGATACAACAAACCGAAGGCCACCAGCGGCAGGCAAATCTCGCTCGCGCTCTTCAGGTGATCACCCGCCAGAATTCCCAAACCACCTGAATAAATCGGCAGCGATTCATGTAGGCCGAATTCCGCGCTGAAATAGGCAACAAGAAGTTTTGACTGATCGCTATGGGCCTTTTGATACCACCCCTTTTCGCTCAAATGCGCTTTAAACGTCATGTAAACGCGCCCAAGGTGGGCCAGGTATCCTTCGTCTTGCGCGGCGGAGGCGAGCTTCTCCTGATCGATTGCGCCAAGCATCTTGACCGGATTGTGATAGACCTCGTCCCATAGCTTGCGGTCCAGCCGTCGAAAGAGTTCGACAGCATCCGGGTGCCACATCCACCAGATGTTGTGGGCCAACTCATTCAGCGGCTTGAGCGACTCGGGCAAATCAGGAAAAACTTGAAACGTTCGAATCGTCGGAGATGCAAGATCACCCATGAAATCACCTGTGTATAGAATTGGTCATTTGATAAAAAGGTCGATCGGTTCTCGATCGTGCGCCGGTCAAAGCGAGATACTCGTCTGTTTCACGTCTCATTCCTTTGGTTCAACTCGCTTCAGATAGAATTGCGAATCGGTGGCCTTTTGTCCAATGAAGTGAAGGCTAAACGGATATTTCAGGTTCGATTCCGTGAAAAATTCGCAGATGCGCTCGCCATGCCGGAATTGCCGTTCAAGGTTTTCATTCACGTGATCATCCAAATGAGGCGGCACTTGCTGGAGTCGTTCGTAATCCCAATTCGGGTCTATCCGAACCAGCAAATGGGCTTCTTCCCAATCTATCGGATAACCCAGAATGTATCCTTCACCCGTGCGCGGCGTGTAAAACCAGAAGCAGATGAAGCGATCCTTCCAAACGGTGGAAACCGCATTCTCGGCCCCTGTGATCAGACGCGCATGCGATGTACGAATGGCCTGACCACTCAAAGGCTTGCAGATCCAGACTTTGCGATTGCGGCAGTCATACAGGCCCACCGTGGGATATTTGCCGTTGTAAGAACCTGTGCACAGCTTCGCGCTGACACTCGGTCCGTCCATCGACTCCGTTTCCGGATCGTCGCGTTTGCCAAAGCCAAACATGCATCATCCTTAGCCGCTGCGGTGATTTCCGTAAGGATATGGATTCATCCGAAGAATGGTAGCTTGGACGGCGTGGGAATCCGCAATTTATCGATGACGGACTCAAGACAATGCCGCTTCCACTTCTTTCACCGTTTTGGGAATAGCCGCCGTAAGGTTGGTGCTTCCACGTGAAGTGATGAGTAAATCATCCTCAATACGAATCCCCATTTTTCGATCGGGGAAGTAAATTCCCGGTTCGATCGTGACCACCATCCCGGCTTTCAATGGATGGTCTGGAATCACATCATGGACTTGCAGACCCAGCGGATGACCGATCCCGTGGTTAAATGCGTCACCGTACCCGGCTTTGTCGATGACGGAGCGCGCCGCAGCGTCGACCTCCACCATGGTTGCGCCCGGACGCAACACTTTAATCGAGGCTAACTGCGAACGAAGTACGACCTCGTATGCATCTTTCTGATCGGAAGTAAACTTTCCGCTTACGGGCAGTGTTCGAGTCACGTCAGAAGCATAACCGAGGTAGTCGGCCGCCGAATCAATCACAATGAGATCCCCCGCCACCAGCGGCCCATTGTTTGCCATGTAGTGCAACACAGTGCCATTCAGGCCGGACCCGACAATCGAGTTGTACGCCACACCAGATCCGCCGTGTGCGAGATATCCCTGGGCCAGAACGCGGTCTACGTCGGTTTCGCTGACACCCGGGCGGAGCATCTTCATCATCGCGGCAAAGCCTCCGACTGTCGCGTCGACGGCCTTTTTCATCAATTTCAGTTCAGCCGGTGACTTGATGGCGCGGAGTTGCGGCATCAATTCAGAACGGTCCTCGATCGTCACCCCTGGAATGCGTTCAGCCACCTGCTTGAAAACCGCCAAGTCTGGCGAAACAGGTGCCGGGTAGACGCTCAATGCGTGGAGGCAGGCCAGTCGTTTGGTACGTCGTGCTGCGGCGGTTAAATGCAGCGCAAGAGTGCCCGACCGCATCACGATTTGAAAACCCGTGCTCCGGCGAAGCGGTTCGCCGATCTGCGATCGGTAGCCATCCCAACGGTCACGTTCAACATCCAAAGGGCGAAGAAACAAACTGATTGCGCGCTTTGGATCTTCGGCCGCGGGATTAAACAGCACGGCTGCGCCAGGTTCATCATCGATACCGGTCAGGTATAGGAAATGGAAATCGGGTCTCCACTGCCCAAGCAACGGTGGCGAACCTTCCCCCGCAAAAATAACGGCGGCGGCACCTTTGAGCGCTTTAAAAACCTGATGTCGGCGATCGGCATATTCGTCCAGCGAAATACCACGTCGGGAATTTTCTTGTGGAGAATTCATGATGAAAAATATTCCTTAAGTTCCAAATGCGCCCACGATTTGTACCGGATCGACACTTGTGATGCGTAAATCGCGTAACCGCAATCCATTCAAAGATTCATCGGCCAGGGGGAAACTTCGCCCGTCGACCTGCTTGATCTTTGGAGTCAAAAAGCCCGCCGCGATCTTACCAGCAACGCCTTCTCCTTCACAGGACATCTGCGAAAGACGAGCCGTAAGCTGGTCATCGATATCCACATTGCCCGAAATACGAACCACACCAGCCATCATCATTTTTTTGGCATTGACGCGCACTTCAATCGCCAATGATTGCTCCCCGCGCGGCGTGAGTTTCAATTC
>JBBRMF010000260.1:0-7246 GCA_038230975.1 Tepidisphaerales bacterium
CAGCCCGTGTTGAGAAATGTTGAACTCAAATCACTGCGGAAATCCAGACATTTTTAGTTCTGATCCGCTAACACGGGCTGGAAGCCCGTGCCACGAGTAAGTTCTCAAACTCAGTGCAGACCCTACGAAATTCAAAGGCAAGCATTTTCCTTCGTGTTCTTCGTGCCTTCGTGGTGAAAAACGCTTCTTACCTAGCGAACGGATTGCCGACCCATGTGCCATGCGCACCTGGGTTCGGATGATTCCCCTTGCGAATTAAATGTTTCGACACCTTATGAGCCGTGCGCGGCAATGCAACCTTCGCAGAGACACTTTTCGCCGGTGTCGCCACGAACGATTTTCCCACACTCGGAACCGGTGATGGCGGAGGGAACGCCCCGGTATTAAAGTTGCCAGCCGTATTAAAGATAGTTACATCTTTGGAGTCCACTACGCCATCCCCATTCAAGTCACCCGCTTGCCATCCAAGCGGAGTAGAACTGCTGTTAAACAATCCGAAGGTGTTAAAGAGACTCACTCCGCCGCTGTGGGGATCTTCAATCGGAAAGTAGAACCTTGCCCCGGGATACTGGAGACTTCGATGCTGCCGCCGTGGACTTGGGCGACGTGTTTGACGATGGAGAGTCCGAGGCCGGTGCCGCCCATTTCTCTGCTGCGGGAGCGGTCTACGCGGTAGAAGCGTTCGAAGATTCGGGCGAGGTCTTCGGGGGGGATGCCGAGACCGTTGTCGGTGACTTCAAAGATGATGTGGCCGTTTTCGGCTTTGGCGACGGCGCGGACTTTGCCGTTGTCGCGGGTGTATTTGATGGCGTTGTCGATGAGGTTGGAAATAGCGCGCTCGAGGTAGTCTACGTTGCCGACGATGGGAGGCAGGCGAGGGGGAGCGGTCACGGTGAGTTGCTGCCCTTTGCTGGCGGCGGCGGGGGCTAGTAGATCGGCTACTTTGCGGACGACCGCAGCCAGATCGACACTGTGTAATCGTGGTAGACTCGGCTGGCTTTCCAGACTGGAAAGCTCGAGCAGATCGTTTACCAGATTGCTCAACTGCATTGTATGCTTCTGGATCGTGTTCAGAAACTGCGGGCCCATGACCGGGTCGTTGATGGCACCGTCCTTTAGGGTCTCGACGAAGCCGCGAATGACGGTGAGAGGCGTCCGCAATTCGTGGGAGACATTGGCGACGAACTCTTTGCGGAGTTCCTGGTAGCGGGAGGATTCGGTGACATCGTGGGCGACGATCACCAGCCCATCGGCGGTACCTGCGGCGGGGAAGACGGAGACGGTGACTTCCAGTTTTCGACCGGCAACCGGGCCGACGGTGACGGTGATTCGCCCGCCTTCGGTTTCGATTTTTTTTACGGCTTGGAGAACGGTTTGATCGCGGATGACCTCCCAGAGATTTTTTCCCTGCGCGTCGTGGGGTTCAAAGCCAAGCAATCGACCGGCGGCATCATTGACGATCAGCACGTGTTGTTTCAGGTTGGCGGCGATCACGCCTTCGCTCATGCTTTCAAGGATGGCGGAGAGTTCTGATTTATCTTTGGCGGTTTGGGAGAGCAGCGTGCTAAGAGAGTCGGCCATCGCGTTCAAGCTGGTCGCCAGGGAACCCATTTCGTCTTTCTGGGGACGGAGGATTCGGGAGGTAAGATCGCCTTGCGTGAGGGCGGTGGCAAACTGGTTAAGTTCCACCAGGGGCGCGGCATGACGGTGGGCCAGGTAGAACGAGACCAGTGCCGTGCCGACCATCGCCAGTGCGGCCGTGGTAAGAAGCGCGGCATAGAGAAGGCGCAACGCGTCGTCCAGCCGGCTCAGGTGCTCGGCCAACCGAACGTAGTAGACTGCGCCGCTGGCCAGTTGAACTTTATGAGCGTAGTAGAGCAGGTTGATATTCAGCGAATGGCTGAGGCGCACGGTATCAGAATCGCCGCTCGAGTTCGCCCCTTGGATTTCAGGGCGTTCCAGATGGTTGTCCATGGTCCTAACATCAACCTCATTGTCCGCCAGCACATTCCCTTTGGCATCAATCAGTGTTACGCGACGCTCGAGAGATGTGCCGAGGCGTTTCACCAATTCGGATATGCCAACCGAATCACCGGACACCAGAAAAGGAACGGCAAGATCGGCAACCAGACGGCTTTCGTTTCGCATCGCCTGGCGGGTGTTCGCCAGATAGGAACTGCGCAGCCGCATCGCGCCGAAGAACCCTACCAGACCGATCCCGAGCCAAAGTAGAACGAGATAGGGAATGAACAGTCGGCGAAAAAATGGACTGGTGAACAATGCTTTACCTTCATTCGGAAGAACGATTAGTCGCGGAATTTATAACCGAAACCGCGGACGGTTTCGATCTGATCACCACCGTTGCTCAGTTTTTTGCGAATGGCGGTGATATGCACGTCGATGGTACGGTCGAAGATGGCGGCATCGCGACCGAGGGCGGCATCGATGATTTCCTCGCGACTTACCACGCGGCCCGGACGACTGGCGAGGAACTGCAGAATGCGGAATTCGGTTGCCGTCAGGGCAACAGGCTGGCCAGCGTAAGTGACTTCGTGGCGCTTGGCGTCGATCGCCAGTTCACCGCTGCGGATTAATTCGGTGGGTTCCTGTTGCTCGGTGGTACGGCGAAGCACGGCTTTCACGCGGGCTACCAGTTCTCGCGGGCTGAAGGGTTTGGTGACATAGTCATCCGCTCCCAGTTCCAGCCCGACGATACGGTCTGTCTCAGCGGCTTTGGCGGTGAGCATGATGACGGGGATTCTCCGAGTGCGTTCGTCATTGCGCATACGGCGGCAGACTTCCAGGCCGTCCATCCCGGGCATCATCAAATCCAGAACGACCAGATTCGGTTTATGCCGGGTAGCGATCTCCAGACCACTACTACCGTCTGACGCCGCGACTACGTCATACCCCTCCTTATCGAGGTTGTAACGTACCAGTTCAATGAGGTCTCGTTCGTCATCGATGACGAGGATCGTACCGCGGTGATTCATCGTTTGCGACATTCTCTGCTCCTTTATCTGCGTTTCATCGTGGACTGGTTCGTAGGGACAGCGCACCCCGGCGAAGCTTGACAGGCCTCGCGTGAAGTTGGCAAACCGTCATACCCATCCGCATTTCGCGTAGGAGATGCGTCAAGCCGAGTCACAAGTGCCCATCCGGCTCGGTGTCTGCTGAATTCTGCTGACTGGCAAATCAAAACTGCGGCGTATTTTCCAGCTTTTCGGGTTCATCGCTCTGATTGCTTAAGCATCGGTACAGGTTGGCCGGGCAAAGGGTGCGATCGATTGTGCCGGATATCGCGACCTTGGATCCAGTAGATGACTTCTTCGGCGATGTTCGTTGCGTGATCGCCAATACGTTCCAGGTTCCGGGAGATCAGAATCAGTGAGAGTGCGCGGCCGATCGTTCCGGGATCGGCCATCATGTAGGTTAAGAGCGTGCGGAAAATCTGATCGCGAAACGCATCGACTTTGTATTCTTCTTCCAGTACTTTTTCGGCGAGGGAGACGTCTTTTTTGATCATCGCCGTGACGGTGTCGCGCACCATCTTCTGCGCGATCTCGGCCATGATCGGCACATCCACCAGTGGGCGAAGTGGGGGTCCCTGCATCACAAAATGCGCGTTCTGGGAGATGTTGATCGTCTGGTCTGCAATGCGTTCAAGCTCGCCGCCGATGCGCGAGGCCATGAAGAGGAACCGGACATCCTGGGCCACGGGTTGTTGCATGGCCGTGAGGGTTACAGCCTGTTCGTCGATCTCCACCTGCAACTTATTGACCTCTTGTTCCTTCTCCCAGATCTTGGAAACGTGAGACTCATTGCGTTCAACGAGTGTCTTGGTCGCGAGCTCAATCATTCCTTCGGCAAGGGTGCCCATGCGCACTACCTTTTGTAATAATTCCTGCAAAAGCTCTTCAAAATGTCGCATGGGGCTCCAAATGGTCGATTTTTAGTGGTCTGTTATCAGTGGTCCGTCGCGGGTTTTTGGTCCTTTAACCGAAACGCCCGGTGACGTAGGCTTCGGTTTCCTTTAGATGAGGACGCACGAAGATCGCTTCGGTGGGGCCGTACTCAACGAGGCGACCCATATACATGAACGCGGTATAGTCACTGCATCGCGCGGCCTGATGCATGTTGTGGGTGACGATGACCACTGTGTATTTTCCGCGAAGCTCATAGATGAGTTCCTCAACCTTTTGCGTGGCAATCGGATCGAGGGCGGAACAGGGTTCATCCATCAGCAGTACTTCGGGTTCGGCGGCGATTGCCCGGGCGATGCAGAGTCGCTGTTGCTGACCGCCCGAAAGTCCAAACGCGCTGGTGTGCAGCCGATCTTTAACTTCTTCCCACAAAGCAGCGCCCTTCAGGGATTTCGCGCACACTTCATCAAGCCGGGAACTCGATCGCTCTCCGGCGATACGAAGGGCATACACCACGTTTTCAAAAATCGACATGGGAAACGGGTTGGACTTCTGAAAGACCATTCCCAGTTTCTTGCGCAGATCGATTACATCGACGTTTTTGTCATAGATGGATTGACCCTTGAAGCGCATATCGCCTTCGATTTTCACGCCGTCGACAAGGTCGTTGAGTCGGTTCATGCTGCGTATCAAAGTTGACTTACCGCAACCGGACGGACCGATGAGTGCGGTGACTTTGCCGCCGGCGATCTTCATGTTAATGCCGTGGAGCGTCTGACGTTTACCGTACGCCAGCTTGAAATCATTGACGGTGAGAATATGGGTTTCGGCGTCAATCTCTGCATGCACATCCGTGGGCGCGGTGCCGGGCATACCGACTGGCAATGCAGATTCATTCCGATTTTCGGAAGGGATTGAATTGACACTGGCACCCGCGGGCTTGGGGCCTGGCCGCGCAGCGGACGGCTCACTGGGGTGAGGTATGGTTGTTTGTGCCAGCTTCATCATTGCGATTCCCTTGCTCTTACGCGGCTTCATGCTTTGAACGGGCGATCAATCGCACGGTGAGATTGAATACAAAAATAACACTGATCAAGACCAGAATACCTGCCCACGCCATTCGTTTTTGCGCCTCGTAAGGGCCGGTGGCGTAATCGTAAATCTGCTTCGTAAGCGATGGGAACGGTTGGTTTGGATCTACCGTGAGAAATCTGCTTCCGAGCGCGGTGAACAGCAATGGTGCGGTTTCACCGGCCACGCGCGCCAAGGCCAGCATGACCCCGGTGATTAAGCTTCCCGCAGCCGACGGAACGACCACGCGGAGGATGGTTCGTGCCTTCGTTGCGCCCAGGGCGATCGACGCTTCACGGTAACTATGCGGCACGAGGCGCAGCATTTCCTCGGTGGTTCGGGCAACAATCGGAACCATGATAAAAGCCAGCGTTAATGCACCGGCCCAACCGTTGTAGTGTCCGATCGGAACCACCAACAGTTCGTATCCGAGGATGCCTACCACAATACTGGGTACACCGGCCAACACATCGGCGACGAATCGAACGGGGGAGGCCAGCCGTGAATTTGCGCCGTATTCGGAAAGAAAGATGCCCGCCAGCATTCCAATCGGAATTCCTACCAGGGCTGCCATCCCGACCAGCACCAGCGTGCCGAGCAAACCGTTGAGCATCCCACCGGGATAACCTTCGGCACCGAAGGGAATTTGCACCTGTGTGAAAAAACTGATGCTGACGGACTGCCATCCGATTTTAATGAGATAACCGACGACGAGAAGCAATATCACAAGGATGAACGCGGTGAATGCCACACAGAGGGTATACATCAGCGCGCTTACAATGCGGGCTTTCGTGTTCTTCTTACTGGAAATCGCCGTTAGGCTCATGGGGTTCACTCTTCGCTGACTTATTTTACGGCGGAGGCTCGTTTGCTCTGCCTGAAACTCTGCAATCTTGACGCTGGCGACAATCAAATGGAAAAGGCGGGGCGTTCACCCACGGACGCCTCCTCCTTTTCCGACAATCAGCTTTCGTGCGACGATGTTAAACGCGAGTGACATCAGAAGTAGAATCAGGGCCACTTGCAATAAGGCGGAGGAATGCAGCTTCGTAGACGCCTCCGAAAACTCATTGGCGAGCAGGCTTGACATCGTCTGGGCTGGAGCGAAAGGGGAGGCGCTGATATTCGGTATGTTTCCGATCACCATTGTGACAGCCATCGTTTCACCGGCGGCGCGGGCCAAACCCAGAATGACGGCGCCAAACAATCCACTACGGCTATAGCGGAGCATTTCAAAACAACTTTGCCACCAAGTTGCACCCAAAGCTAACGAACCTTCAATCTGTGCCTGGGGAACAGCTCTTAACACATCCCGGCTGACGGCGGTAATGATCGGCACGATCATAATGCCAAGTACAAGGCTGCCCGTCAGCATATCGCGTCCGGTCAATCGGTCATATTGAAGGAAACCGAGGCCCGGAACATGGCCAAAAATCCAGTTGAGCGCAGGCTCCAGATGACTCTGCATAAACGGAACCAGCACAAACAATCCCCACAGCCCGTAAGCGATGCTGGGAATGGCGGCCAGAAATTCGATGAGGAATGACGTCCACACATCGATCGGCACGCGCCAACCGTTGGGGAGTGTGGGTCTAAGTCTAGGTGCAATTCGAATCAGAAAAAGGGCCGCACCGAGACTCAAGGGCACGGCCAGCGATAACGCCATGATTGAACTTACCGCCGTGCCGTAGATTACAGGCAGCGCGCCGAATTTCGCGGGAATGATCTGCTTTACAGGTTCACCGTCTTCATCTTTGACGACTTTGCCATCGGGCGTGAGTTGGGTGACTTCCAGTTCGTTCGGTCGCCAACTGCTGGTGATAAGGAACTTAGGACCAAACTCCCGCATGCTCTCCAGCGACGCTCGAAACAAAACAAATACCAGGCTCGCCATCATGACCAGGACCATGATGGCCCCGAATCGGACGAAGAATCCGAGTGCTGCGTCCGACCCGATACCACCCGACTTTGTCTTAAGTCTGGACGCAGTCGGGTCTGGCCGGTTTGAACCGCCTTCGTTTTGCGAAAGCGATGCGGTCTTTGAGGTTGAAAGTTCAACGGGCATCGGGAACAGCCTTATTTCCGTATCTTTTCGCAACGCGGGAGAGGGGATTCAGGAGCCATACTGCTATGGCGTACAAAACAAATTGACTTAGAGCATTTTTCAAGGTGATGCAGCGACATCATGGGGTGCCACGGGTCGCGGTACTCCGAGACCTGTGCGTGTCGGCGGGCAGAAGGCACAGGTCTCG
>JBBRMF010000261.1:0-7246 GCA_038230975.1 Tepidisphaerales bacterium
GAACGTGTGCTGATACATCTCCCAGATCTTCTGTTTTTCATTCCTGGCCGGCAGGTCCAGGAACCAGACACCATCAAAGCGCTCGCTGCGGGCAAACTCCGGCGGCAGCCTGGAGAGGTCATTGGAAGTGGCTACGAAAAAAACCTCGGATTCATGATCGCTGAGCCAGGAGAGCAAGGTGCCAAACAATCGGGCGGAGACCCCGCTGTCGGAATGACCTCCGGCACCCGACAGCGCTTTTTCAATCTCATCGCAATACAGGATACAGGGGCTCATCGCATCGGCGATCTTCAGGGCCTGCCCGATCACCACCGCACCCCTGGAAGGAACCAACAACAAGATCAAGACGATGCAACGGCAAGCCTACGGCTTCCGCGACAAAGAATTCTTAAACCTGCGGATATTCGCCCTGCACGAAACTCGCTACGATTTAGTCGGATGAACCACAATTTTCGACCGCGTTTCCAGATTTGTTCCGGGATTGTCCCGTTTTAGTTCTTCAACACCCAGGGCTATCGCATTTGGAAATGTGCATGGCATTTCTACGTCAAAATCGGACATTGCCATGTCGGACACGTTGGCTGACAGCCAATTCCCGTCTGAAAACCGCGATGGAAATTCCAAATGCGATGGCCCTGCTTCAACACCGCCTGCCAAACATCATTGCCTGACACCCTCGAAAATCATGGATAATATACAATCCATGATCCATTTTTGCGGTACTTCCTTGATTCCGCAACGTGAAACTCGAGGGGATTCGGGTCGTTTCAACGGCGCGGTCGTGGCTTCAGTTCCTCCCGTGAAGTCCCTGCGCGAGTTCATTCGCGATGCTTTGCTCGACCGCATCGCGCGTGGGGATTTGCCGCCGGGACAGCGCGTTGTGGAGGCGGTTTTGGTGAAGGAATTTGCCATCAGCGCCACGCCGGTGCGTGAGGCAATTCGGGAGCTGGTGGCGATGGGGGTGCTGGATGCGCAGAACAATAAAGGGGCATCGGTAAGGCAGGTGCGGCTGGAGGAAACGATTGAGGCTTTCCTTGTCCGGGCGGCACTCGAGACGCTCGCGGGCCGCACGGCGATTGGTGGATTCGCACTCGAATCACATCGTCGATTTTTTGAAAACGGAAGCGGGGCTTCGCGATGCCGGGGCGGCTCCCGCCAAAACCACTCGCCCCAGCGCCGCGACGAATCCCGCGAAGCTCAAAACCATTTCCAAGGAATAATCCATGAACCCCTCCATCAACCGTCGTCATTTCCTCAAATCCTCATCGCTGCTCGCGGGCGCGGTGGCGCTGCCGCAAATCATTCCGTCACGACTGCTCGGCGCGGACGGGCAGACGGCACCGAGCAATCAAATCACCGTCGGCTGCATCGGCGTCGGCGGAATGGGGACGATCAATCTCCGGAATTTTCTCGGCCTTTCGCGTGCGAAGGTCGTGGCCGTCTGCGATGTGTCGGAAGAAAAACGCGAGAAGGCGAAGAAGCTGGTGGATGAAAAATACGGCGACAACGGCTGGATACTTTAATTTTTCAACATATGAAACCAACCAATTCCATAACCTGCTTCCTTCAATCACTCGCCGTTGCGACGTGCGCCTTCTTCTCCACAAACCCTTTGCTGGCACAGCGCGCGATGCCACCCGTGTCTGACTCCGATGTGGCGCACTTGCGGCAAAGCATCCCCGCGCAAGCCACGGCCAAGGCGGCCGCGCCGCGCCGTGTACTCATCTACAATTTAACGCGCGGCACTTATCACGACGAGGCCATCGCGTGGGCCACGCGCGCGATGGAGTTGATGGCGGAAAAGACCCGCGCGTTCACCACCACGACGAGTTTTGACGCCAGCGTTTTCACCCCGGAGAAGCTGCATGAGTTCGATGCCGTGGTGATGGAATATCTCCTCCGCGAAAAGCTCGCCGAGCGCGGACGCAAAGTCCTCTACAACGAGCAGGGCGAACGTAAAGACGCCGGCTCCGTGGGCGACCCGAAGGAGTTGCTGA
Source organism: Tepidisphaerales bacterium (assembly GCA_038230975.1). Taxonomy (GTDB): domain Bacteria; phylum Planctomycetota; class Phycisphaerae; order Tepidisphaerales; family Tepidisphaeraceae; genus JANXVV01. Next base: position 1,998 of record JBBRMF010000261.1, read on the forward strand.
AGGTCGTCCGCAACAATGATTGGAACGACTACCACGTCATCGTCCGCGACAATTTGATACTTCTCCGCATCAACGACGTGGTGATGAGCGAAGTCCGCGACCACGACCCGCGCCGCGCCCTCAATGGCCTTCTCGCCCTGCAAGTCCACACCGGCCCGGTGATGAAAGTGCAGTTCAGAAACATCCGGCTGCGGCAATTCTCCGGCACGCCGGAAAAAAAGTAGTGCAGAAATTCAGTCCCGAAATTAAAAAGGGGAGGAACGAAATAAAAAGGAATCGGAAATAGTTTTCTGAATTCCCACTAATAATAGGTGAGTGGCGGGAGGGAATTTCGCCCTCCCGCTCTCCCAAAACCGGACGTGAGCCTCTCGACTCATCCGGCTCCCATCATCCCGCAGCCTTACGGCGTCATTGACAACTCCCAGTGAGCGAACAGTTTGGTGGAATGCGCGGCTATGCGGCGCAACCGTCGTGCTGCTTTTCGCGGGGAATCACGCAATGGCTTGTATTTGGATCGTGCCCAGCGGACGAGCCTCCGATTGAGGCACGCAAACGCCCGCTGTAGGGCCGACGGGTAGAACCGCCCGTATTAGGGTACCCACCCACGGATGATCGGATTGAACATCCGGGACAGGTCCGCCAATTCCTTGTCGCTCTTGCGATGGATGTCCCAGTCGCGCATCTCGGCCACCATGGCTTTGGTTGCCTCGGCGATGATCCTGTATTCTTTCCGTGCGCTGCAACTCGGAACTGAATCGGCAGTAGATGACATTGACGGCACCCGTCGAAGGAACGACATTAGGATGTAAAGTTGGTGGAAAGTTAGCTAGTGTTGTCCCGCACTGTTCGGAATTGTCAGGTATCGTTCCGAAAGGATCCCGAGTTGTAACCTCGGGTGGATCCGAAAGGTTACGCTCCAATGGGAGCGCGTTGGAAACGTCCGGTAAAACCAGGAATAGATCCGTGGGAATCTTCCCCGGCAGGCATGTTACATAAAGACGGAAAGAAACCGGGCAAGTCCCGGGTTACAAATTTATGAACGCAGTTGCAGAACAACTTGATCTCAATTCGCTTAACGCAATATTTGAGACGTCCGCTCCATCGAAGATCGTTGAATGGGCCGTAGCACAATTTGACGGGGAGGTAATTCTTGCGTCTAGCTTCGGGGCGGAATCAGTCGTCTCGCTTCACCTGGCCACGCAGGTAAAACCGGATATCAGAATTGTCATGGTGGATACCGGTTATTTGTTCCCGGAAACGCATCGTTTCATGGAGCAAATGCGGCAGCGGTTTAACCTGAATGTCTGGACGTACCGTACGGCCAATGATCCAATCACCTGGTTGGGCGACCACAGTGAACCGGATCCTTCCTATCGCAGTGATAAAAATGCCTGCTGCAATGCCAACAAGAATGAACCGATGCGTCGGGCTATGAGAGAACTGTCTCCGCGCGCCTGGTTTCGAGGGATTCGCCGCAATCAATCCAAAACGCGCGAGGTGGCGCAGTTCATCAGTTGGGATGAGCAATTCAACAATTACGCGATCAGCCCGATTCTGAATTGGGGCGGCCGTGAGATCTACGCTTATATGAAGCAATACGATTTGCCATACCATCCGCTGGTGGAAAAGGGCTACTTATCGATCGGTTGCAATCCGCTTACTTGCACCCGAGCGGTGATGGCCGGCGAGGATGCACGCGCAGGCCGATGGGCCGGTTCAGATAAAGTGGAGTGCGGCGTGAATCTGGGCTCGCTTGATGATGCGGCGCTTTAAATCACCGCACACCATTAAATTTCGTAGTTTCGTAGGGTCCGCTTTAGCGGGCGGAATGTCACCCTCAAGAGAAAAGTTCCGTCCGCTAAAGCGGACCCTACGAAGACAAAAGGCTACTGCATTTTCAAATTTGGGATTTAGGGTGCCACGGGTCGCGGTACTCCGAAACCCGTGTTCATCCGGCGCAGAAGAACACCGGTCTCGGAGTACCGCGACCCGTGGCACCCGATCCAACGTTACCCTAATTTCCAGGCATGACAATGCACTACATTGAATTTTCAATTCTTCGGTCGAGCGCTGTCGATCGCCGCGTCAATGTCGCGTAGGTGCCGCTTGAAAGCCGTTTCATCACCGAACGCGATAACTGCCAGGGTACTCGCGCTGTCTTTGCAGATGAGGATGGCCGTGAACTTCACCGGCTTTTCATCGCGCGTTCCGTAGCCGGAAAACTTATCAACCTGCATCCCGTGGATCGCGACTTTATCTGCATCGTCGCCAATTTTCGCGTCCTTCATCAGTGGAATGAAATAATCGGAGACTCGTTTCATCACGGTCGACGGAAGATCCCGCTCGAAGCGCATGATCACCAGCGTGACACCTTCTTCATGGATGGCCTTGGTCGTCTTGCCTTCTTCGATTTTCCATCCTTTGCCGTCGGGCAGATCGATCAACACTCCGGATTTATCGTCGGCGATGGTCTTGGCGTGGACCGGAGAAATGAGGATGGCTGAAACGAGCAACGCAATGAGGGTGGTTGGGAATCGCATGGGTGAATTGTAACCCTCTTGAATCAACGTTTGCAAATACATTCCGAACATTGATTTCCTATTTGCATCAAGCCTCCCGGCATCGCAGAGTATCAGCTGGCGTGCGACTGGGTTATAACCCATGCCGATGATCGAGATCGCACTTCTATTCCTTGGCACGGGCACAAGCGCAGGAATTCCGATGATCGGATGCCATTGCGAGGTCTGCACCAGCACGGATGTTCGCGATCGGCGCACGCGGCCATCGGTGGTGATTTCTTACCAAGGTCATCAGGTGCTGGTGGATACCACTCCGGAATTGCGGCTTCAATGTGTGGCGCATCGGGTTAACCGCATTGATGCGGTCGTTTTCACCCACGCGCATGCAGACCACATCATGGGTCTGGATGATGTACGGCGATTCAATGCGATCAAAGGCGGACCGTTGGATGTATGGGCCGATGCAAAAACGCATGCCTCGCTACAGACTTGTTTTGGATATGCTTTTCGGCCACCCGATCCGGCACAAAACGTATTCCGGCCGCATTTGCAGCCGCGCACGATTGAAGGGGAATTTCAAATTGGTGACGTCGAATGGACACCCGTGCCGCTTCTGCATGGCAACATGCCGGTGCTGGGTTTTCGAGTGGGGCGGTTGGCGTACTGCACGGATGTGAGCGAGATCCCTGAGTCATCATTCGAGTTACTTCATGGGCTTGATGTTCTGGTTCTGGACGCCTTGCAATGGAAGAAGCACGTCACGCATTTTTCGGTCGAACAGGCCATCGACGCGGCGCGGCGGATCGGCGCGAAGCAAACTCTTTTTACGCACATCGCCCATGCGCTGGCGCACGAAGTCACGAACGAGAAACTTCCCGAAAGTATGCGGTTGGCATATGACGGAGAACGGGTGACGGCCCGCACTTGAAAGGATTGATGAAACGCTACAAAGCCATTCCAGAATTTTATGATGCCGAGTCTGCTGATATTAAAATGCTGCACAACGACGTGCCGTTTTTTCTGGGGCAAATGCCCAGGAAGCGGCAGAGCGTCCTGGAACTTGCCGTCGGCACGGCGCGGGCGGCGATTCCGATCGCGCAGGCCGGGCATCGCGTGACCGGGATTGACTACGATCAAAATCTGCTGTCGATCGCCAAGCAAAAGCGAGACTCGGTCGGGCTTAAAGAACGAAATCTCAAATTGCTCCACGGCGATATCCTGGAGGTTGACCTGAAGGTGACGTTCGATTGGGTCTGCATCTTCTTCAACACGTTACTGGCCTTTCCGACACTTGATGAGCTAGACTGCCTTTTGCAACGCGCGCGACGACACATGAAGCCGCGCGGGAGATTGTGGATTGATATCTTTCAACCGGATCTGGCGCATCTGGCACGGCCGGCGGATACGGGGCTTGATCCTCGCATGTTTCATGTTCCGCAAATGGATCGCACCGTTTTTCAAACGACGGATGTTCGCCGCGATGTGGCTAAGCAGCTTCAGGAAATCACCTTTAATTACTCGTGGTTTGATGACTTCGGTGAAGTGCATCGTCGGCAGAATCGATTCTCGATGACGTGGATTTTTCCGCGCGAGTTGGAGTTATTGCTGTCGCGAAACGGATTGTGGATCGAAGAAATGTGGGGGAATTACGACGGGAGCGCGTTAAAGTCGGAGTCGCCGAGGATGATTGCGCGGTGCATGAAGGAGTAATGCCGGGGGCGAGGGGACCGGGAAAAACTAAATGCTCATTCGGCTTTTGTCTCGTGGGCAGGTCGAATACAATTGTATGTTCCGATATTGGCCACGTGGCAATCGGCATCGAATCAATCAAGGAGATATGATGAGCGACGCAACGACGGGAATCGCGACAGCAAATCAGGGGCGTCCGCATACAGCCGCGCAACCTGCGGGGACGACCGGGCCGGCGATTCAACGGCAGTTTGTGAGCTTCGCGTTTTATCGGTTGGATCCGGCATTTCGTCGATTGAGCGCTGAAGTGAAGCAGGCGGCTCGCGCGGAATTTACAACATTGTTCGCGACGCCGCAGAAGGGGCTGATGTGTCTGTCTTACAGCACGGCTGGGTTGAAGGCGGAAACCGATTTCCTGCTTTGGCGGATTTCGCTGTCGGCGGATGATTTTCAGACTCAGACGGCGGCGATCAATCGCACGGCGCTCGGGGCATACCTGACCATGCCGCAGTCGTTTTTATCGATGACCAAACGCAGCATGTATCTCGATAAACTCGATCCATTCCACACCGCCGAGAGTCGAACGCATATCATTCCGGGCAAGCGGAAATATCTGTTTATCTATCCTTTCGTGAAGACGCGCGATTGGTATTTGCTGCCGCCGGAAAAGCGGCAGGAGATCATGGATGGTCATATTCGCGTCGGCAATGAATTTCCCAGCGTGAAGTTGAATACGACGTATAGCTTTGGGTTGGACGATCAGGATTTTGTCGTGGCTTTTGAAACCGAAGAGCCGAAGGATTTCCTGGATCTGGTGATGAAGCTGCGCGAAACCGAAAGCAGCAAGTTTACCCATCGCGATACGCCGATTTTTACGTGCGTGCAGATGCCGATGGATCAGGTACTGAATCAGTTGTTTTAGGATTTAGGTGGCATGGGACGGGCGGGATAGTAAGACATGCATCGCAATGCGCGGCGCAATCGCGGCATTGCCGTGTAGGCCGCGAACGGGCGAGGCGTATGCGTGCACTCATGCCGGAA
>JBBRMF010000262.1:0-7206 GCA_038230975.1 Tepidisphaerales bacterium
ATCCAGCGGTGCCGCGGCCCAATGAGACATACCGACCTCCAGGTCATCCAAACTTATCCAGCCCCAATGGCGATACTTTAGCACGAAATTGCTTTATATGCAAGGGGTGGATAAATCGACAGGCTCAGTACCGGGAGAGGGGATAATACCCGCCGATCTCGTCACGCACCCCCCAAGAGGCGGTTTGAGCCCCCATTGCTTGCGGCATCCGTCGTGTTGCCGTACAACCCGGCGATGCGCCGATTATTCCTTTCCGACTGTCAGGCAGGTGACATGGTGGAAGACGTTTACGTCATCACCAACAAGCAACTTGCCCAGTCTTCAAATGGCAAGCATTACATCAAGGCATTTATTTCGGATCGATCGACGCAGATCACGGCGCGGATGTGGAATGCGACGCGTGAGATTTTCAGTGCGATGCCGGACAGTGGATTTCTTCGCGTGCGCGGGCGGGTGGAGAACTATCAGAATAATCTACAGATCATCATCGAGCAGTTGTGGCCGGCGAAGGAGGGGAGCTACGAGGTCGGCGACCTGATGCCGCACACGACCAGGCCGATCGAACCGATGTGCCGAAAGCTGGTGGAGATTCTGGGGAGTATTCAGAATCGACATGTGGCGGCGCTGGTGCAGGCATATCTTGACGATGAAAAGTTGATGACCGATTTTTACCGCGCGCCGGCGGCGCAGGCGTTTCATCATGCGTTTCTCGCCGGGCTGCTGGAACACACGCTAAACGCGATGGAAGTGGCGGATGCGGCGGTGAAGTTTTATCCGGGGTTGAATCGCGATCTGGTTTTGGCGGGGCTTTTTCTGCACGACATCGCCAAGACCTGGGAGCTGAAATATGAGACTGCATTTGGGTACACGGATGGCGGGCAACTGGTGGGGCACCTGGTGAAGAGCGCGATCTGGGTGGAACAAAAAGCGCGACAGGCGGAACTGGTGTTGGGGGAGAAAATTCCGCAGAATTTAATCGATGTGATGCAGCACATTATTCTGAGCCATCACGAAAAGCCGGAGTTTGGCGCGGCACGCGTGCCTTCGACACCGGAGGCAGTCTTCGTCAGTATGATCGACAATATGGATGCGAAGATGCAGATCGCGTTGCAAGCCTGCCGCGGCGGAAGCGGTACGAACGGTGAAGGGAATTGGACGGAGTGGATGAAGGCCATGAACGGCCGACTTTATCGCCCGGATGTGGCGCCGGCGGAGGCAGCGGAAACCGAGTCGATCGACGCTCCGGAGCCGGCTCCGCAAGGCGTGCCCACGCTGAAAATGGAACTGACTAACCCGCTGTTTGAATCGGTGCCGGCGAAGAAGAAATGAGAAAGAATCTGGCATGCCCAACCGAACGGTTCACATCGAACAGGCATTTGAGCTCGCGAAAGATAGTTATGCGGCGCTGGGAGTGAACGTCGACGAGGCGCTTGCGAAAGTCGCGCGTATCGCGATCTCACTACACTGCTGGCAGGGGGATGATGTCGGAGGATTTGAAAACAGCGGTATTGAGCTCGGCAGCGGCCTGGCGGTAACGGGGAACTATCCTGGCAAGGCGAAAACGCCCGTCGAACTACGAACCGACATCGACAAAGCCCTCTCCCTGATTCCAGGCAAACATCGCCTAAATCTTCATGCCTGTTACGCTGAAACGCATGGCAAGCGCGTGGATCGTGATGCACTTGCGGTGGAGCATTTCCATGATTGGATTGGCTGGGCCAAAGCGGGTGGGCTGGGGTTGGATTTCAATCCTACTTTTTTTGCGCACGCCAAGGCAGCGGACGGTTTTTCCCTTTCGCATCGCGATGCGGGGATCCGCAAATTTTGGGTCGATCACGGGATTGCCTGCCGTCGGATCGGGGCAGCGATGGGTGAGGCGCTTGGGTCGACGACCGTGACGAATGTCTGGATCCCGGATGGCTACAAAGACACGCCGGTCGATCGGAAATCGCCAAGGCAAAGGCTGGCGGATTCACTCGATCAGATTTTTGCCGAACCGATCGATCCGCGATTCAATCTGGATGCGGTTGAATCGAAATTGTTTGGAATCGGATCCGAAAGTTATGTCGTCGGATCGCACGAATTCTATCTGGGGTATGCGGTGGCCAGGAAGAAAATGATCTGCCTTGATGCGGGGCATTTTCATCCTACGGAAACCATTTCCGACAAGATCTCTTCGACGCTGGCCTGGCTCGATCGTATTTTGCTGCATGTGAGTCGCGGCGTGCGATGGGATAGCGATCATGTCGTCACGCTGACCGATGAACTGAATGCGATTGCCCAGGAATTGGTGCGAGGGGATTTCCTGGGTCGGGTTCATCTTGGGCTGGATTTTTTCGATGCCAGCATCAATCGAATAGCCGCGTGGGTCATCGGGACGCGCAGCATGATTAAAGCTTTATTGGCAGCGCTGCTCGAACCGATTGGACTGCTGCGTGAGGCCGAAGACGCAGGTGATTACACGCGACGACTGGCGCTGCTTGAAGAATGCAAGACGCTGCCGGCCGCGGCGATTTGGGATTATTATTGCCTGACGCAGAATGTCCCCGCGGGCATCGACTGGCTGAATGAGGTAAAGACGTACGAGCGGAATGTGCTATCCAGGCGAAGTTGAAGGTGGCATGGGCGTCTCGCCCGTGCTTTTTTTTCTGAAGAAAACGCGGGCGAGACGCCCACGCCACCTTCAAATTCCCAAGCGGACGGCAGACTATTATGTTCGTCGCGGCGGAAACGGTCCGCAGTAAGTGTGAGAACTTATTCGTGGCACGGGCTTCCAGCCCGTGTTAGTCGATGAGGATGGAAAAATGTCTTTTATTCAGCAACGATTCGAGTTCAAAAGTCTGAACACGGGCTGGAAGCCCGTGCCACGAATTGATTCTCAAGCTTGGTGCATACCCGATGTAAAACTGGCGCGAGGGCACGTTTGAGCACGCTGTTAAAACTTACCGGGATCGTGAAGAGCTTCGGCGGTGTGCAGGCGCTCAAAGGTGTGTCGTTTGAATTGAAGGCCGGTGAGGTTCACGCGATTGTGGGGGAAAATGGGGCGGGGAAATCGACGCTGATCAAGACGATCACCGGGGCCCATCAGCCGGATTCGGGTGTGATGGAAATTGATGGACAGGCGGTTCACCATCCAACTCCGTCGCAGGCGAAGGCGCTTGGTGTAGCGGTGATCTATCAGCAACCGGCGCTGTTTGGGGACCTGACTGTCGCGGAAAATATTTCCCTCGGTCTCGAGCGCGGCGGAGCGTGGCGAAAGATCAATTGGAATACCCGCCATAAGCGGGCCAGGGAATTGCTCGGTCGTGTGGGCGCAAATATTTCACCGGAAACTTTCGTTCGCGAGCTGACGATGCCACAACAACAGTTGGTGGAAATCGCTCGGTCGCTGGGGACCAACGCGCGGATTCTCATTCTCGATGAACCGACGGCTTCATTGAGCGATCGCGAAGTGGATCATCTTTTTAACGTCATTCGGGATCTGAAAAAGCACGGTGTCGGGATGATTTACATCTCGCATCGGCTGGAAGAGTTGCCGCAGATTGCCGATCGGGTGACGGTGCTGCGCGATGGCACGTATGTGACCACTCGGCCGATGGTGGAGATTGATCGTGCGGAGATGATTCGGCTGATGGTCGGCCGGGAGTTGTCGGCAATTTATCCGAAAATCAACCTGCCGCTTGGTGAAGTAGTGCTTGAAACGCGACATCTTTCGTGCAGCGAATCGGGTGTCAGTGACGTCACACTGGCGATCCGTGCCGGTGAGATTCTTGGGTTGGCGGGCCTGGTTGGCGCGGGTCGAACGGAGTTGGCGCGTGTGCTTTTTGGTCTCACGCCGGCCGATGGTGGGGAGATATTACTGCGGGGAAAATCCGCGGTCATCAGCCAGCCGGCGGATGCGGTTTCGCTCGGCATCGCGTATGTCCCGGAAGATCGAAGGCGGCATGGTGTGATTCTGGAGATGCCGGTTTCCGCCAATACAACACTGGCGATTTTGCGAAATATCGCGTCGGTGAGTTGGCTCCATTTCAAAAAAGAAAAACAGATCGCGGAGTCTTTCGTTGAGCGGTTTGGAATTAAGACGCCATCCATTGCGGTGCCGGTGGGCAATCTCTCGGGTGGAAATCAGCAGAAAGTTTCGTTGGCGCGCTGGTTGGCGACGGAGCCAAAAGTCATCATTCTCGATGAGCCGACGCAAGGTGTGGATGTGGGAGCGAAAGCCGAGATTCACAAATTGATGGGCGAGTTGGCTGCAAAAGGACTGGCGATATTGATGATCTCCTCGGAGCTGCCAGAGGTGCTCGGGATGAGCGATCGCATCGCAGTGATGCATGGCGGGCGGGTATTGAAAACGCTGGATCGCACGGAAGCGACGCAGGAAAAAGTGCTGGAGTTGGCGCTGGGTCACACGGCGGCGGAGGTGGCCGCATGAGCACGGCGGTTTTAAATCCGGTTGGTTTGCTGCCGCGCCATGGGCTGCTGCAACGGTACAAACGCGAGCTATCCGTTTTGGCGGCGTATTTGGCGCTGCTTCTTTTGCTGGTGGTTCGCGCGCCGCGATTTTATTCGAGCAATGAGTTCAAAAGTATTCTAGTCAACAATGCTTCCGTGCTGGTGCTGGCGGTGGGCATGTCGCTGGTGATTTTGTGTCGGCAGATTGATATCTCCGTCGGCTCGCAATTATCCATTTGCGGGATTGTTGCCGGGCTAGCCGCCAAGCACGGATTGCCGATGCCTGTCGCGGCGATGGTTTGCCTTTTTGCCGGCGCGATGATGGGGGCGTTGAATGGCGTATTGATCGCGTTCGTCAATCTCCCTTCAATCGTCGTGACATTGGCAACGATGGTAATTCTGCGTGAGTCGCTTCGCTGGGGACGTAGCGGTGAATTCGTGCAGGGATTGCCGAAGGGTTTTCAGTGGTTTGGATTTTCGCAGGATGCCGGGCAATGGGTCGTGGTAGGATTGGCGGTGGGGGTGTTTGCGGTTTTCGCCTGGGCGATGCGAAATCTTTCCGCGGGTCGAACGGTTTATGCAACGGGGTCGGATCAAGAGGCGGCACGACTGGCCGGCATTCGTCCGCGTCTTGTCACGTTCGTCGTCTTTACGATCATGGGAGCACTTGCAGGTCTCGCTGCTCTTTTGAATGTCGTGCGGTTTCCGAGCGTCGATCCGAAAAGCGGTGAAGGCGTGGAGATGCAGGTGATCGCATCCGTGGTGGTCGGTGGCATCGCGATATCCGGAGGCCGTGGCTCGCTGATCGGAACGCTGGTGGGTGTGATGCTGCTCGGCACAACTCGTCCGGCGCTACCGTTTCTGGGAAGCGAGGCGTATTGGGATAAAGCGCTGCAGGGGTTGATTATTTTGTTGGCCGTCGCATCGGATGCGCTCTATGCGCGGAAAAAGGGGCGGATGTAGATGGAAACGCCAAACTTATCATTGATTTACAAACATATGGGTGCCACAGGTCGCGGTACTCCGAGACCTGTGTGCTTCGATCGAGGACGCGCACAGGTCTCGGAGTACCGCGACCTGTGGCACCCGAATGTTTCTGCGGTCCTATCCAGACCATGACAGTAGCGACGCCACCAACTTCTCCAACTGGCACATTGCCCGTACGCTCCGCGATGATCGCAAAGCGACCGTTATGGCTGCGCGTGCTGCTCAACCAGCAGACGGTGCTGGCGGTATTGCTGATCGCGGAGATCGTGATCTTCTCAATCATCGGCACGAATTTTTTCAGTGCTTATAACGCTCTGGAAATCGTTCGGCAGAATGTGGAACTGGGCTTGCTTGCGCTGGCGTTAACGCTCGTGATCGTGACCGGAGGGATTGATCTCTCGGTTGGATCTTTACTTGGGCTCTGCGCGATTCTGTTCGGAAAGTTTTCGCGGGATGCGCATTTTCCGATCTGGCTGGCGGCGATTTGCACACTGGGTGTCGGCGCGCTTGCGGGGGGATTGAACGCGATGCTTATCACGGCGCTTCGTATCCCGCCGTTGATCGTCACGCTGGGCACGTATTCACTTTTCAGCGGATTGGCCGAAGGGATTACGCGCGGATCCGATGTGTGTGATTTTTCCACGCGGGCTTCGTTTGTGTTTTGGGGACAGGGCTATTTCTTTGACTATCTTCCAGCGCAGGCTCCGGTGCTGGTGATTGTCGCGATCGTGTTCTGGTTGATCCTTCATCGAACGACGATTGGCCGGGCGCTGGTGGCGATTGGTTTTTCACCGGATGGCGCGAAGTACGCGGGCATCCCCGTGGAAGCGCGGCTGAGCCTCGTGTACATTCTCTCCGGTTTGATCAGCGGATTGGCGGTGGTCATCTACGTGGCCCACGTCGGGCAGGCTAAGGCGAACGCAGGCACCGGCTATGAATTGATGGCGATCACCGCAGTGGTTCTCGGCGGCACTTCCATCTTCGGCGGTCGAGGAACGGTGCTCGGTACGATGCTCGGCCTTTTTGCGATTGCGGTTTTGCAGAATGGGTTGACGCTGGCGGATCAACCGGTGGAATTGGCGAAGATCATCGGCGGTGTGCTGTTAATTGTCGCGATCACAGGGAATCAGTTGCTGGCGAAACTTGCGAAAATATGAACGGTGGCATGGGCGTTTCGCCCATGCATTTCTCTGGAATAAGAAGCACGGGCGAAACCCCCATGCCACGAGTTATTTGGGAGTCACTTCATGCGGAAAATATTGTCTCTGTTGATTGGCGGTTCGATGCTCTTCACGGCGGTCAGTTGTAAGAAGGAAACTGAAAGTTCTGCCGGTGGTGCTCCAGGCCGCGAAAAACAAATGGTCATTGCCATGATGCCCAAGAGCAAGGGCAACGCGTATTTCATCGCGGCACAGAAAGGGGCGGAAGAGGCGGCCAAAGAATTGGGTGTGAAGCTGATATGGGATGGCCCGACGGATACGGATGCGGCCAAGCAGAATGAAATGATCGACACATGGATCACGCGCGGCGTCGATGTCATCGCGGCGGCGGTGGAAAATAAGGAATCGCTATCGACGGTGTTGCGTAAAGCGAAAGCGCGCGGCATTAAAGTGGTGACGTTTGATGCCGATGCGCTGCCTGATGCGCGGGATTTCTTCGTCAATCAAGCCACGCCGGATGGGATCGGCAATGCGTTGATGGATAACGCGGCGCGGGTGATGGGGAATAAAGGGGAATTCGCGATCATCACCGCCACCCTCACGGCCA
>JBBRMF010000263.1:0-7196 GCA_038230975.1 Tepidisphaerales bacterium
CGATTGCGCGTTCTTCACTTGTTCGGCTGAGATATACAAGGATCAGCGGAGTTCGCGGAGAGCCGCTTTTCTCAAAGTCACTCGAAAGCCATGCCAACAGTTCCGGATGGCTGGCCAGATGCTTCGAATCCATCTGGTCGACTGGATGGATAATGCCACGGCCCAGCAGCATTCCCCAGATTCGATTGACAAATGCCCGAGCCAACAGCGGATTGCCATGCGTGACCGCTTGAGCAACCGCCTGGCGACGCGAAAATTTCGGAACTGCCGCCGTTCGCGGTTTTGGTTTTTCCTTTGACGGCGGAACCACATACTTGTCGTCGGTGTCTTGTTCCTTCGCACTTTCCGCAGGCCGTTGCTCGGCGATCGTTTGATCGTTCAGAAGTGCAAGGACTGCCGGTTGGCTTTCTTTCTTCAGGTTCGTGAAATTGACAAAACCACCGATGGCCGATTCAGACAATGCCGCACCGCCAGGGGTGTCGATGTTGGTGGTCCGATTGAACGCCGCCACAAGTCCCCAATAATTCTGCTGTTTAATCTCATGGGCCAACGGGTGGTTGTGGCACTGGGCGCAGCCGATCGAAACCCCAAACGCCACCGGTGCAACCGCTTCGGCCATCTGCTGATAATTATTCTTTCGCTCGAACAAGAACCACTCGGCGCCTTTTTTCTCCGGGGACAGTGGACGTCCCTCAATGATCGCCGCGACAATTTCATTCCACGGGCGATTCGCTGCGAATGAACTTCTGAGAAATTCCAACCAGCCATGCGATTTGCGTTCTGCTTCGGCGGCGGTGCCTTTGCGTTCCATCAAAACCACATCCATCACCTCGGCCATATGCTGTCCATATTGGCTGTCTGACAACAGGCGATCGACAAGCGCGGCCCGCTTTTGGGGATCGGTGGAATGAATGAATGCATCGGTTTCGATGCGCGTCGGAATGCGTCCGACCAAATCCAGATAGAGCCGTCGGACAAATGTCCGATCGTCGCAGACAGGGCTTCCGGATAGATGCTGTTCCCGCCAATGAGCTTGAATCAGGCGGTCAATCGCGTCTGACGCCTTCATCCCCGCCGGCGGCTGCCATTTGGATCGCGTGGCAAGATCCATCAAAGAAGGCGCCGATTGATTCCAATCGATCCCCGTGCCGGTAATCGGAGGATGATTGGCCGTGCTCGGAAGGGTGGCGATCCATTGTTGCAGAAGCGAAACTTCTTCGGTACTCAATTGCAGTTCTGCATCCGGCGGCATGTGGTCTTTGGCCCCCGGTTGAACCCGCTGATACAGCGGACTATCCGCCGGATGACCGGGAATGACGACGGATCCATCCGTGCCCCCCTCAAAAATAGATTCTGGCCGCCGCAGATCCAACCCGCCTTTTTGCTTGGTCGCCCCGTGACATTTAATGCAGCTTTTTGCGAGGAGCGGTTCGACTTGATTGACCCACATCGGTTGAACACTGGGATGGGTCGTTGGCTGTGAGGCGGGCGAAAGTGTTGTCGGTGTGGCGGCGTACACCGCAAAAAAGCTGCCTATTGCGCACGAAATGGCCGCGAGGTAAAACAGCCCTCGATCTCGAAATTTCCCGGTCGAGGCAGACGATGCGAAATAAACTGTTCTCACCGTACGCATCAATCGATCTCCAAGTCCTTCAAAACCCAATTCCGGCGGCATCGCACGTCGGTATTATCGATACTCGGCTAGTGCGAGAACGTTAACAAACCAAAAAGGCAAATGTCTTCGCAATTCCATATTAAAACCTCACTCGCTTTCTATGAAAAATTCATGGATGAGTTCCAATTAATTCGTTACTCTTCAAATTTGTACTTCACGCGACATTTATTAGGAGTAAATTTATGTCCACTAGTTACGTGATTGGATTTAAGGATCGTCGACCGATTGGGACGGCCGACGCTGTTCAAATGTATATTCGAAAATTGTGCCCAGACGTAAAATTCGGCTGGACGATCACTGGTCCTGAACAAATTCGGCTTGCAAAAGAGCGCGGCATTAAGTTTCCGCCCATTCTGCTCAACGCAATGCGGTCATTACCGGCACTCCTAGAAGGGCATGCAAACGGACCAAACTGGTATATATTTTTTGGACTCGGACATACGGATCCGCTTACGGAATTGGTCATTGAGACTCGGGGCGATAGCACTGAAATCGACCTCGTAATCTCTGAAATTGAACGCGAAATCGGAACGAAGTTGCGAGTCCATGGGGATATTCCACCCGACTGATCTCCAACGCTCATTTATCTTGAATCTAAATCTGCGACCCACCCGCTGGCCTCAGGAACGTCGAGATCACTTTCGACACATTGTCCTTATACGATTCCACCACCCGCAGCTTGGCCCAATCCGAGTCCTTGCCGAACGCGCCCCAGTTCTTTTTGACATCTGTAAACTCATTATGAGTCACCATATACGTCAGTTGTGGCAGGCCCTGTCCGACAATGGCACCGCCAAAAAAGACACCCGGCATCCCCACTTTGGCGAAGATAGGGAACTCGCCGGCGTTGAACATTTCCAGTTTGTTCTTGGCCCGCTCTTGATTCGGGCTTTCGTAGGTTCGAAGCTCAAATACCCGGCCATCGTTTTTGGGCGGTGGGGTGATGTGCGGGGCACCTTCCATCGCCAGCAATAAGGTGCTGTCATATCGAAGGAATGCAAGGTTGGCTTTGATGGCATGGAGGATGTCGGTCGCGCCGTTTTGCAACGCTTCATCGGTCGACAGCTTGGATTCCAGACTGACCACCGATTCCCAACTCGCATGCGGCAGCAGAACTCGCAACTCCGAAGGATCAGAAGCCAATTTCAACCCCGGATTTTCGGCGGCAACCGTCTTAAAAACGCCCACCGGTTCAATCCCCGCGCGATTGAGCGCCGGCACCAGCGACTTTTCCAAAAACTGCTCGAACGCCTGCTGTTTTTCCCGCGAAGGGAAATGGTAGGTTCGCAGTTCAAAAAGTGGGCGCGCGGTTGCAGGTGCCGCCGTGCTGGTTTGGACTTCCAACGAAATGAGACCGACCGCGGCGGCGGCGGAAGTGGTGAGAAATTCTCGACGTTGCATGGCATAGTCCTTTTGAAATGTGCTGTGCTGTCGGGTCCATCGGAACCCCGTGAGGGATATTACCGTTAATTTAATGTGTTTGTTGTGAAGTTATCAGACGCTTCATCGTATATTTTCTCCCGCCCAGACCGCACGAAGGTTAAGACCGTGCCAGATTCCGCCGATTTTGGAAGTGGTGGCATAGACGACCTATAATCCCTACCCGGCACAAACCCGCGTTTTTTTCACGACCGGGTGACGATGCTGTGGTAGTATGTCGCCTGCGAACTTCCGCCTGTAAAAGGCGTTGTGTATACGAGCGAGTCGATCGGCAGCACGATGGAACGTGACAGCAAAATGTGAGATGGATCGTGAACTTGACGCAGTCGTCGAGTCGCCGATCCGGGCTTTGACAGCGGGTACTGAACGATGGCACTGAATCTTTCCGGAAAGTCACAACGGTCTTCTTCAGGCTCCTCGACCGGGCAGAGCGCCAAAGCTCAACCGGCGGGGCCCACGCCTTGGCCGGCACTCATCCCGCTCGGTCATCATACCGGCAAGCTGCCGATCCCGCTGATGCGCCCCGTGATGCTCGTAGGTTCGCGCCACAACGCACACCTTCATCTGCTCTCCCGGCAAATCAGCAAAGCCCACGCGATGCTCATCAGCCATGAGGGAAAAGTCTATATCCGCGATCTGGCCAGCCGTACGCATGTGTATGTTAACGGTCAGCAAGTTCGCGAAGCGGATTTGTCCGACGGCGACATGATCAAGCTTGGCTCCTTCACGTTTCAATTCCAAGCCGCCGCAGGAATGAAGCAAAAGCCGCGGCCCGATGACACCGCCGCCGGGCAACTGGTCGTCGAAGGTGCGGATTTTCCGCTCGTCATCGACCAGCGCGTCATGTTGATCGGACGGCGCCCAAGCTGCGACATCTCACTCGTGGAAGACACTTGCTCCACGGCCCATGCGGTTATCTTTTCAATGGGCGGTCGGCGATACGTCCGCGACCTGGGCTCGCGCACCGGAACGTATGTTAACGGCCAGGCGGTTCGCCAGCAGGAATTGCAATTCGGCGACACGGTCACCATCGGTGAAACACCGCTTCGTTACGATGCCACACTCGCCGAACGCACATCTGATGTCGATGAGTTTGAAGACCTGGTCGGAACCGCCCCTCTCGTCGGTTCAGGATTGACTTCGCCGGGTGAAATTGACGAATTGCCGTTGGACAGCGAAGCCGGAGAACCGTTGTCGGTCAGCAAGGTTGCACCGCATTCGGAGCATCATGATCCGCTGCATGCGAACGAAGCCGATTTCGATCTCGATGCCGACCTTGATAACGGCATCGCTGCCACCGCGCCTGGCGACACAGTGGCGCTGCGACTGGCAAGCATTGATGCGCAAAAAGCCAAGAGCCAAGAATCAATCGACGTGATTCCGTTCGCGGAGTCCAAAGAAGAATCCGCGCACACCGACGCCCCGCGAATGCTCATCGGCGACAATCTGATGAGCGAGAAGCTCAGCTCGAGCAATACAGGCGCGGAAATGCAAGCCGCGGCGCACGAAGCGATGGAATTAGTGCGACGGGCTGAACTGCGCACGACCCCCCCCAAACGACCTGCCACGCCGATTCCAACCCCGGAAGTAACTCACACCCCCGTGGTGGAACTAGATTTGCCGGTTCTCGACGGGCTTGAAGCATTCGCCACTGAGGAATCCACCTCTGCCGAATCCGACGCGCTAAATGAAATCGAACCGAGCGCGGAAGAATGGGTTCCCCCAAGGCCGATCCCGGTTGAAACCGTCGCCGAAGAAGCGGTTGCTGAAGAAACGATCCCGTTAGGAACGGTCGCCGAAGAAGCGGTCGCTGAAGTGCAGACGACTGAAGAGATCGTCACCGAAGAAGTCGCTTTTGAACAGGCGGCGATTGATGATGTTGGCCTCGAAGATTCAGTCGTCGAAGAAATTCCCACTGAAGAGTCCGTGGCTCACGAAGCGGTCGCGGAAGAAGTTTCCGCTGAAGAGATCGCGGCTCATGAAGCGGTCGCCGAAGAAATTCCCACTGAAGAGTCCGCGGCTCACGAAGCGGTCGTGGAAGAAATTCCCGCCGAAGAGATTGCGACTCACGAAGCGATCGTTGAAGAAATTCCCGCCGAAGAGATGGCGCCCCACGAAGCGGCGGTGGAAGAAGTTTCCGCCGAAGAGATTGCGGTTCACGAAGCCGTCGAGGAAATTCCCACCGAGCAAGAGATCTTCGATGTCGGGGCATCAGAAGAGCTGGTTCTCGAAGAGATTGTCTCTGAAGAAATCGCCCCTGAACCGGAAGCGGCAGAACTTGCCATAGACGAATCGGTTGTTCGCGAAGTTGAATACGAGGAAGAGCCCTCCCCGCATGCTGTCGAGGAATCGATCGCCGAGGAAATCACCCCGGCCCCGTTGAGCGAAATCGAACTTACCGACGATTCCGTTTCTGAGGAGACGCCTTCCGTGGCTGCTGCTGCCGAAGAAGTCGCCCCCTTGGAATATGGCGAACCGATTGCTCCGCTTGACGAAGCGCGTCCATCGGATTCGGTGTCCGCGCCAGAAAAGCCGCGCAAGCGTCGCGGTTGGTTCGGGTGGGGAAAGCGTCACGAGGAAGAGTCGACGTCCAAATCCGGGCACGACCGCCCTCGAATGGCCGACCAGTTTGCCGAGCCGAAAGTCCTCGACGAAGCCGTGGATCTGCCGCTCGATTTATCGATCAATGCGGTGGGGGAAAGTCCCATTTCCGAAACCGCTGCGAACGGCCTCACCGATGAAGTGGTCAATCCCTTCAGCGATCCATCGACCTATACCACTTCATCCAGCAAATTCCTGCCGTTCGCCGGTGAGTTGCGAGCGTCGAACGAAGCGAACGAAGTTCAAGCCGCTGCGTCGGAGCCGGCCGTTGAGTTTGAACCGTTCACGGAGTTGCCGCTCGAAGAGGAAATGTCCGTTGACGCACAGTCGGTCGAACCCCCAACCCCGGCTGAGGCAACCGCAAACGATGCCGAGCCCGAACTCGAATGGGAGCTCCCGAGCGAAGAGGCAATTGCGGAAGCTGTCGAAGTTTCATCAGTCCCGGTTGTTGCAGAGATGATCGAGTCGGAGGAGTACGGCCAAGAAACTTCTGAGTTTGAAACCGACAACGAGGAAGTCGAGGAACCCGCCGAAGCCATTGCCGAGGTCGATGTCGAGCACGTCTCAGTGAATGAAACTCCCATCGACTCTCAAGTCGAAGCGCATTTCGATGTCGCAGCTATCGCCGCAACTGTTCATTCTGAGGTGGTGGACAACACCGCAATCGATGAACAGTTCGTCGAGCCCCTCGAGCCATCGCCCGAGGTGACCGCCGAGTCAACTCACATTGAAAACTCTCGTGAAATACACGAGCCGCAAACCCCTGACCCTGTTTCCGAAGCAGTGACGGAACATTCCGAAGAGACAACGGACTCACCGATTTCTGAAAGCGCATCCGAACCCGAAGCCGAGCTTTTCTTTGGCGACGAAACACTGGATGAGATTATTCACGTTGAAGACCACCGCGACCCGGAGTTGCTGGAATTCAATCAACCGCTCCAGGTTCAGGCGGCTGTCATGCAGCAGGATGCGCCAGCTTTGCCGCCGGGGGTCGAAGCCACAGTTGAGCAAAGCGAATCGCACCCCGCCGAATCCACGACGACCCACCCAACTGAACCGGCAACGACCGAATCCGGAACTTCAACCGCCATCACCTCGGCTGCCGCGCTCACCCTCGCCGCCGCCGCTTTTGAGACCGTGACTCACACCGCCGAAACAACCGAGCCCTTCTCCTCCTCGCCAACCGCTGACGCCGAATTCCCAGCACCGGCCACAGAAGATTTTGAAGTGGTCGAACCCACCGAGCCAACGCTCGAATCAGCCCTGCCTTTGGAGATCGTCGACGAAAACTTACTTGACGAATCGGTCTCAGATGTCGCCACTTCTCCTGAGTCGATTCATTCTGCGGACCTGGGTTTAAGCGATACTTCTTTTGGTCGGCAGGTCGAAGAGTTCTCCGGTGAAGCCATCGCGGCTCCGATTCTTGATGCGCCCGTTGCGGGCGAAATTTACGCGGCTGAAGAACTGGAATCTGAAAGTC
>JBBRMF010000264.1:0-7186 GCA_038230975.1 Tepidisphaerales bacterium
GATGAAACAGCCGAATATCCGACGGAAGATTTTCTCTTGCCGGTCGGCGCAAGCCTGCTGCTGTACACGGACGGTGTTCTGGATGTGGAAGGTCCGAACGGTAAACGTTACGGCCGAAAAGGATTGACTGAAGTTGTCGCGGGTCGTTTTGAAAGTGCGCAGGCGCTGGTTGATGCTCTGCTGGTTGGGGTGGACCGATTTCGAGGAAGTAAAGACTTGCCGGATGACCTGACGTTTGTCGCAATTCAGTTGGCTACGTCGCCAAAAACACCCACGCCGTCGCGCAAAAAAGAACCGGTCTCGCCCTCGTGAGACCGGTTCAGGTAGCTAGTAAAGTTAGTCACCGTTAATACGGCGACCAACTCATTCCGGTTCAGGCTCTATTTAACATTTCCCTTGATTTGCACCGGCTCGTTGGCTGACACCGAGCTCAGCGGTGCGTTTGCGGTGGAATCGTCGGTGACGACCGCGAATGTCGCCGGGGCGGGCAGTGGTGCCACTGGTTCGAGCTGAGGTGCCATCATAATGACGTGCGTGTCCGGGCTTTCAATCAGCAATTTGGAGATATCACCGCGCAAAACGACAGTTTTAACGGACGGGTGGATCACGATTGTCGTATTGCTGAATTCATTGTCGAGCAGTTCGAGCCGGTCGATATTGTAAAACTCAGTGGTAGGTGGGGTGGTGCGCCAAGGGTTGGCCGCATACATTTTTTTGAGAAACGCTTCACTGGTCTTGAAAGTGCAGTGCAAGAACGTGACCGTTCCGAAGCTACCATCGCGCAGGCTGACGAGCTGATTTTCGGAATTGTAGAAAGCCGAATCCGTGACTTTTACATTCCCCACGGATGCCCCAACCGCTTCCAAGGCGACGGCTTTTCGGTTGCCACCGGCCAGGATGTTCCCGAATTTGCTGTTTTCGATGATGACCGAGCGAATAGGCCCGCTCAGCGTCAGGGCGGATTGATCGTACAGCCCGGAAATACGAACGTTGCGAATGATGTAATCTTCTGGCCGATCCAGCACTAACGGAACGTCGCTGTGACGGTCTTGTAGGGTGATCTCGGCGTGCGTGCGGTGTGCAGTGGCAAAGCTGCCGATAAAGAGCAGGGGGGCAATGGCCGTAGCCAGAACAGAGCCCGTCCGTGAAGCGTGCGGAGATCGCATAAAAACTCCTACTTGCAGGGAGCCCAGCGGCAACGCTGCCGATTGCATCGTTGAACCAGGTTTGTGGCTGTGCAAGGTAAGTCACCCCGCGCAGAAGATCAAGGTAAAAATTGACCATGACGAAACGAAACAAACGCCGATGGATGATCCTCGGCGTATTCCTGACCCTATTCGGGGGGGGCTACTTCGGGGCAAGCGCTCTGGTGGCCCGGGTCATTGGCCGTCGGCTACAGGGGATGGTCAGTGCCAATCTCAATGCGGAACTGAAGATCCGTGGGATTCACTACCATTTCCCGTACGGCGTCACGGTGACCGATGCCTCGTTTGTCGCAAACGGGGCAATTCAGGGTCCGATTGAAGTGATTCAAGTGAAGGAACTGGACCTGCAGTTGGCCGAACTGCCCGGCCGCGATAAACCGCTGTTGATCGAGAAATTGATCCTGAAAGGGCCGTCCGTTCATCTCATCAAGACCGAGAAAGGCGTAATCGGGCCGCATGGGTTGATTAAAAAGGAGGGATCGAAAGAAGTTCGGGCACCACTCAAAACCAAACTTTCGGAGATTTTTCGCCTGCGTCGGTTTGCGATCGACGGCGGGAAGATTTTGTATGAAGACCACACCAAAGCGAATTCCAAGCCCATGGTTTGGACCGGCCTTCACGTCGATTTAAGTACGACCCTCCAGACCGGGGCCGTGTATGGATATCAACTCATCGCCAATGATTTGCCACTGGCCGAACTTGCCGCATCCGGTAGTTTCGATATCGATCAACTAACACTCATCGTTCAAAATATCGGATTTAAAGTGCAGGTTGGGGAGCATTCTTCCGAAGAAAAACTCCCGAGCGCTTTGCAGGAGATTCTTCGCGCCAACCATATCGAAGGCACGCTGAAAATTTCCGGACAGGCCACCGTGCCGTTGCTGGCGACGGCGGCAACGAAGTTCGACGTGCGGATTGATCTGCCCGGTGTGACCGCAAACATACCGCAGTGGGGCGCGTCGCTGGATCGAATGGTTCTGAAGCTGCGATGCAGCAGTGAAGTCGCAGTCCCGGAAAACGGCAATGGGCAACCGACCACGCTTCCCGTGGCCAAAGATACCAAAACTCCACCGCTGGCCGTGACGATCGACCTGCTCGATGCCGGCAGCGGGGATACCACCATTCGCATTGAAAAAGGCGTGGCGCTGGTCGATCAGGCCAGTGGGAGTTGGAAAGTGCGCGATCTGCTGGGCATGCTGACGATCGGCAGCAACTACGATTCGCTCCCGACGGAATTGCAGAAGTTGTTCGAGCAACTTCGTTGCCATGGCAAATTGCAATTCACCGTCGCCGCCAGCGGGCCGATCAAACCCCCTGCCGCGGTGAAATGGGCCGATGCCATCCAATATGAACTGGTGGCCTTCCCTCGCGATTTTTCAATCCAGCCCGATCAATTTCCACGGCCGATTGAAAAGCTTTCCGGGTCAATCCATCTCATGCCGGGACTTGTCCGCCTCGAAAACCTGGAAGCGGTTTACGGCGGCGATCGGATTTTTGTCGCCGGAGTTCGTCTGCCGCTCGACCAGATTCCTCGCGAGATTCGCTTGAACGAAGTGAACGGTTCGGTCCATTTTGGTCCGCCGCAACATTATCCACCGTTGCTTGAAAAAATACTGGCGCCACTGCATCCGGGTGGCGTCTATACGTTGACGGGGAATCTGGCGATTCGACCCAAAGAAAAGCACGGCATCGACTACAAGCTGGATATCTCCAGCGATCGCGCTGCAATCGCCCCATCCGATTATCGGATCCCAATCACCGAACTGCGATGCGATATCACGGCGACCGGTGCGGGTGAAAATGGGGTCGTGCAGATTTCTCGATTTGACGCCGCCATGCTCGGCGGCCGACTCAACGCTACGGGAACAATCAAACCGGGCAAAGTGCTGACCTATCAGGGGCAGGCAGGGTTAGTGGGTGGTGAACTTCACAAGCTGGCCGAGGCAATGGCGAAGAGTGGGCAGGAACCCTTGAAAATGTCCGGGAAGGTGTATTTGAAAATACTGGTCAGCGGAACCGAAGACCGGGTGGATCGCACATGGGCGGATAATTTTCGGGCCAAGGGCGAGTTCGAAATTCTCGAAGGCGATTTCTGGGAAGTCCCGGTGATTAAAGATATCATCGGCGGAATAAAAGTGGCGCGCGAAGCACTGACCGCCGGACAGGCCGCCGGCACGTTTGAGATTTACGATCAGAAGGTGGAATTACCCACGGCAGCCGTAAGCGCTCCGGTGTTGGGATTGCAGGGAAACGGGAGCGTTCGATTCGACGGGCAGTTGGATCTTCGCGTCGTCGGCGCGCCGTTGGCCGATTGGAAGGACAAGTTAAAGCGCACCGGGATTCCCCTCGTAAGCGATGCCGCAGGCGCCATTGCCGGCGGTGTGCAGAAGTTGCTTAACAGTGCCACCAGCACTTT
Source organism: Tepidisphaerales bacterium (assembly GCA_038230975.1). GTDB lineage: Bacteria > Planctomycetota > Phycisphaerae > Tepidisphaerales > Tepidisphaeraceae > JANXVV01. The sequence continues at coordinate 3,622 of JBBRMF010000264.1, forward strand.
GATCTACGAGTTCCGCGTGGGAGGTACAGTGGCCAAACCGCAGATCAGCACGGTGCCCGCCCCATTTCTCAGCGATTCAGCCGCGAAACTATTCGGCAAAATGCTCGCGCCCGCGAAAGAAGAGCATCTGATCGATGCCGTGCGTTCAAAGAAGTAATTATTTAGAGCGGTTTTTGCCTCAGTGTACGACATCGGGTGGCACGGGTCGCGGTACTCCGAGACCTGTGCTTGTTGGGCGTCCGGCCGACACAAGTCTGCGAGTACGCCGACCTGTGGCACCCGAGACCGGCTAAATAATTCAGAGCCAACCTCGTACCCACTTCAAGCGTCACACCACGCCGGGACGGACGAATCAACGCCCACTGTTGACGCGCACCGCCTGCACCGGCACGATGCACTGTCCATGAAACACCGCGCCGCCCCCGAAAAACAAATCGAACCAATCGCTTTCACCGACCGATGGTACGGCCAACTTGCGCTGATTTTTGCCAGCGTGATCCTTCTCTCCTTATCACTGGCCCCGACAAAACAACTCTATCTCGCCTGGGTGGGACTGGTTCCCTGGTTGTGGATGATCGGAAAAACCAAATCATCCGTCTGGGCATTCTTAGCAAGCTGGCTGGGTGGAATCCTTTTTTTCACCGCCAACATGTGGTGGCTCGTCTACGTCTCCATCCCCGGAATGATCGCGCTGATGATCTATCTGGGGCTCTACTGGGGCTTTGCCTCGTTGCTTTTTCGGAGCCTCGGTTGGATCCGCACACCCCCCGTTGGCAACAGAATAACGCTTGCAGCTAAGCCATCCTACACCTACTCCGTCTTCGGAATCGCCATGGGTTGGACCGCCCTGGAATGGCTCCGCGGAACCCTTTTCACCGGCCTGCCCTGGATGTACCTCGGTCACACCCAATCCCCTTTGCCCGTGGTCTGCCAGATCGCAGATATCTTCGGTGTCTACGGCATCAGCTTTTGCATCGCTGCGTCGAACGCATTGATCTACTTCTACGTGCGCGGTGAACGCCGTCACCTCAAAACAGCGACATTCGCCGTCGCGAGTTTGTGGATTTTCTCCGGGGGGTACGGGCTTTTTCGACTCTTGCAAATGGAATCGGTTTGTTCCCCGGGACCCACCGTGCTGGTGGTGCAGCCAAACTATCCCCAGGACAATACCGGTGAAAAAGGGGCCACAGATCGCGAGCGCATTCAGTTTCATCTCGACGCTACGCACGCCGCCATTCAAAAAGCTGGCGACGCGGTCGATTTGGTCTGCTGGTCAGAGACCATGCTGCCTGCAATCAATGAAGAATACCGAGCCGCATGGCGAGGTATTCCGATCCGCGAACGGGATGGCACACTCGTCCACGCCGACTATGGGGCCGCCCTGGACACCTGGGTTACCGGCATCCTTGAACTGAGCAAAACGAATCACGTAAACATTTTGACCGGCGGCCTGTTCAGCTCAAAACTCGAACAAGAAAAAGGAATTTTCAAAGATCGTCGCAACTCGGCATACCTCTTCGGCAGTAACGGAATAGTGGCTCCCGAGCGGTCCGACAAAATTCATCTCGTGCCGTTCGGTGAATATATCCCCTTCAAAGGCTCGAAATATTTCGGTTGGATCCACGATATTTTCGCCAAGCTCACGCCTTACGACTGGGATTACACGCTCACCGCCGGTTCGGAAGATTCACCGACGGTGATGTCGATCCCATCCGCCAAGTTAAGTAAACCGGTTCGAGCAATGGTGCCGATTTGTTTTGAGGATATCGACCCCCGCCTGGTCGCCAAAATGTTCCGAGGTGCGAACGGCAAGCGCGCCGATCTGCTGGTCAACCTCACCAATGACGGCTGGTTCAAAGCCAACCAAAATGCCCAGCATCTTCAAGCCGCCATTTTCCGAAGCATCGAGAATCGCGTCTTTACCGTCCGAAGCGTCAACACCGGGATCAGCGGATTTATCGATTCCTATGGCCGGGTGAAGCAAACCGTTCCCGTGCGTACCGAAGGCACTGCCCTGGCAACGGTGGCATTGGACTCTCGCTATACCTTCTACACGCGATTCGGCGACGTTTTCGCCATGCTCTGCCTGGCCGGCACGGAAGCGGTTTTGCTGTGGGCGTCGTTTGTGCGATGGAAAACAAAACGCCAGTCAAGAACGTAAATTCGGGAGATTCCCATGATATATCGATCCGTTGTGTCTGAAAAATTCGCCTCAGAACAATGTTTAAACAGAACGGGAAACCAAAATCGATCGATTTGGCCGATAATACCAATCATGCTGAAACGAACGCTCTTGTTGTCGCTTTGCCTTTCCATGCCGTTGATCGGCTATGCCGATGATTCGTCAAAAAACGCGGGCAAGGTTCCCGTGGACAACCGGCCCGTTCCGCCAAGCCCCCCCGCACGCAACATTCCCATTGATCCCAAGCTGCAAGCGGAAGCCAACGCGGAATTTCGCGCCGCGCTCGCGTCGGCGGATCGAATCGTGCGCGGTCACGCGCTCGAAGCCGGGCCGCGACTCTTCGGCGACAAAATGAAGGCCGACATCGTTAAAGGGCTCGCCGACATCGAACCCAACGTGCGCTTCGCCGCCGCGATGGGCGTGGGCGATCTCAAACTCGCCAGCGCCAAAGATGATGTGCTGAAATTAATCGACGACAACGACCCGCACGTTCGCGTTGCGGTGCGTTATGCCTTGCATCGTTTAGGCGATTACCGATTCAGCCATGATCTCGAGCGAACCGCTGCCGACCCCGACCCCGGTGTGCGCGGCGATACCGCCATCGCACTCGGCAAACTTGAAAGCTCCAGTGCCGTCCGACTGCTCACCCCCATGCAGCGCGATTCCGAGCCTTCCGTTCGATTGCAAGTGGCCGAGGCACTTTGGAAGCTCAACGATGAGCGTGGTTTTAAGACGCTCGTTGCCGCCTCGGTCAGTGCCTATCCCGACGATGTGATGATCGCCTATGTCGCCATCGCCTCTTCAAAAGATCAAAAGCTGCAGGGACACATCCTGGCCGGCCTGAGCAACGAATACCCCGAGATCGCCCTCGCCGCCGCCCGCGCCCTCGGTGAACTCGGCTCCCAGCTCGGCTACGGCGTCGCCCTCAAAGGTGCCTCCAGCAAAGACGCCCGCCAACGTTTCCTCGCCGCCATGGCCCTTGGCTCCATCGGCCGCTCCGACGCCCAGGAACCCCTCGCGAACCTCCTCCACGACAAAGACGTCCCCGATATCCGCCTCGCCGCCGCCTACTCCATCCTGCAACTGGGAATGAAGTAACGCCGCGCTAAAATTAAAAAACGCCCATGGAACTCGTTCCATGGGCGTTTCGAATGTCAGCGGGGGAGTTTTGGGGTGCCTGACGAGATCGGCGGGTGTTATCCCCTCCTCCGGAGTAGGGTCCGTCGATTTATCTCCCGCCGCAGAATTTCACGATTCGGCCGGCACTTTCCAGTCGGGCTGAAGTTTTCAGGTTCCGCCGGCGGGAGATGACGCGCGCCGTTGCCCGCAGTTGGCTTTCCGGCCTTTTGGCACCTGGGGCACCTTGGCGCGGGGATCCTGCGC
>JBBRMF010000265.1:0-7102 GCA_038230975.1 Tepidisphaerales bacterium
CCTCGGCGTCGCTACGGGCCCGAAATTTAAAAGGCTTACCTTGGCGGTATCGTGGGAGGATCTTCGCGGCGGTGAGAGTATTGCCGTCAACGGTTGCTGCCTCACCGTGGCTGCAATAGCACCGGGAGAACTGGGGTTCGATGTCATTCAGGAAACGCTGGAAAAAACCAACCTTGGATTACTTAAAGCCGGTGATGAAGTACATGTTGAACGTGCGCTGCGAGTGGGTGACCGGCTCGATGGTCATTTCGTGCAAGGCCATGTCGACGGTGTTGCCCCGCTCGTTGAACGCATTGATTCGGCGACCGAAACGCGCCTGCGTATCGAAGCCCCACTTGATTTAAGCAAGTATCTGGTCCCGAAGGGAAGTGTCGCCATCGATGGAATCAGCCTGACGATCGCGGCGGTTCATGGCCGGATTTTTGAAGTGGCGTTGATCCCCACCACGCTGAAGATTACTACACTCGGACATCGAGAAGTGGGATGGCCGTTCAATCTTGAAACGGACATGCTGAGCAAGACGATCGTCACCTGGTTGGAACGACAGAAATCGTGCGTGATTGGAGCTTGAAAAAGAGAGCCGTGCGGCGCTCTTTTTTTTCGAGGAAAACTCTGACATTTTTACTTGCACGGCCTACCATCGTGACCGATGATTTATAAAGCCATGGACTACCGTCCGACCATAGCCATCACGATGGGTGAACCCGCCGGCATCGGCGCGGAGGTGATCGTCAAGGCGCTGGCCGACCCGGTCCTGCGCCATAAAGCCAAATACATTATCTACGGCATGAATGAGCTGCTGCACTACGCGGCCGACATCGCCGAATTTGATGTCTTCTGGTGGCGCGATCAATACAACGGCCGACTTCGCCCGTATCCGCACGATGTGGTGGTCGTCGACTACGACCAATACTCCATGCTCGGTTCCGCCGTCCGCGCACCCAGCAAAATGGGGGGTGAAGCCTCCATGCGATTTTGTCAGGATGCGATTGAGGCAGCCAATCGCAAGATGGTCGATGCCGTTGTGACCGCTCCGATCGCCAAGGAAAGCTGGAAGCTGGCCGGGTACAATTACCCGGGCCACACAGAATTATTCGCGGAGAAAACCGGCTCGCGCAGATATGCCATGATGTTTGCCGGCGGCCCCCTGAAGGTGGCGCTGGCGACCGTACACATCCCGCTCAACGGCCTTTGGGGAAGACTGAATATCGGCGCGGTATTTCAACCGCTCGAGTTGCTGCATGAAGCCCTGGTTAATTGGTTTGATATTCCTAAACCGCGCATCGCCGTGTGCGGGGTAAATCCGCATGCCGGTGAAAATGGGCAGTTCGGTGATGATGAAGAACGTATCATTGCCCCGGCGATTTTCATGGCTCGCGAGCTAGGGATTGATGCCACGGGGCCCTATCCCGGTGACACGGTTTTTCTAGCCGCACGCGATGGTAAGTTCGATGCGGTGCTTGCGATGTATCACGATCAGGGATTGATCCCGGTAAAGTTGCTGGCATTCGATCAGGCGGTCAACATCACGATCGGTTTGCCAATCATTCGAACCAGTCCGGATCACGGGACGGCGTTCGATATTGTCGGTCGCAATCGCGCAAATCCCGGCTCAATGCGCGCGGCAATTGAGTTGGCAATCGATATGGCCATAAAAAAGCAAAAGCGGGAGCATTTGAGTCTCAAGCTGTCGGTTCCCTCGCCCGGTACTCCGGAGGAGGGTTAGGGTGGGGGCGGCTTTTTAGATGATTCGCTTTGCCGCAAAATTGGCTGTCCTCTCCCCCCGAAGTACCTGTGGGAGGGGACAATTATCGTCATGTCGATAACGGCGCAATCCCATCTGCCGTGACTAAAAACAATTTGTCCGTTACTTGATGCGGCATTGATCGATAGTCATCCGCGATCTGCGTTTGAAGCCGCTTGACCATCTCCGGTTCATTCCGAAAGCAGATGAGAATATCCCGATTCGGAATAGCCGCTGCAAACGGGCTGCCAAGGTGTTCGCGCAACCGCTCGTGCAGCGTCGGTAACAGCAATCGACTGGCGTCGTATCCATCCATCTGCTGGAACAGAATCAGATTCACACGCCCTTCTTCATCCTGCGCGGCATGAGCGCTCATCGCCTCGCTGCGGGCCACCAGATTTTCCATGGCGGTGTCGTGCAGCTCATCCATCGTGATATTCCACGAGGCGAAATGCGGATGTGCGAGATACGAAATCGTGCGATCGCTATCGATCGCATAGGCCACGATCAATCCATCCACCAACGGCTCAGTCACGACCGTTGGCCCGCGCGCCTGCGCCCCTTCACTCGACAGCACCAACGGTAACAATCGTTCTTTCAGTTCCTCGAACGAGCCTTCCTGATCGTGCGTCCCTTCAGAAGCGCGAAGCAACTCAACCACCCAACGATTGACGTGCTGCGTAAGATCATCTGGCCGAAGCGTGGCCATGCGGTAAAGATTTTCCAGCGACGCCAGATTGCCATTCACCGTAACGGCAAAGCCTTCCTTCGCAGGCAGGATTTTAACCAGGGGGAACTTCCCCTTGACCAACTGCATCACCAACGTCGAAAACTCCTCGCGGGGAGGGATACTCATAACTCATAGTATACGCTCAAAATCCCTTTCGCGTGAGGGGTTGATTGATTCGTTAACTTCCTTCCTTTCACCTCCCCCGCTATAACACCCACCCCTCGTGAAAGGAATCACTGAATGGCGGATGCAACGCGGATCGGAATCATCGGTGGTGGATGGCCTGGCAAAGCACACGCCAAGGGATATCAGGCGGCAGGCGGGTTCAAACTGGAAGCCGTGGCGGACCTCATCCCCGCGCGTCGCAAGCAGATGATCGATGAATTCAGCATTGTTCGTGAATATGCAGATGCTCGAGAACTGGTGGATGACAAGGAGATCGATGCAGTCAGCATTTGTCTGCCGAACTATCTGCACGCACCGATCGCTGTGGCGGCGTTAAAAGCGGGGAAGCATGTCATTTGCGAAAAACCCCCTGCGATTACTGTAAAAGAAGCACGACAGATTGAAGCTGCCGCCACCAAAGCAGGAAAGGTTGTTCTTTACGGCATGCAGCGGCGATTTGGTGCCAATGAACAGGCCGCCAGACAAGCCATTGAAAAAGGGTACGCGGGAAATATCTATCATGCCCGCGCCAGTTGGACGCGCACGCGCGGCATCCCACTCGGCACGGGATGGTACATCGACAAATCAAAATCCGGGGGGGGTGCCATGCTCGATCTCGGATTGCCCATGCTGGATGTTGCCTGGCATTTGCTCGGGCAGCCCGCGCCGGTTTCGGTGTTCGCGGTGACACATCGCAGATTTGGTAGTTTGCTGCCTCAAGACGTGGTCGCCGATGTGGAAGATGCGGCATTCACCATCATTCGTTTTGATGGCGGACAATCACTGGAATTAGCCGCTAGCTGGGCATTGAATCAACCCCCTTCCCAAAATGGAGCGGCCTGCCGCATATATGGCGATCTCGGCGCGATCGATGTTTACACCGGCGCAGGCGCGATGATGCACAACCACTTCTCCGATAAGGGCAACGCCAGGGAAACACCACTCAAACTGCCCAAGACAATCGGTCATACAGCACTCATGCGACATTTTCGAGAATGTATCCTCGGCACCGCCACACCAAGCATCGGCGCGAAAGAAGGCGTCACTTTGATGGCCATCATCGAAGGGATTTATAAAAGCGCCGAGACTGGAAAAAGCGTGCCGTTGTAGTCGACAGCGGTTTTCGCAGGGTCCGCTTTGAAGTTTTGAAAAGATGGTGGCATGGGCGTCTCGCCCGTGCTTTCTTCCCAGGAAAACGCGGGCGAAACGCCCACGCCACCTGGAAATTCCCACGCTCGCTACCGGACCCTGCGTAAGACAAACTTAAATCCGCCACACCAAACTGAAATGACTCAAGTACGATCAAGGCATGCCAGATGTTTCGGGTTCCAAAATGACGCGAAGTGGATTCTCCCGAATCGTCCCCACGATCGGAATTGAATCCAACCTGGCGCAGAAGTCGATATCTTGGTCCAACCCTGCCCGCCGAAGATTGTCGCCGCTCGTGGTATCTGACACCGCTTTTAGAAGCTGGGATCGGGCCGACCTGAAAAGATTCAGCGCAATGCGAGCGCCATCGCTTAAAAGGATACATCGCGTCATGGAATCCAGCGCATCAATCACCGCTCCGGCCCCGATCACATCTTCCATTGAGTAGTGCCCCTGCGTGCCGGAACACAAAAGTGTGACATCTTTCCCGAAGGCCAATAACTTCCGCGCGGTCGCCGTGGCATTCACCAGTGCACCAATGAGCACGATCGAAGCCCCCCTCGCCGCGATAATCGCTTTGGTACCGTTCGTTGTTGACAGAAACGCGACCCGCCCCGCATGATCCTCACGACGATACTCGCCCGGACTATTTCCCAGATCAAAACCCGGCGGTCGAAGGCACGTCACCTCACCACACAATAGCGCGGAATTGCCAAACGCCCGCGCACCCTGCTCCGCAGCCTGAATATCCCCGAAAACGCGAATCTCTTTCACCCCCGCTGCCAAAGCGCTCGTAATGGAAGTGGTAGCCCGCAAGACATCGAAAACAACGACGGCCCTACCAAGAGTCCGCTCCGTTGTCAATTCCCCAGGCAGGAAAAACACGTCAATCCCTACAGAGTTTCGAGACGCAGATTTTATAGATGGGTCACTCATTGATATGAACCATCGCGATTCCGCCGGCCTTCTCAATCATTCGACACCGTATTTCTGAAAAATCGCGCAAATCGTGACAAGAACACCATTGTATATGCCTTGCGTAGATTGACCCTATATACCCTAACTTCACAGGAACATGACATTGGGTTCAAACTCGACGCAATTCTTGCAGGCCTCATAAACCGATCTCAGCGTCCTTCACCACCAGCAACCCTGCTTGCCTAAGCTCCCAAATACAACTCATTCCCTTCGCAGCCTGGCAAGTTACCTACCTATCCAAAGCCGATAATACCCGCCCTATCAAATAGAACTACACGTCCGCATAAGTGCTTAGAACTCCCTATAACCAAGACACAAATAAAAATTTATTTTTAGTTAAGTTTGCAAGAACCCCTATTTCTTAGCGGTTTCCGCATACTTTCTTACAAATCCTCATCAGATGTTACGAGAATTTTCTTGACATCTCAGCGTTATATTTTTAAATTATCGGCCTTGTGGTCAATGAATCTGGGATCTGATGGTTTCTGGAGTTTTTCAGACCGCAAGCAAGTCGTGGTTTTTGAGGTATACTTGGCACCGTAAGATTGAGTTAACGAACCGTGTACCGCGAACTAAGCTCGCCGTCATGGATCTTCTCACATCTTCTCGGACCAAGACAAACGTTTGCGATATTTCAGGCAAACGATGACGCGGGTTTCAATTCAGTAGAGAGCATTAAATTTGCGTTTTGATTTTCTTAAAATTGTGTAACAGTTCCAATAGGCTCGGGTTCCGAGATGGTTCAGCGTGTTATTCCTCCGTCGGAGGAGGACGAGTCCATCGGTGAAACGAGTGGTTTCAGGGTCCATTGTTTCAGGAGGTGCAGAGTGTCCAATCTCATGTCTCAGTCGTTGCGTGCTACTACTTCCCGGATGTCTCAGTTCGGTGTTAAGCGGAAACTGAGCTTGGCGGCTGCGGCCGTTGTGGCAATGGTCATTCCGTCGGCAACCCGCGCCGCTGACTTCATCTTCATCCCTACTGTCGGAACCACCGGCAATGTTCTTGATCCTACCCAATACGCGGGCAGCCCGCCCTTCTCCGCCATTGGCAATAACCGCCTCGACCTCGCAGGTGGCTTCACTGGAAACCTCGGGGGCGACCTTTCGCTCACCACTGTTTACATCGGTGGCAGTGACGATGGCAGTGCAGCGGGTGAAGGCGGCGGCGGTACCAACACCACCTCCGGCGACGGCACGCTGAACATGACCGGCGGCACGCTGACTGTTTCAAAATGGCTCGTCTTGGGCAAGCTGCCGGGTACCACTGGCACGTTTAACGTCAGCGGTGGCACGGTGAACGTGCTCTCTGACAACACTGCCGTCGCTCAAGACGGTACCGGCTTCTTCAACGTCAGCGGCGGCGCCCAATACAATCAAACGGGGGATATCAACGTCGGCCGCTGGAACAGCGGTGTCGGCGTTATGACCGTTACAGGAGCCTCCACCGTCGTGAAGACGACAGGTCAGTTGGCGATCGGTCGACAGGGCCAAGGTCAACTTGATATCTCAAGCGGCACCTTGACACTCGGCGGTGACTTCCTGGTCGCCGAACAGAACTCCTCTGTCGGCGTCGTGAACCAATCCGGCGGTCATATCACCGATGGTGCTCTTGATGGACATGGCCCCAAGTGGCTGCGTATGGCGGGCAGCGCCGGTTCAACCGCAACCTATAACATGACGGGCGGTACGCTCGACATTTACGGCGGCCGTATCGACGTTGCCGAAAACGGCAACGGCACCTTCAATATTTCCGGTACGTCCGTGGTAACCCTGCACCACTCGGATAACGGCGATCCCCAATTCTACGTCTCAAATAACACAGGTTCAGTAGGTACCCTGAACATCTCCGGTGGTATTCTTCAAACCGACGGTAACGGTGCCTTGCGTCTCAGTGAGAATGGTGGATCATCCAGCGTGGTCAATCAGTCCGGCGGTTTAGTGAAGGTGGGCGGCTGGGCTGAAATCGGTGGCAACGGCACCGGCATTTACAACATGTCCGGCGGTGAATTGCGCGCCGACCAATATGAAATCGTCGTCGGTCGAGGCGATACCTCGGGCCTTAGCGCATTGAACGTTTCTAACACGGTCAATATCTTCGCTGGCAGTCGCATCGAAATCGGTGGCGATCAGGCCGGTGGTGGTGGTACGGGTACCTTCAACGTCACCAACGCAACCGCGAACCTCACCACCCCAACCCTCCGCATCGCTTCGGCGAATGGCGCAACCGGCACGATGAATGTGACCGGAACGTCCGTCGTCAACCTCACCGGTTCGCTGGTGGTCGGTGACACGGGCACCACGGGTGTGCTTAACCTCAATGACACTTCCGTCATGAAC
>JBBRMF010000266.1:0-7095 GCA_038230975.1 Tepidisphaerales bacterium
GTTCATAAAAAGCCAGATCACGCTCTTGGCTTTGGCAGAGAACTGGCTGGGTCGGGCAGCCAATGGATTTACGGTGGCGGCACCACGGGCCGATGTCTCGCTCAGAAGCGTTGCGAGGGCGAGAGTTCCGAAACCGCTGCCGGTGCGCTGGAGGAATGATCGGCGGGAATAATTCATATTCGGTTTCCTTCTTACCAGTCGCGCCATTCACTGGCGGGCCCTTCACCGTCTCCGTAATCGGAGGGGTCGATGCCAGCACTCGTGGCGATCACGTTACATAGCTCGCATAAATCTTCCCGTTCGCCTGTCTCGATCAAACTTTCGTCAGTCTCATTCAGCGCATTGAGTGCTTCCACAGCTTCACGAAATGCCTCGATTTTCGTCGGTTCTGGTGCAGTTTCTCCCAATGCTAATAGCCTTTTGATCAAATTATCAAATATCGCGACAAATGAATCGCATGCTTCCTTCGTATATTGCTCCATGCCACAGCGCAGCCATTCATCGAACGGATATGCTGATTTTGTCGCGATAAGTCGCGCTTCATAATCATTCATGCGGTGCCTCACTTTCCCACAATTGTAATACGCCACGTCTTAGCCAAGATGCTCAACTACTCGACGTACATGAATTCATTCAAACTCAATATCGCCTGGCAAAAATCGACTAACGCTAACTGGTCATTGTCTTGTTTGCCATCGGCTTGATACTTCGCTTTTTGTTCTTCGACAAACCCACACGCATCTGAAAGTTCGCGATCTGTTGGCTTGCGGCCAAACGCGATTTTGTATCCTTTGAAGACAGATGCGGGGATGGACGTTTCAACGATCCTGCTTTCAAACGCCTTGGCAAACCCATGAACCTGAGGGTTATTCATCATGGCCAGTGCCTGCGGCGCAACGGTGGTGACCGCCCGCGATCCCATTCCGGTGAGCGCATTCGGAGCATCGAAGAGAAGCATCAACGGAATGATGTGGCTTCGCTTGACGAAGAAATAAATACTGCGGCGTTTCATGTTGTCATCCAGCGAACCGGGGCCAAACATCGTGGCGTCGAGCTGGCCGCTGACGGAAAGCATGGAGTCGCGAATGACTTCGGCTTCCAGTCGAATCAGCGGGCGACGCCACAGCAGAAGATTTTCCGGGTCGAGGGTGTTTCGATGTTCGTCATATTCGTTGCCCTGCATGTACACGGCACTGGTCAGAATGAGCTTGTGGATGGGCTTCAATCGCCATTGGTTTTTGAGGAGTTCTGACGCCAGATAATCGAGCAATTCCGGATGTGTGGGTTTGTCGCCTTGCGCGCCGAAATCATTCGGAGTGGAAACCAAACCTCGACCAAAATGATGCTGCCATAATCGATTGACGATAACGCGGGCCAGCAATTGACCGGCACCTTGCTGGGTATCGGTGATCCAGTTGGCCAACGACGTGCGTCGATAGCTCAGCTTACTGCCCGTGGGGGCTTCGATTTGCCAATGCTTCTCGGCGTCGGGCGAATTCTCAAGGATCGTTAAAAAGCCTTGTGTGACCGGGGCATCTTTTTGATTGACGTCGCCCCGCTTACAGAAAAAAGTTTGAGGATAGAAATCGGGGCCCTGGGTATGGCAGCGGATGGCGGGAATGCCCTCGCTGCAAACCATCATGTACGGCGTTGTAGGCCGAGTGGCGGGGTAATGGCCATCCGGTTGGGTCGTGGGCTGCGGGATGATACCGCGCTGCGGGTCGTTTAGAACCACGCCGCGCACGGTCGTGGTGAAGGTCGATAGAAAGCGGTAATAGTCTTTCGTGGGGATGGGATCGTACTTGTGATCATGGCATCGCGCGCAACCGATGGTGAGTCCGAGGAATGCCGTGCCAGTGGTGTTGGCGATGTCGTCGAGCTCATCGTATCGCTCTTTTTCCGCCTGGTTCGCGGTGATTTGTGTAGCATGTGTCCCGGCGGCTAAAAAACCGGTGGCCGCCAAAGCCTGGGGGTTTTTCGGTTCGATCTCATCCCCTGCCAACTGCCATTTGACGAACGTGTCATATGGCAGATCCTCATTCAGCGCGCGAATGCAGAAATCGCGATAGACGTAGGCGTAAGGCCGATCGTAATCCTGCTCGTACCCGTGGCTCTCACCGAAACGCGCCACATCCAACCAATGGCGGGACCATCGCTCGCCGTAGTGCGGGTTGGCAAGAAGGCGATCGATCAGAGTCTCGTAGGCATTCGGGGAAATGTCTTTTTCAAACGCGTCTACTTCCTCCGGTGTGGGTGGAAGCCCGATCAGATCGAGGGATGCACGGCGGATCAATTGTCGCTTTGCGGCCAACTTGTTCGGGCCGATTCCCTTGGATTCCAACGCGGCTAAAACAAATCGATCGATGCCCGTGCGGCACCATGCGGTATTTTTGACTTCTGGCAAAGGTGCGGCTTTAAGCGGAACGAATGACCAGAACTTCCGATCCTCGGGGGTCACCGTTGCATGTCCGCGGGCGACCGTCGATTTCGTGACCAGAGGTTGATCGAAAGGCGCTCCCGCATCAATCCACTTGGCGATGTACGCGATCGATTCATCGGATAGTTTGTCGCGCTTTTCCGGCATGTGTGGATCGTCTTCATGCCGGATTAATTTCATCAGTCGGCTGCTTTTTGAATCCCCCGGAATGATTGCCGGACCGTCGTCGCCGGGGTGCAACATCCGTTCGCGGGTCGTCATGTCGAAACTGCCTTTGATCTTCTCGCCCCCATGGCATTTCACGCACTGCTCGATCAAAACTGGCCTAACATGCTCGTTGAAAAGCTTTGGATCAACTGGTTGTGTCGGAGGAAATGAAGTCTCGGCTGCCGAAATGCCGAAAGCCGTAACGAAGGCAACAAAGTACGCAATTGGCTGACGGTGAAATTGACGCAAACCAACACTCCTGAATGCAGTGCCCTCGATTCGATCGTATACGAACTGTCAAATTCTAATATCAAACGAAAGAATTCCCGTTGTGGGAATTCTTTCTGCTCCAATCACTTGACCTTGCTGGAGGTTTCGACTTCGACTGGATCCTCCTTCGTGTTATCCACCACGAGGCTGCGTTGGTGCAGGATTTCGTCGAGGCGATTCCAAATGAACATCAGAAAGATGATGTTCTCCCAGCGCTTTACGACAACACCGTTGCCGTTGACTGCTTCCAGATCACCGCTGCCCAAGCCGAGCGTGGTTTCAAGAATGTCGCGGTAACGGCTGCGGAATTTAAGACCCGAGCGATCGGTGATCTCATGTCCTTCACCAAAATACCATTCTTCAATGGAATTCGGCGAGAAAACTTTTCTCCCTCGGCTGAAGGAATGAAACAGCGAGATCAGCCAGGGTCCGAGCAGCAACCAACTCATCACACTGGCAAAACCGGGGTCCATTTGCGGATGGAGTTGCCGCAGATATCCGGTGAGAAGCGAGAGCACTTGCAGGTGCTTCATGTCCTCCAGATATTTCGACACGACCCAGGCGAAAGTGAAAATGCCGGTCCAGAGTAAGAACTTCAGTGAACTGAGATCGAACAGCAGCGTGAGCAATGTATAGAGCATCACCCAGATATAGACCCATCCCCAGACCACCGGATTGCCATGGTGGCGAAGACTCAACGCAGAGATAAAACCCGTCAAAATAATGGCCCATAGAAAAAATGAGCGATGGACGGAATAGACGACGATTTCTTCGACTTTGAATCGAGCGCTTCGGCGTCGAAGTATCGAACCCAACAGACCGAACCCGGTCAACAGCCACCAGCAAAAAGACCCGATGCGCTTTATTCCTGCGAACAAACCTTCGCGGGCAGGATCAATCGGCGCGTGAAGCTCGGTAAGCTTCGAGCCTCGTGCGTCGAGGTTCTCAGACTGACCGGCCGGAGGTTGTGCAAGTGAATCCATAATCTTTGAAGCCATCCTTTTCTGGTCGATTTTGAATGACCTCACACATTCTAACTCAACGCGTGTACCAAGGCGACTATGAACTTTGCCCGTTTCTATTACCGACTTGTTAGCAATCTGTACGTATTTTTCAAGTAATTTGATCGTCTTACGCCAACAAATGGACGGTTGAGCCGTACCAACCCTCGAATGACGCTACCCACTCAACAGTTTTATCGGATGGGACTAGCCGCTTGCGGCTTAGCCATCGCACTAATCACCGCGCACACCCTTACCGCCCGAGGAGCCGCCCCGGTCCCCCCGATTTCCCCCGCCGATCGTTTTGAAGTTCGATTCAAGAACGAAGTTCAACCCCTCTTCGAAAAGTACTGTTACAGCTGTCACGCCAACGGCAAACACAAAGGGGATGTGACGCTCGACAAATTCACGCATTTTGCGGCGGTACAATCAGACCGGCCGACGTGGGAAAATATTGCCGACCAACTGGTGAGCGAAAGCATGCCACCGGAAGATAAGCCGCAACCGACCGATGCGGAAAAAGCGCTATTGACCGGTTTTATAAACGAAGCTGTGACGTTTCGGGATTGCACCGGCCCTCGAGACCCCGGCCGCGTCACGATTCGCCGACTGAACCGCGCGGAATACAACAACACGATTCGAGATCTTCTGGGGGTGGATTTCAAACCCGCCGCCGATTTCCCGGCCGATGACAGCGGATACGGTTTTGACAACATCGCCGAAGTATTGTCGATGTCTCCTTTGCTGGCCGAGAAATACCTTGCCGCAGCCGAGATAGCCCTGGACAAAGCGATTGTGACAGAAGGTCCGAAACGGCAGACCATCAAATACGATGGTGTAAAGCTCGCGAGCACATCAGGCGGAAATCCGACGGGGGATGTCGCCTGGTCCGTGTCGGCCAATGGTGAACTTTTCATCAAACAGACGATCCCGGCCACCGGTCAGTATGAAATCCGCGTTCGCACTTATGGCCAACAGGTGGGGACCGAGGCGGTGCGCATGGCCATTCGGGTCGATGGTGCCCCATCCCGGCTGATTGATGTCAAGGCGGTCAAGGATTCCCCCCAGTTGGATTCCATCCTCGTGCCACTCAAAGAAGGCGAGCACAAAATCGGGGTCGCCTTTCTGAACGAATTTACGGAAAAACCAGTGCCTCCGGTGGATAAAGCGACGACGCAGCCGACGACGCAACCGGCTAAACCCAAACCCATCCTTCCGGTGAACAAGAACGCCCCGCCGAAGGTGACGATTCGCAAATTGATCGTGGAGTCACTTTCTGTCGACGGCCCTAAAAATGCGGCCCAGCTACCTGTTCCACCGCCGACGGAATTCCAAAGGAAGATTGTGTTCAGCCTGCCACCGCATGATGGCAGCGAAGAAGAATGCGCCAAAAGAGTCTTACAGAAATTCACCACTCGGGCATTTCGCAGGCCGGTCACTGAAGATGAAACCGCTCGGCTGATGAAGCTTTTTGCGGCTGCCCGAACTGCCGGTGACAAATACGAAAAAGCGATGAAGACTTCGATGGCCGCCGTACTCTGCTCGCCTCACTTCCTGTATCGAATTGAATTGCCCCCCACCGACTCCATCGGAAAAGCTGCGCCAATCAGCGACTATGCTTTGGCATCGCGGCTCAGTTACTTCCTCTGGAGTACGATGCCGGACGAAGCGCTGTTTACTGCCGCCGCCGCCGGGAAACTGCGACAACCTGGAGTCATTGAGGCTCAACTCAAACGGATGATAGCCGATCCGAAGGGGCAGGCGTTTGCCACTAATTTTGAAGGCCAATGGCTCGAACTGCGCGTTTTGGATGACTACGACGTCGATGTCAAGCGATTTCCCGCATTCCGAGCGCTGAAGTCGTCGATGAAAAAGGAAGTCGAGACCTATTTTCAGTCCATTATTTCAGAGGATCGCAGCCTGCTGGAATTGCTTGATTCAAATTATACGTTTGTCAACGAAAAGCTCGCAGCGTTTTATGGCCTGACAGGTGTTACAGGTGATTTCTTCCGAAAAGTTCCTCTGACTTCCGCTGACCATCGTGGTGGGGTTCTGACGATGGCGGGCGTGCTGACGGTGACGGCCATGCCAAGCCGCACTTCGCCGGTTAAACGCGGCAAATTCATTCTGGAAGCGATCCTGGGCACCCCGCCGCCACCCCCACCGCCGGATGTTCCTGCGCTCAGCGAAAAGAAGAAGGATCTCGATTCGGCATCGATGCGCAAGCGATTTGAAGCTCATCGTGCCAACCCAACTTGCGCTTCTTGCCACAAGCGAATGGATCCGATCGGTTTTGCATTGGAAAATTACAATGCGATCGGACAATGGCGGGATAAGGAAGGTAATTTTGAAATTGACACATCGGGCGTTCTTCCCGGGGGTCATAAGATTGCAGGTCCGCAAGATTTAAAGAATGCAATCATGGAGAAGAAGGATGGATTTGTACGATGTCTTAGTACGAAAATGCTAACGTACGCCATCGGCCGGGGTATAGAACCCTATGATCAGTGTACGATCGATGACATCTGTGCATCGGTCAAGCAGAATAACTACAGGTTTTCGAGCTTGATGCTGGGGATCATCAAAAGTGACGCGTTTCAAAAGCAGCGTATCGAGTGACCTTCTTCGCGCGATGTGGTGAGTAGAGCTTTTGGCTTAAAAAAGATTGAGGTGTTTTGTGAGCAATTGGGCGATATCTCGTAGAACAATGTTGCGTGGTTTAGGTGTCGGCATGGCGCTTCCGCTTTTGGATGCCATGATGCCCAAGGGCTTTCTGGCAGGTGCAGGCTCCGAAGCACTCGGCGCGGTAGGTCGCGCGGCTCCGGTTCGCACGGCATTCCTGTTTCTTCCAAATGGAATGTGGATGCCGAATTTCACACCGGCGACAACCGGTGCCAATTTCGCGCTGACTCCGACGCTCATGCCTTTGAAGAATGTCGCGAAAGAAATCTCAATCTTGACGGGTCTTGCACTCAATGCAGCCGAGGCGCACGGTGACGGCGCGGGCGATCACGCTCGATCCGCAGCAGCCTTCCTCACCGGTGTTCATCCGAAGAAGACCGGCGGTGCAGACATTCATCTGGGAATCTCGGTCGACCAGGTGGCAGCGGCCAAAATTGGTGATAAGACTCGCCTGCCCTCGCTGGAACTCGGGTGCGATAAGGGCAAGGTCGCCGGTGA
>JBBRMF010000267.1:0-7042 GCA_038230975.1 Tepidisphaerales bacterium
CGCTACGACGATACCAATCCGGCCAAGGAAGAACTGGAATATGTCCGCTCGATTGAAGAGGATGTGAGTTGGCTGGGGTTCAAATGGACCAACAAACTTTGGGCCAGCGATTATTTTGAAACGATGTATGCGTACGCGGTCGAGCTGATTCGCAAGGGAAAAGCGTATGTCGACGATCAAACTGCGGAACAGATTCGCCTGTCGCGCGGGACGCTAAACAGCCCGGGGAAAGAGAGCCCGTTTCGGAATCGCACCGTTGAGGAAAATATTGATCTGCTTGCGCGCATGCGCAAGGGTGAATTTCCGGATGGCTCCAAAGTGCTGCGCGCCAAGATCGATATGGCTTCGCCGAACCTGAATCTGCGCGACCCGGTGATGTATCGGGTTTTGCATGAGACGCATCACAACACGGGGGATAGCTGGTGCATTTACCCGATGTACGATTGGGCGCATGGGTTTGAAGATTCGCTGGAAAAAATCACCCATTCTATTTGTACGCTGGAGTTTGAGAATCATCGGCCGTTATACGATTGGTTTATCGACGCGGTGAATGAAGGCCGTGTGAAAGACAAGCAGATTTGGCATCCGCAACAGATTGAATTTGCGCGGCTGAACTTAAGCTACACGATGCTCAGCAAGCGTAAGTTGTTGCAGCTTGTGCAGGAGAAGATCGTCAACGGTTGGGATGACCCGCGCATGCCGACGATTAGCGGTTTTCGCCGTCGAGGCTATACGCCGGAAGCGGTGCGGGCTTTCTGCAAGCACATTGGCGTCAACAAAACCAATAGTGTGGTTGAGATGTCGGTGCTCGAGAATTTTCTGCGCGATGAATTGAATAAGAAGGCCCCGCGTGTGATGGGGGTGCTGAAGCCATTGAAAGTGGTCATTACGAATTATCCGATGACGATCACCGAGGAATTGGACGCGGTGAACAACCCGGAGGATGCGTCGGCCGGGACGCGGAAGGTGCCGTTTTCTCGTGTGATCTATATCGAGCAGGATGATTTCCGCGAGACACCACCTCCCAAATTTTTCCGCTTGACGCCGGGCAAGGAAGTTCGGTTGCGATGGGCGTACTTCGTGAAGTGCGAAAGCGTTGTGAAGGATGCGGCAGGAAACGTGACGGAGATTCATTGCACATATGATCCGGCAACGCGCGGGGGTGACAATCCTCCCGATGGCCGCAAGGTGAAGGGGACGATCCATTGGGTCTCGGCGGCTCACGCGATCGATGCTGAAGTGCGGCTCTACGATCACCTGTTCGCCAAGCCCGATCCGGAAGATGTGCCGGAAGGACTGGACTGGAAGGCGAATCTAAATCCAAAATCATTGGAAGTGGTTCAGGCGAAGCTGGAGCCTAGCCTGCAAGGGGTTGCGGAAGGGTATCGCTGCCAGTTTGAACGGCATGGGTATTTCTGCGTCGACAAAGATTCGACTGCGGAAAACCTTGTGTTTAATCGTGCGGTTTCGTTGCGCGATTCGTGGGCGCGGGAACAAAAAAAGTAGCATCGGTGCGTCTGATCCCTTCCCCCCATGCGCATATGGGGAGAGGGGACCGGAAATCATTCCTTGGTGAGCTGTGACACCTTTTCGGCTTTTTCACGAGACGGGGTTAATTCTGCGGTCGGTTGAGCGGATGGCGTGTTGACCGGATGCACTGCGGCACCTTCGACGACGCGTTCACCGGGGTTGGCGATGATCTGCTCATCTCCGGCCAAACCGGAGATGATCTCGACTTCCGTGCCGTAGTCTTGTCCGAGGGTCACTTTTTTGAAGTGAGCCATGCCGTCTTGCAACACGGCCAATTGAGTGCCGTCGGCGTTGGTGACGAGTGCCGGGGCGGGAACCATCAGCGGGGGTGTATCGCGGCTGATCGTGAAACTCACCTGAACATACATTCCAGGTAAGAGTGAGAAAGAGCCATCGGGTTCCTTCGGGTTTGGCACTTTGACTTCAGTCAGCAACGATCGGCTCATCGGGTCGAGGTAGTTGGTGGTTCCCATCACCTTGCCAACATAGATCTGACCGGGCCGTTCACGCACGGTGATTTTGGCTTCCATTCCTTTTTTGATCTGCAAGGCGGCAGATTGCGGGACGTTTACAAAGGCCTTCAATACATCGTTCTGCGCGATCTTGAACATCGGTTTGATGTCCGTGGCGGTGGGGTTTGCAAGGATGAGCGAGCCCACATCATAAGCCCGTCCGGTGCAGACACCCGAAAAAGGGGCCATCACTCTTTCAAAGCGTTTCATCTCGGTCATTCGTCGGACATTTGCCTCGGCGGCGGCGACGTTGGCCTTGGTGGATTCGAGATTCGATTCCGCCGCTGCCATCGCCGCTTGCTTTTCGTCCAGATCCTGAAGCGAAACGCTGTGCGATTCTTTCAAGGAGACAAACCGATTCAAAGTTACCCTGGCCAGATCGCGATCGGTCATCGCCTTGGAGACGGCGGTTTTGGCCTGGAGAAGGGCGGCCTGATTTTGACCGAGTTCCTGATCGATTTCCGGTGAATCGATATCCGCCATCAGTTGCCCGGCTTCGACGTGTTCGCTGATGTCGACGTAGTATTTTTTCAGGTAGCCGGTTGTTCGGGAAAAGATCGACACTTCCTGCCAGGGTCGCAGATTCCCGGGGATGACGATGTTCACTTCAACCGGCGCGCGGCGGGGTCGAGCGACGTTTACGTTGATCGCCGCGTTTTCCTGGCCGGCGGCATTGCTGGCCAGTTCCTGCGTCTGGTGCAGGCGGGGGATCAGGCCGGTGATCAAAAGGACACCCAGCAGCACGACGGAGACCACCGCCGCGATGAGTACCGAGGCTTTACCCGGTTTGGTGACGTTCAGGTCAATCTCTTCGTGATCCGTGTGAGCAGGCCCAGCCGAGTGACCTTTCGGCGTTGCCGATGGAGTCGGGGGTTTAAGTGTTCGATCGATTTCCATACATTCACTCCGTTTCAAACTTCTTGCAATTCAGGTTCAACCACTTCGTGCGGCGGTTTTGTTCTCAGTACGCTGTAGACCAGCGGTACGAAGAACAAGGTTGCGAAGGTGGCCACGCTCAGACCGCCGATTACGGCGCGGCCGAGCGGGGCGTTTTGTTCGCCACCTTCACCGAGCCCCAGCGACATCGGCAACATGCCGATGATCATCGCCAGCGCCGTCATGACGACCGGGCGAAGGCGGGTCAAACCGGCGGCCAGTGCGGCATCGTGCGCATTCAGGCCGCGTTCTTTCCGCTGATCGTTGGCGAACGTGATCATCAGGATGCTGTTCGCCGTTGCCACGCCGATCGTCATGATCGAACCCATCAGCGATGGCACGCTGATTGTGGTGCGGGTTGTAAACAGCATCCACAGGATGCCGGCAACGGCCGCGGGAAGTGCCATCAAAATGATCAGCGGATCAAGCCATGATTGAAAATTCACTGCCATCAACAGGTAAACCAGGATCACCGCGCCGACAATTCCGATGGCCAATCCCTGGAACGACGAATTCATACTTTCAACCTGGCCGCGCAGCGTGATCGAGGTTCCCTTGGGTAATTTCGGTTTGATATCGTCGACAATTTTCTGAATCTGAGTCGAGACCGAGCCAAGATCCGATCCTTGGACGTTGGCCTGGATGTCAAGCGTTGGCCGGATATTGTAGTGCGTGACGTTGGTCGCGCTGGTGCCGCGCTCGATATCGGCAAGGTTTCCGAGCAACTGCGTCTCTTGAATTCCTGGAGTGATCACGGGTGTATTCTGCAGTGCGGTCAGGCTGTTGATTTTATATTGCGGCGTCATCACGGCCACGGAGTATTGCACGCCAAGTTTCGGATCCAACCAGTAGTTTGGAGAGGTCTGGGCGCTCGATGAAAGGGAGACGAGCAGATCATTCGCCACATCGCGCTGGGTAAGGCCAAGCTGACCGGCTTTCGTGCGATCGACCAGGACGCGCAGGTCTGGTGTCTTGGTTACTTGATGAATATGTACATCCACCGCCCCCGGCACGGCGGCGATTCTCTGCCGCAGTTCCTCGGCGATCTTTAAATTCTGTTCCTCGGTTGCCTTTGATCCCTGGATTTGCACATCAATCGGGGCGGGCAATCCGAAGTTCAACACCTGCGTGGCGATGTCGCTCGGAGCAAAGTAGAACATTAGCCCGGGGAAATTTTTCGGAAGCTCTTTGCGCAGCGATTTTACGTAGTCGGCAGTGGAATGATGGGCTTCACTTAATGCGATCAGGATCTCCCCGTCCGCCGGGGAAATCTGCGAACCATCACTCAAGGACAAATTGATACCGCTGTTCGGAATGCCGATGTTGTCCAGCATGGATGTGATTTCATTGGCGGGAATCTGTGTTTTGAGGAACGCTTCGACGCGGGCGAAATATCGTTCCGACTCTTCCAGTCGCGTGCCGGCCGGTGCGCGAACGTGAAGTCGGATTTGGCCTGCATCGACGGATGGGAAGAAATCTTTCCCGATGTACGGGAATAAAAAGCACGAACCAATCACAAAGACCGTGGTGATCGATGCGGTGACGAAGCGGTGTTCCAAGGCCAGCGCAAGGAATCCGCCGTAGAATCTGCGGAATTTTTCAAATTGACGGTTGAACGACTGGTGCGTTCGCCAGATCCAGTTGTTCTGGAATATCTCGTAGGCGATCGCGACGGTTAAAAGAATGAACGCGATCATTGTCACCAGCGACAGCGCGGCGTGCATCGGGTCGGTGTGAAATTCCTTCGGGAAACCCGTGAGCGTTTCGGGCAGATATGGGTCGACCATCGACTTCGTGGCAGCGGGTAGAACCCGGAAGATTCCGCCAAGACCCACCAGGAGGATTGCAACGATGCCCATGGCTTTGAGCGCCCACCGGAAGGAATCGCCAAAACCGACGTGCCGATTCGGATCGAGATGAGAGTGCTGAATGCCCTGCTGCTCCACTCCGCCATAAAGTTCAACCTCGTTTTCAAGCAGGTAGTGAACCATCGTCGGCACGAGTGTGCGGGAGAGGAAATAGCTGGTCATCATCGCGAACACGACGGCCATCGCGAGGGGTGTGAACAAGCTCTTGGCCGGGCCGGTGATGAAGGCGACGGGGATAAACACGATGCAGATGCACAACGTGGAGACGAACGCCGGCACGGCAATTTGCTGTGCGCCATCCAGAATCGCCTGCACCAGTCGTTTTCGCTGGTGAAGGTTGCGGTGGATGTTTTCGATCTCCACCGTGGCGTCGTCGACGAGAATTCCGACCGCCAGCGCCATACCGCCAAGCGTCATCACATTCAGCGTTTGGCCAAGCACCCAGAGCATGATGATCGACACGAGAATCGAAAGCGGAATGGAGATACAGATGATGAGCGTGCTGCGCCAGGAGCCGAGGAATAGCAGGATCATCAGCCCGGTTAATCCTGCGGCGATCGCGGCTTCTTTGACCACACCGCTGATGGAGGCCCGGACGAAAACGGATTGATCAAACAGCGGGGTGATCTTCAATTGTTCAAAATGGGGCAGGCGCGGAAGCACTGCTGGCAAAGCTGCACGCACGCGTTTGACGATGTCGAGCGTCGAGGCGTTGCCCAGTTTGTAGATCGAGATCAGCGCGCCTTTTTTGCCTTCGGCATGCACGAGATTTGTTTGCGGCAAATACTTATCGCTGACGTGGGCCACATCTTTGATGTAGACGGTGGTGCCATTGACCGTTTTGATCGGCAGATCGTTAATCTGATCGACCATTTCGGGGCTGGAATTCAGGCGAACATAGAGCTCCTGTGTCCCTATTTTTGCGGTACCGGAGGGTAAAATCAGATTCTGCACGTTCAACGCGGTGCTGACGTCGGCGGCGGAAAGTCCAAAGCTGTAGAGTTTGTCCGGTTCGAGGTCGACCATGATTTGGCGCTGCTTGCCGCCGTACGGCCAGGGAATCATCGCGCCTTGAACGGTCGCCAACTCGGTGCGGAAAAACTGGGCGCTGATGTCGAAGAGCTGTTGCTCGGAAAGTGTGTCGCTGCTCATCGAAAGCTGCAAAATGGGGACAGTGCTGGCGCTGTATCGCAGAATCAAAGGCGGGACGGAACCGGGCGGCATTTGGCGCAATGCGGTCTGTGAAATGGCGGTCACCTGCGCGGTCGCCTCTTCGATTTTGGCACCGGGCTGGAAGTAAACGCGGGTCACGCTGACACCGTTGAGTGCCTGGCTTTCGATGTGTTCGATGTTGTTGACGGTGGTGGTCAGCACGCTTTCGTACATCCGTACGATGCGGCCTTCCATCTCAGTGGGGGACATGCCGGGGTATTGCCAGATGACCGAAATGACCGGGATATCCACATCCGGGAAGATGTCGGTCGGCATACGCAGAATTGCGACCAATCCAAGCAGAATGATCGCCATCGCCATCACGACGAAGGTATAAGGTCTGCGAAGCGCAAGGCGTACAATCCACATAGGAAGTTCCTGGAATCAGGTGTTGCCTGACTCAACATCAGATGAGATTTCAGCGGCGGAAGAGTCAGGGGTGAAAACGTCTCGCAGGATCTTCATGGATTGAACGACGGCTAGGCGCTGCTTCGGAGAAATCTGCTCCAGCGCCTTGGCTAAATGGGCCTGGGCCAATTGCCGTGCTTCTTGAAGGGCAGCTTCACCGGCCCGAGTGACGCTCAAACGCACATGTCGACGATCATCCGCGCACGACTTGCGCGCGAGCAGCTTTTTCTCGACAAGTCCATCGACCAGTCGGCTCATCGCCGGCAGCGACAGCCCGATGAAATCTGCCACAGCCGATCACTACTGTCCGGTCAGAAGTCGAACAGCATCAACTGGTTACGTTTTTCGTCTCCGTCGTTTTTCTCCTGAATCTCTGAAAACACTTGTTTTATAGGGGTTTTCTCGATCACGGTGATGCTCAGGATTTGCGCAATGTCGTTGGGAGTCTGATTCAGGTCGTGGCGATGTTTCAACAGGTGAACCAGCACATAGACCATCACCGCGATCCAAAGCTGCGTCTTCACGGCGTTGGGGGTCGTGCCGAAGAAAGCCTTGATGTGGAGGTGCTGCTTCATC
>JBBRMF010000268.1:0-7022 GCA_038230975.1 Tepidisphaerales bacterium
AAACATTTCTCCTACTGCGGTGACGACCAATACAACAGGACCAAATTGCGAGGCGAACACTTAAAATACATCGCCCGACACGCCGGCCGGCAGGCACACATGCACCGTTCAAACGTCGGTCACCGCACCAACGACGGCTGGGGCGATCAAATGGCCAGCCTCGCTTTGTGGATCAAAGCACTTCCAAAACCAGTGGGTATCATGGCCTGCTTCGACATCGTCGGACGCCAGGTACTTGAAGCATGCCGTCTGGTGGGCGCAGCCGTCCCCGATGAAGTTGCCGTCATCGGCGTGGATAACGACGAACTTCTCTGCGAACTCGCCGACCCGCCATTAAGTAGTGTTGCCCCCGATACCCACAGCACCGGATACCTGGCCGCCTCATTGCTCGACAAACTGATGAGCGGCAAAAAAGTAACTTCCGGTGAACATCTCATCGAACCGCTCGGTGTGATCGTTCGCGAATCGTCCGATGTGTTGGCCATCGAAGATCAGGATGTGTCGCAGGCCATCCGTTATATTCGCGCCCGCGCCTGCGAAGGAATCAATGTATCAGACGTTCTCGGCGGCGTCGCGCTCAGCCGTCGCAAGCTGGAAGCGAGGTTCAAGAAACTCGTCGGCCGTACGCCACACGATGAGATCGACCGCGTCCGCCTCAACCGCGTGAAAGAACTCCTGCGAGAAACCAGCCTCCCGCTCACCGAAATCGCGCATCGCGCCGGCTTCGAGCATGTCGAATACTTAAGCGTCGTTTTCAAGAAAAAACTGGGAATGCCCCCAAGCGTCTACCGCCAAAAACACCCGAGATGATCGATTGGTGGCATGGGCGTCCCGCCCGTGCATTTCTTCCGCCCCACTGAAAAGCACGGGCGAGACGCCCATGCTACAACCCCTTACGATCCCGGTGCCACCAACTCCTTCTTCGCCTTCACCGGTTTCGCCGGCGGCATCGACTTCTTCTCCACCACTTTCTCCACAGCCTTCTTCACTTGCCCCTCCCCCGGCTGCGTCATCTTTGAAGGGGTCGGCGTCAGCGCATGCGCACTATCCAACCGATGCACCAACCCCAGCACCATTGAAGCCGCCGCCGCTCCCGCGGCAATCTTCCGAGCTGTGCCGGTCGATGACGGAGTCCCTTCCCCATATCGCGCCTTGCGAATCTTTAACGAATTTTTCTCATGGATGCGGTACACCACATTCCGCACCTCATCGTCCCGATAAAATGTCGCGCCGGTCTGATGCAGTCGATACCAGAGGCTGTAATCATCCGCCCCCAGTCCGACCGCCACCGCATTATAATTCCCTGCCGCACGGCAAGCCGCTGTTCGCATCATCACCGAACTATGCGGCAACTGATTGTCGTTCGAGTTGCCCGTGAACATCGTCTCGACTGGTTTATTCGGCCACCAGCGAGGTGAATACTGATCTCCCTCCAACGTCATCAACATACATCCATACACATCGCGCCGCGTTGAATCGAGCGTCGCCACCGCGCGCTCCAGATACCCCGGCAACAACTGATCGTCATAATCCAACGGCTTATAAAATTCCGTATCGCATTGCTCCACCGCCAACCGATGCAGCCCTGAACAATGCGTGATATCCGGCTCCAAACCTGTGCAAATCAAGGGTAAATCGTATCGCGCCGCCAGGCTCTCCCCATATTCCCATGGGCCATCGACCAGCAGCACCGTCTTGAATCGCTTGTAGCTCTGCATCGCCACACTGGCCGCCGCCTGATCCAGATGATCGATCCGCATTCCCTTATGAATCCGCAAACCCACCGTTACGCGCGCCTCCGCATACTGCAAACTGGTATGCGTGAGATTCGCCAGAACTTGACCATACGTTTCGCGATACCCCGCATTGATCGATAAATTCTGGACCGATGAAAGACAATCCATCGCCCCAAACCCAACCGCCTGCTCGATTGCTTTGCAGGCTGATTTGGCGAGCCTTTTCGGATTGTCATTCCAATCGATCAGACACCCGTTTACACCTTCGCGGATAAATTCGCTTACGCCGCACGATTTCGTTACGACCACCGGCACACCGCAGCTCAAAGCCTCGGCCGCCGTCATCAAAAACCCTTCGCGGAAGCTGTTCCCCAGCAACACATGCGCTCCGCGCAATCGCTCACGATAGTTAAACGGATCAAAATCCAATGGCCGTAAATCCAGCCGATCGATCACTCCTAATTTCGTCGCCAGCTTCAGCAACTTCTCCATCGTCTCACCCTGCACCTTGCGCGTGTAGGCATTCCCACCGGTCAACGCCCCGGTCCAGCAGCGAACGACGATCCGTTCATCCATCGCCAGCAAATAAGGCAGGCTCATCAACCCCTTGGATTCCAATGGCCGACCCATCCACGCAACAATGATCCGATGCTTACTCCGCCTCCCTTTCACGCGCGTAAACTCTGTCACCGGTGGCGGCAAAATCCCTGCAACCTGATGCCCACCTTTGGCAATCCACGGCGCATACCGATCCAGCACTTGCTGCGATACGCCTGCAACTGTCAATCCACGAAGCGAGCCATACGCTTTGGAGATATATCGAAACCCTTCATCATCCCACGAATGCAGCAGCAAAGACGTCGGCCGCTCCGGCAGCCCGGCAAGGTTCCCATAACTCAAAATCCACGAAGACGGATTCTCCGGTGGATTCACCGAAATCGATTTGCACGAAAACCCCGCGCTTAATGCCGGTTCCACCAATGGCATGTCATCCGCCTGCACGCACAGCGATGTCCGCTCCCGAACCCAATCCGGCAGCGCCTGAATCATTCGCAAAACCGCAATCTGCGCGCCCCCTAAAGCCATATTATGGCTCACAAAACAGGGCCCAAGCGGTGGAATCAACGGTTCACTCATAGGCACCAAACCCAATCTCCCGACAGATAGTCACCTGACGTGACCCATGCAGCTTCTCTCATCCACTACTATGATATCCCAAATTCGTTTCCAATGGCACTTCCGCATGACTTTGCTTTTCTGCGTAGCGTCCGCTTTAGAGTACGGAATCGTTCCTTTCACAGTTGCAGCCATGCCCCCCAATCCGCATAATTCGGAACCTCGACACACGCCGAAACCTTTCGGCTGTCGACGTCGACCCTTTTTATCCCGCAGGAGTTTTGAAATGAATTTCGCATCCAGTCGTGTGTGGGCCGCCACCGCTTTCTCATATTGCATGCTCGCTTTCATCGCGCAGGCCCCGATTGCCAAGGCGGTGCCCGTGTCATTGGAGTTAGATGCCCTTCGAGCCGTCCAAACCTTCCCGCTCGAAAAAGGCGACGATCAAGCCTATATGCTGGTGACCGGCATCGCCAACGGCAAAGAGTTTTCCGAGCAGTTCCCCAAAGATAAACCGTGGTCGGTCGGCCCGAAAAAGCCCGTCGCCACCGTGAAGGAGCCCCTCATCCTTTGGAAGGGCGACTTGGCCGATGGCGAGTTTGCCGTCGTCTCCGTCACGTTGATGCAGGGCAATCTGGTCGACGCCGCCAAGAACAAAGAATATACCGATAAGCTCGCCGCCGCCGGCAAAACCGTCGCCGAGCGTTCCAAGCCCAAGCTCACGCAAACCGATTTTGAAAATCTCTGCTCGCAGACCATAAAGGCCCAACTACCCGTCATCAAAGACATCAAGAAAACCTTCTCCCGCGACCTGAAAACAGATCATTTCGGCGGCCTCTTCAATGTGACCGTCTGGAACAACGCCGGCAAAATCGTGAAGCACCTCGATCCGATCGGTCTGACTTTTGGTGAACACGATGGCATCGATCCAAAGATCTACACCAAGCTCAAGAACACGCGTCCGAACGTCTTGATAAAAGATCCCGCCACCGGCGAATGGTCCGAGCAACAACTGTCTCCCCTGACCGACGACCAGATGGCCATCGAAGTGAAAATGCTCGAAAATGAAATCGTCAAAGTGAACGGCAAACCCACTAAGAACACCACCGATTACGTCGCTGAACTGCAACTCAAGGCCGATGGCAAACCCCTCAAGTGGGAACTCGGTGGCTTGCAACAGGGCAAAGACGATATCCACAACTATTGGGATTTCGCCGAATAAATTCTTATCCCGCGCCTGTCGCTTTTTATTTGGCTCGCTTCGCTTGCGACCCGTGTCCAAGGGCTTTGGACGGCCGCCAAACACGCTTCGCAAGCGAACCAGCTAAATAATTCGACAACAGGAAAGCCCAATCCAAATACTCAACGCTTTCCACTCCCACTACTAATTAGAGCATCGCTGCCCGCTCGGTCTCAAAATGCAACAGAAACGTTGAAACCGAGCTACAGTAAAATCGTTCCCTCAGGCGTCCTATCACGGAGATACCCGAATGCGAAAACTCAGCCGACGCACCTTCATCCGATCCGCTGCGGCCAGCGCCGCGGCAATCTCACTCCCTTTCACCGCGCGCTCCTACGCCGAGATTGTCGGTTCCAATGAGGCCGTTCGACTCGGTGTGGTCGGTTTCGCAGGTCGCGGCAATTCGCACATTTCCTCCGCGAAGAAAGACCCCGGTTTTCGCATCGCCGGTCTCTGTGACGTCGACAGCAAAGTGCTCGAAGTCGGTGCCGACAAATATCCTGGCACTGAAGCGACCACCGACATGCGCAAGCTGTTCGACAGCAAAGGCATTGATGCCGTCTCCATCGCCACGCCAAATCACTGGCACGCCTTAGCCGCCATTTGGGCCATCCAGGCCGGTAAAGATGTCTACGTTGAAAAGCCCGTGTCCCACAATGTGAGTGAAGGACGTCGCATTGTTGAATTTGCCCGCAAGCACGGCAAGATGGTGCAGGCTGGTACGCAAAGCCGTTCATCCCGCGAAGGAATCGCCAAGGCCGTCGAATATGTCCAGGCCGGCAAGCTCGGTAAAATCAAAGTCGCGCGAGGCCTCTGCTACAAGCGCCGCCAAACCATTGGCACGTCCACCGTCCCGCTCAAAATCCCCACCAACATCGACTTCGATCTCTGGTGCGGCCCGGCCGAAAAACTGCCGATCATGCGCAAATCCTTCCACTATGATTGGCACTGGGTCTGGAACACCGGCAACGGCGACCTCGGCAACCAGGGCATCCACGAAATGGACGTTGCCCGCTGGTTCCTCGGTGAAACAGAACTGTCCCCGAATATCCTCACCGTCGGTGGACGCCTCGGTTACATCGACGACGGTGAAACCCCCAATACCGTCATCGCCTACCACGCCTACGCCAAAGCCCCGCTCCTGTTTGAAGTGCGCGGCCTGGCCAGCAAGATTTATCCGCAAGGCGTCAAAGAACAGATGGACAAATACAAAGGGGCCAGCGTCGGCATCATCATCGAATGCGAAGGCGGTCATGTCACCGTCCCGAGCTACGGCAAAGCGATCGTTCACGACGGTGACGGCAAAGTCATCCACACCTTCGCAGAGGCAGAGAAAAATCTCGACGGTTCCAAGCTTGATGACACCGCCGTGCATTTCAGCAATTTTCTCAAGGCCTGCCGCAGCCGCAATCATGAAGACCTCAACGCGGATATTCTCAACGGCCACCTCAGCAGCGCCCTTTGCCACACCGCCAATATCTCCCATCGCCTTGGCAAACTCACCGACCCCGAAGCGATCGACAACACGATCAAAACCAACCCTCTCTTCACCGAAGCCCTCGAGCGCTGCAAGCAACACCTGATCGCCAACAACGTCGATATCTCCAAAGAAAAACTAACCCTCGGCATGCCCCTGACGATGGACCCCAAAACTGAAACCTTCCCCGGCAACGACGCCGCCAACGCCATGCTCACGCGCAACTACCGGGCACCCTATATCGTCCCCGATAAAGTATCCTGAAAGCGATTCGGACGGTCCGCTAAAGAGCCTGGGAAAAAATGGTGGCATGGGCGTCTCGCCAGCGCTTTCTTCTGAAGAAAACGCGGGCGAGACGCCCACGCCACCTGAAAAATCCCAAGCTCTAAAGCAGACCCTGCGAAAGACTTGAATCCCGCCAAAAATCGCCTCATAAATCGCGCTTTATTTTTCTCTTGCTATTGCAGCCTCAACCTGTCAGACTTTTCCACTTTGGAAGGATAGGGAATCGCTCGGCGCGGGCCATCGGCCCGTTACTTTTGTTTTCTCGGTGGGGGTGTACTCCCATCGCGGCGCAACGCTGATTCTCAATTCTATCCAAACCAAATCACAGGGAGCCATACCATGAGCAGCGGTCGAGAGTTGGCGTGTATTTCACGGAAGTCATTCGCGTCAGGTCCATCATCAAGGTCCAATCGAAATCCAAGAAAGTCCGAGCGATTGTTTTTTGCTTCGGCGGAGTGCTGGCTGGAAAAGCTGGAGCCGCGCTTGCTGATGTCGGCACCGGCGAATCTTGATCCATCCTTCGGACAAGACGGTATGGCTTCGTTGCCGGAAGGGCATTTTGCAACTGCCATCACCGCCGCGCCTGCGGGGGCATTCTACGTCGCTGGCGGTGTCAATGGTTCAAACGAAGTCGAACTTTTTCGCTTCAATCCAAACGGCATCCTCGACGCCTCCTTCGGAACCGATGGCATCGGTTCTTGCGACGTTGGAATGTGGGCAAGACCCGGTGCCATCATCGTCCAACCGGATGGTAAAATTCTCGTGACCTGTATGTGGAATGCCACAACCTACAACCTGGATTACTCCGGACTCATTTCACGATTCAACTCCGACGGCAGCGTCGACACCAGCTTTGGTTCCAATGGCACTGCATCCATCACCGGTCATAACAACTTTTACACGGCCGGTGTAGCAGTCGGAAACTACGTCGACACCATGCTCGAAGCAGCCTCCGTCTCAAGTGACGGCAAAATCACCGCCATCAGCAAAGACGGTACGGACATTCAACTTGCCCGCCTCAATGCCGACGGCATTCCTGACCTTTCCTTCGGCCCCGACGGCAAAAAATTCATCCCGCTGCAGGCCACTGCCAACATCCCCGGGCAAGATATCGTCGCCGGCATCACGCCCGACGGTGGTTTCGTCGTCGATGAAATCTACTACCCCC
>JBBRMF010000269.1:0-6996 GCA_038230975.1 Tepidisphaerales bacterium
GACTCAATCTCGAACGTGCCCGGGCCGAGAGTGATCGTCGTTCCTTCGGTACCCTCGCGCAAGGCGGCGACGAGGGCGCTAGAAGTAGTCACGGTTTCATCGGCGACCGCGAAGTGGGGGATCGAAAGCAGAAATAGCCACAGTGTGTATCGCTTGAAGATGGTCATGGGTTTCACCTCGTCAGGTCCAGAAAAGTTCGCGATCCTACCGCCAACGAGAGATACAGGGCACGGGTTGAATCGTTGCTGGGTTCTGCGCCGGGCTGGGTTGATCGCTGAATTATACTGATCGCTCGGGAACAACGCAGCCTATTCATGTTCGCGTTGGAACACGGCGGAGCTCGCAGCTTCCGTACCGAGATTGAGGAGATTTAGGTGGCGTGGGCGTCTCGCCCGCGTTTTCTCCGGCGCCAGAAAAGGGAATAAGTACATTTGTTTTATTCCATTATATGTACTTATCCCCTTTTCCGGGCCATCCAGGTTGAGTTCTGAGATCTTCGTGTCATTCCAGTTAGTAATGCGGTTGAGGTAAATGTCTGCGACGACCGGGCCGCTCAAGCGGATTTCTCCCTTGATATCCGGCAGGTTGAACACGAGCACGATCGCGCGGGCGATGATCGGAATTTGAACGACATCGTCACCGAGTTCCTTTAGCTGTGCTTTGTCCAGCGGGACATCCGTCGCGCCGAAGTCAAAATCCTTTATAGCGAGTCGTTTCACGCCGTTCTTGGCGCCGATTGACTGATAGTCGATCTTGACTCCCGGATGATTCTTGTGATACGCGGCGTGACATCGCTGCATGAACGGTGCAAGAAAAGTAGAACCTCCGGCATCAAGCTGGACGTCACCGTCTGCGGCTCTGACGATTGGAGTGATGAAGCACGCGACAATCGCGAGAAGCAGAAGGTAGGCTGGGAGTGCCCGCCTAACGTCTGCGTTTTCCGCCGAGCGAACCGGCGGCATATTGTTGGGCATGGCGGCGATCTTATAGGAGCGGAAGAAGCGATCAAGTTAGACGGTGGGAGCATGCTCACCCGACCCGCGATAGATTCTTCACGGGAGCCAAGTAAGGTCCGCAGGAGTACCAGCGGACCCTACAGGACTTAAAAACGCAATTTGATCAAAAAGGACGGCTATTTCGATTCTCCAACTGATTCGCGCGCTTGACGCGTTAGTCCCCTTGGGTATCCTACGCCGCTCATTCTATGGGTTCGTCATGGTTGATCGTGCGCAATGAGATGCCGCATCGGGCATGGAGCTCAGTGGAACTTGATGGCTTGGCAGACGTATTGGTATTTTCAGCGGATGTTTGCCCGGACCGGGTTGTCCTGCTTCGCCCTTCGACAAGGTGAGGTTTCCGAAGGAGTTGTGATGAAGACGAAGCCATACTAATGGCTCTTGCTGACCGAATCCCTGCACGGTCAGTATGAGCGGACCGTGCGGCGAGATGAAACAAACTCTCCGGGGGATTTCCCCCGAATCGCTGTAAGACCCGCAGGGACCCGCTTCAGAGGCCTCTGCGGGATTTTTGTTGAATCAGGCCTTTGCGACTCGAAATTTATTACTGACCACCGACGAGGAATCTTCATGGCACGCGACCTTACCAAAATCAGAAATATCGGCATCGCCGCTCACATCGACGCCGGCAAAACGACTACTTCCGAACGAATCCTGTATTACACGGGCCGAATCCACAAGATTGGTGAAGTGCACGAAGGCACGGCCACTATGGATTTTGATCCGGAAGAGCAGAAGCGCGGGATCACGATCAACTCAGCCGCGACGTTCTGCGAATGGGAACGAAACGGTTCGATGTACAACATCAACCTGATCGACACGCCCGGGCACGTGGACTTCACGGTTGAAGTGGAACGCTCGCTGCGCGTGCTGGATGGTGCTGTTGCCGTGTTTGACGGCAAGGAAGGCGTTGAGGCGCAATCTGAAACGGTGTGGCGACAGGCCACCAAGTACAACGTGCCGCGCGTTTGCTTCATCAACAAGATGGACAAAGTCGGTGCGGATTATGACTTCTGCTACAAGAGCATCCTCGATCGTCTGGGTGCCCCGGCGATTCCGGTCATGATTCCGGATGGGCAGGCGGATACTTTTAAAGGGTTGATCGATTTGATCCGCGGGGTGGGTTATTACACGGACCCGAACGATGAAAAGGATCAGGGGAACACCATCGTCGAGAAGCCTGTCCCTGAGCACATGAAGGAAAAGTACGAGTATTACCGCGCCATCATGCTCGAGAAAATCGCCGAGTTGGATGATGCCCTCATGGACAAATATCTAACCGATCCCAACTCGCTCCAGGAAGATGAACTTCGGGCGGCGCTGCGTAAGGGCACGATTGCGTTCAAGGCGCATCCGCTGTTCTGCGGATCGGCTTATAAGTATGTCGGCGTTCAGAAACTGCTGGATGGTGTCATTGACTATCTGCCATGCCCGCTGGATATGCCGCCTGCGATCGGCACTGATCCGCGGGATAAAGACAAGGTGATTGAGCGAAAGCGTCAACCGACCGAACCGTTCTGCGGCCTGGCATTTAAGATCGTCGACGATCAACACGGCACGCTGACTTACGTCCGCATTTACAGCGGCAAGTTGGTGAAGGGTACGCGCGTGTTGAATGCGAATAAGAACACGCGTGAGAATGTCAGTCGAATGTTCCAGATGCACGCTGAAGATCGTCTGCCGCGCGATGAGGCGGAGGCGGGTGATATCATCGCGGTCATCGGTGTGAATGAGGCCAACACGGGCGATACCCTTTGCGATATGGATAACCCGATTATTCTGGAACGCCCAAGCTTCCCGGAACCGGTTATCAGCATGTCGATCGAACCCAAGAGTGGTGCCGACAAGCAGAAATTGGGCGAAGCGCTCACGAAGCTCCGTCGACAGGATCCAACCTTCCGCGCCAAGTACGATGAAGAAACCGGCGAGACGATCATCGCAGGCATGGGTGAGTTGCACCTTGAAATCTTGAAGATGCGATTGACGCGCGATTACAAGGTGGATGTGAACGTCGGCAAACCGAAGGTGGCTTATAAGGAAGCGATTACCAAGAAAGCCGAAGCGCGCGGCAAGCATGTGAAGCAGTCCGGTGGGCGCGGGCAGTTCGGTGACTGTACGATCTCCATCGAACCGTTCGATGGAATTGACCGCGCAACCGGCAAGATGATGGAGCCGGATGCGCTTAAAAAGCTGAATTGGGAAGATGGTGTGGCGTTCGAGAACAAAGTGTTTGGTGGTTCGATCCCCAAGGAATTTATTCCTTCGATCGAGTACGGCGCGCGAATGGCCTGTAAGACCGGCGTGTTGGCGAACTATCCTTTGCTGAACCTGAAGATTTCGCTTCTCGATGGTTCATACCACCAGGTCGACTCGTCGCAGATTGCGTTTGAGTTGGCGGGTCAGATCGCGCTGAAGGAAGCGGCTCACAAGGCCGGCCTGACGCTGATGGAACCGATCATGAAGGTGGTTGTCACCACGCCTCGCGATTTTGTGGGTAACGTGACCGGCGACTTGAATCGCCGTCGTGGGCTGATCATCAACGCCGAAGAGCGTGGCGTCACCACGATCATTGAGGCCGAAGTGCCATTGAGCGAAATGTTCGGTTATACGACCGAACTGCGATCGATGTCCACTGGCCGTGCCGCAAGCGCCATGGAACCGCTGAAGTATGCGGAAGTGCCTTCCAATGTGAAGAAGGCGATCCTGGAAGAATTGGGTTGATTGTTCCGGAACGCGGGATTGAAAATCAGGTAAAGCAGGCGGCCCGGGAATGTAAGTTTCCGGGCCGCTTTGCACTGGCGTTTCATGAGTTTCTGGACCAGCAAATCCTCCGGAAGTATGGAGTGTTTGCGTATCCGGTTTCCATTTTGAGCGTGCAGGGAAGTTTGGTCATCTCTATTCGGGCTTCAGTAACTTAAATGCCGCTTTGGTGTCCGCGGCAAGCTCGAATAATCTAGCGGTCTGCGAGACTTCAAGCAGTTCTTCGATGTGTTCAGGGTGGGAAATAACCATCCGCCCGCCGAGTTCTTTCATCTGTTTTTGCATGGAGATCAGCAGGCCGAGCGCGGCACTGCCGATGTGCTTGACAAGTTTGAAGTCGATCACGAGGCGGAGCGTACCCTCTTTGAGGATGCGATCCATCGAATTGCTCAGGCGGCCGATGTCGCCCATGCTCGTGAGGTTGGCGGTTTTGACGCGAACGATCGTGACGTTGTCCTGCACGCGCACGAGGATGTCGGGGGTTTCATAATCCATCATATTCCTCGTCGGTCAAAGAGCCTATCTCACTACACTATACCTATTAATCGACATTCCGGGCGGATGGAAACGGGTGCGAACTAATATTGCGCTGCGGGATATTCCGGTTGCGCGGTTTGCATAGCTTGAAGAGCGCGTGCCGGGTGCGTGGCAGTTCTGGCGTGTCCGATTTCTCCCTCTCCCGGTACTCCGGGGGAGGGTTGGGGTTGGGGTGGGGGAAGTTCGCCGAACCACCGCCATTTGTGGAACAAGACCCCCACCCTTCCCTCCCCCGGAGTACCGAGAGAGGGGGATAATACGCGCCGTTCACTTCGCGCACCCGCGCGTGCCTTCGGCATGGCCGCTAAAAAATGGATGTGAGAAAGGCCCCGGATTCATCATCCGGGGCCTTCGATCAAAAAGTGAAGTAGAGACTTCGCGATTACTTGATGAACAGCATCTCGCGATAGGTCGGCAGCGGCCAGAGGTCGTCGGCGACCATTCCCTCGAGCGTGTCGGCGGCCTTGCGCACTTCCAGCATGGCCGGGAGCACTTGCTCACGCATGTGCTTGGCGTGGGCATATCCGTCGGCGTCGTGATGATGTGCGACTTTATCCAGCCCGGCAATTGCCTTGGTCAATTCATTGATTGAACTGACGAGCAGGCCGAACGATTCCAATCCACCGGCAGCAGAAGCTCCGGCGGCTTTGGCGGCGGCGATCGATTCGCCGACTTCCTTCTGGTATCGCAGTGCCGCCGGCAGGATCATCGTCTTGGCCATCATCAAAGTCGTGTTGGATTCGATATTAACAGCCTTCACGTAGGCTTCGGCCAGGATGTTGAACCGGCTGTCCAGTTCCTTTTCCGTGTACACTTTGTACTTGGCGAAAAGTTCTTTTGTGTCTTTGCGGATGACGACTGGCAGGACATCGACCGTGCTCTTGTGATTTGGCAGGCCGCGCTTGGCGGCTTCCTTATGCCATTCCTCACCGTAACCGTTGCCGTTGAAGAGAACCTTTTTGCTCTCCTTTACAATGCCGGGCAACAGGCTCTGGATGGCGGTGTTCAGATCCTTGCCACCGTTCACTTCAGCTTCCAGCTTCGTGGCAATGTAATCGAGCGATTCGGCGACGATCGTGTTGAGCACCGTGTTGGCACCGGAGACATTCGCGCTGGAACCGACGGCCCGGAACTCAAATTTATTCCCGGTGAACGCGAACGGTGAAGTACGATTTCGATCACCGGCTTCCTTAGGCAACGGCGGCAGAACGGAAACGCCCGTGATGAATGTGCCGCCCTGTTTGCTGCTGCTGGGCTTGCCTTTCTCGAGCTGATCGAAAATATCCTGCAACTGATCGCCAAGGAATACAGAGATAATCGCCGGTGGGGCTTCGTTGGCGCCCAGACGGTGATCGTTGTTTGCGGATGCAATCGACAGGCGAAGAATTTCGCTGTATTTCGCCACGGCGCGAACCGTGGCAACGCAGAAGACCAGGAACTGCGCGTTGTCGTGTGGATTATCACCGGGGTTGAGAAGATTCTCACCGGCGTCGGTGGCCATGGACCAATTGTTGTGTTTACCGGAACCGTTGATTCCTGCGAACGGTTTTTCGTGGAGCAGGCAGACGAGGCCGTATTTTTCGGCCGTTTTTCGGAGTATTTCCATCACCAGATTCTGGTGATCCGTGGCGAGGTTGCTGTTTTCGTAGATCGGGGCAAGCTCGTATTGGCTGGGGGCCACTTCATTGTGACGCGTCTTGACCGGCACGCCGAGCCTGAAGAGTTGGGCTTCACCGTCAGCCATGCAGGCGAGCACACGCTCGGGGATGGAGCCGAAATATTGATCTTCCAGCTCCTGACCTTTGGGGGGTGGGCAACCGAATAGCGTTCGGCCACAGGTCACCAGGTCAGGTCGGGCATAATAGAAGGACTTATCGATCAGGAAATATTCCTGCTCGGCACCGACCGACGTGAAGACGTGATTGGCGTGCTTCCCGAAGATTTTCAGGATGCGGATAGCCTGGGTCGACAGGGCTTCCATCGACCGGAGCAGCGGGGTCTTTTTGTCGAGCGCTTCACCGGTCCAGCTTAAAAACGCAGTTGGGATGACGAGGGTGGAACCGTTTGGATGCTCGGCGATGTAGGCCGGGCTCGTGGGATCCCAAGCCGTGTAACCGCGCGCTTCGAACGTTGCGCGGAGGCCACCGGATGGGAAAGACGAGGCATCCGGCTCACCCTTAACGAGTTCCTTGCCGCTGAATTCGGCCATTGCGCCGCCTTCACCGTCCGGTGAAAGGAAGCTGTCGTGCTTCTCGGCGGTGATTCCGGTCATGGGCTGGAACAAGTGCGTGTAGTGGGTCGCACCGTGTTCAAGGGCCCAATCTTTCATCGCCACGGCGATGGCATCGGCGATGGAGGCGTCGAGCGGTGCACCGTGCTTGATCGTTTTAAGAATACTCTTGTAGATCGGCTTGGGAAGCCGTTTCTTCATGACATCTTCGCTGAAGACGAGAGACCCGAACAGGTCTTGCATGGGGGTCGTCTTAAAATCGAAAAGGTCTAGTTTATGCTTGGTACTGACGATCGATTGGATCGCTTGCTGACGAACGTTCGACGAACCCATCTGGGACTCCTCAAAAAGTGGGACGATGATAAACCGCCAAGGTTAAAGCGGTTGGATTCAGGAGCGCGAGTCCACAGTCTCCGGATTACAAAGCCCGATGTCAAGACAATGGCATAGCGC
>JBBRMF010000270.1:0-6978 GCA_038230975.1 Tepidisphaerales bacterium
CATCGGAAAACACCCACCCCCACTTAACCCAATGAATCGTGACCATGATTCAATGAATCACATTTTCCCCACCCGTCCGGGAAAATC
The DNA here is from genome assembly GCA_038230975.1 of Tepidisphaerales bacterium. GTDB lineage: Bacteria > Planctomycetota > Phycisphaerae > Tepidisphaerales > Tepidisphaeraceae > JANXVV01. The sequence goes on from JBBRMF010000270.1 coordinate 88, forward strand.
CTCCCCGTCGCAACTGATTTCACCACCGGAGGTCAAAATGAAACCTCTGCCGAAATCTCTCAACCACTGACGTTAAACCCCCAGCCAATGGCGTTCATTCGCTAGCCATTCACGTTGCAACATCAGCCTCTAACATTAAACCCGCAGCCACTGACGTTAAACTCCCAGCCACTGGCGTTAAACCCGCAGCGTCAATCATCGCAACATCCGCCTCTGTCATCAAACCCGCAGCGGTTGACGTTAAACCCCCAGTCTCCCTCATTGCAACATCAGCCTCAATCGTTAAACCCGCAGCGGCAATCTTGTAGGGTCCGCAGTACTCTGCGGACCGTCATCACCGCGGACGAGAGCGGTCCGCAGGAGTACCTGCGGACCCTACAAGACTGTTTGGGCAATGTTGGGCAGCCAGGTAGGTTGGCTACCAGGCTACCGCCAGGCGTTCAGCCTCGGTTATGGCATTGGCCAGTGCCTGTGCGAAATGGGCCGGTTCGCCCCAAGTACCTTCTACCACGAGCGTCTGGACGTCTTGGACGCCGACGAACCGCAGCCAGAACTCGACGAACGGCGATTGATGATCGAACTCAGCCAGCGGCAGGCCGAGGGCGTCACCATATTTTTGGCCTCGCGTGTAAATGACCAGTGCCTTGGGCGTTTTCAGCAGTGGGCCGAAGGTTTTGCCATCGAAGCTGAACAGCAAGCCGCGCTGACTGACGAGGTCGATCAATTGCTTGAGTTTGTACGGATAGGCAAAGTTCCACATCGGCACGCCCAGAACGATGCGGTCGGCACGCTTGAACCGCGCGGCCAGAGATCGGATGGCGCTCCACGTCGCCGTTTCCGTTTCATTCATCGCCTTGCCGGCCACCGCTTTATATTTGGACTCGATCGAGGCGTGATCGAACTCTGGCAACGATTCGTCCCACACGTTCAGCGTGTCGATTGCCACATCGGGCGCGGATCGGCGGGACGCCTCAATGAACGCATTCGACACGACAATCGACGCAGACTTGGCCGCACGCGGCGAGCATTCGATATTCAGGATCCGAAGGGGCATGACGGCAGCGTAGGGCAAGGCGGGTGGCATTGCCACTCTCCGAATTTCTCCGCCCACCAAGTTCGTAGGGTCCGCTTTAGCGGACGGAATGGTCGGACCACGATTGGCGTCCCCTGCACGATCGGTGCCGCGATGGATGCCGCCTCTTGCCTGTCACACCCTCGCGCTGACCCTCTCGCCATGCCCGTTTAACGTTTCATCAGGCGTTGCGGCGGAACGTGTACGAGGCGACAGGGTGCTGTTCATGGGATGGCCGCGCTGCGGAACCGCCGTCGGTTGACGGGATGGATTGGGTCGCGAGGGAGTGACGATCGACCGGTTACGATTCCGTCCGCTAAAGCGGAAGCTACCGAATCACACGGCAAAAGATCGCTTCGATTAAGGTCGCCCCACATTCAGAACCGCCGCCCGATGCCCCCTCCGCCAACTGAGTCGAACGTCGCGGCGGTGCGGCGGTGGCAAATCCCGTCCGATGTCCTCCCCGGTGATGTCCAAGCCACCACGATGAGGCGAATCACCCCCACACCGGGGAAGGAAACCGGACCGGGTAACCCACCTCCGCACCGCCGCGCGGTGAGGCGCGGTTGGCAGAGGGGCGTTAGGCGGCGGTTCGAATTGTGGGGCGAGCGTGATCGGAAAAATACAGTTCGTAGGGTCCGCTTCAACGAACGGAAGCATCCCTCGTCGAACATCACTCCATCGCAACCCAATCCATCCCTTCAAACAAGGGCTGTTCCGCAACGCGACCCTCGCACGCGCAGCACCACCCGGGTTCGTCAATGCTCTGTTCCACCGCCCTGTGAAATGTGGAGTATTCATAGGGATGCGGGATTCCGAAAAGGGGATAAGTACATTTGTTTTATTCCATTATATGTACTTACCCCCTTTTCTGGCGTCCCCTTTTCTGGCGTATCCCCTTTTCTGGCGCCCAAACGTCAACCCAGCCAACCCTGCCATCATTCGGCCTACGGTCGGGAACCCGCGACCAATGCAGTTTGCCGGAAATTCGGTAGCTCCGCACCCAAAGCGCAACCGTCGCGACGCATAGCACCACCGACAGCAAAGTGACGGCTTTGAAAGCATAGCGGAAAAGGCGTTTCACTTCGGCATTCTACCACGATGTCTGCACTAACGATGAACGTTGATCCGGCTCATTGGGTGACTAAGCCGTTCCAACGCGTTGATTTCAAAACCCCGGTCGTGAAACCGCCTTGCTATCCGCGTCCAGAAATCGAAACGGACTATCCTTCCATTCTCCCGCATAATCCACGCCCACACGGCGGGTCGAAATAATCCGCGGTTGACTCGAAGAATCGTCCATCACAAAAAGGGTTTCCCCCGAAAGATCCACCCCATTGTCTTTCCGCGTGATCTGCAACGCTTTCGCCAGTTTCCCCGGTCCCGACAAATTCGCGTTCCAACCTTCCAATGGCTCAGCCGCGCGAATCAACACCGCTTGCGCATCGTCCACCTTGCCGGCGACGATATTCAGCATGTCATGGATTCCGTAGATCAGGTAGACATACGCATGTCCCCCTGGTCCAAACATGATTTCCGTTCGCCGCGTGCGGCCTTTGGCCGCATGGCAGGCCAGGTCGTGCGAACCCACATAGGCTTCAGTTTCAACGATGCGAGCGCGGTATTCTTTTCCCTCGACCCGACGGACCAGAATCTTACCGATTAATTTCTCCGCCAATTCCAAGGCAGGAACCGCATAGAACGACTTCGGGATTTTTCGCAAGCGTGAGCTCTTCAATTCGCGTCACCGATACTTCTTCAGCACCTTCATCTGCGGCCGATCTGTTCCTTCGCGCGGTTCAAGCGAAAGTATGTAATCTTTCCACCAGGGTCCGCCGGCCCAGTAGCAACCGCCGATATCATTCGCCTGCAAATACTCAAGCGACTTGTCGAGCACGGGCAACCAACGGTCATCGTCTCCCGGAATCCCATACTCCCCCACAAATCCGGCATGACCGTGATCGCGCAACCACTCCACGAACGGCTTGATCCGATCCACTCCTAACGTCGGATGAGCCAGCGCCTCATCATAGTCATCTTCATAGGTGCCCTTGCTATCGGGATCGAAATAGAGATGAGCCTCATACACCATGCGATCGCCAGGATCGTTGATCGACAAATTTTCATTCCATTTCCGCCAATCTTTGGCACTCGACCAGTTATCCCCCGGCACAAGAATGAAATGTTTCCTGTCCTGCCGGCGTACACCATCCACCCCGGCTTGCGCGGCTGCCGGCCAAAGCCCTTTTGTATCGTGCGGCTCATTGACTAACCCATACGCATAAATCGCGGTTTCATCGCGATAATGTTCCGCCACGCGCGACCAGAAATCCGCAAACGCTTCATTCGGCACTTCAGGCGATCCGATCAGTTTCCCGTTGTATCGCGCGTAATTATGCGGATCCAAAATCACCTGCATGCCACGCTGGCGACATTCGGCGATGAACGCGTCAATTCGCGCCAACTCCGTCAAATCAAGTGGATCGAATAGCGCCCTTTGCAATCTCTCCCATCGAAACGGCAACCGAACCAGCCTGATGTCATGGCTTTTGTAATAGTCCAAATGCTGCGCCGGCGGATACGTATAGTGCCGCCCATAAATCCCGGGCAAATCCGACTCGCCAAATTCGGCGCCGCAAAGGCTGACTCCGAACAATCGCGGAGGATGAACCACCCCCCGAGTGGTCGGGCGCGTCGTGGGGGCTGTCGTAGGCGATTTCGTTTTCGTTATCGCAGGCGGTGGGGTCGCCGCCATCGCAAATCGCGATACAAGTATCACGGCCAAACCCAACAAGAACCGTTTCAGATTTTGCATGACAGTCCAAGTCCCAATAGTAGCACGACCACCACACCCGTGCCGCAACTCACGAGCAACCCTCGCCGAAATGACGCGGGCCAATAGTGAAGCACAATTTCCACCGGCATGCTCACCGCCACGGGCACGGCCATCAATTTGCCATTCGCCGGCAACACAATTTGTTCCCGACGGATCGCCCACGCCTCCAGCGGCCCGGTCGGGCGCGTATGAGCCGTCCACCCCTCCGCAAATGCACTCCTCAACACGATCCAACCCGTGCCTCCGGATTTGACGCGCACTCGAATCTGATTGCCCGACTGATCCGCCGACTCCACCTTCGGCGTCGATGACCAAAATGATTTCCCCTCCGCCCCTGCTTTATGACGATCCGGAATAATCCGATCCAGCCATTCCATCGCATCGGGTGAAATCTCATCATTCAACAGAACCACCGCCTTGGAATCAAAAGTCGGCTTCGAGAGATTCACCTCCACCTCCGAGCGCGTACGATACCAATCCGATTTCGGCACCCCCCACGCCAGCGTCATTTCCGATGGGCCCGGAACGTCTTTGCTCGTGGAATGCTGATTCAAATCCTGCTGAGCGGCATTAAATTCTGTGAGTGATACGCCACGCTGCTGCCCGATCGACAGACCGATTAACGCGATCAACGCCACCCAACAAAGCCATGCTGTTTTGAAAGAATTTCCGGACAAGGCAGGCGATTCGTTTGGAGGCAAATCCGCATTCGCCCGACGGCCATTCAATCGGGTCGTGACCGCGCCGCTCAACAAACTCATCGCCATCCACGTCGGCAATCCCCACATCCACAAAATATTGGCTCGCGAAGAAAGTCCGACCGGCATCTTCCAGTAGCCATGCGTCAGATGCATCCACATCGGAATCCACTGAACCGCCGAAAGACCGATGCCCAGTACGATCGCCAACCCCACCGCCGGCAGCGCCACCAACGCACGGCGAGGTTTGAACCAGGCCAGATTAAAAAACATCACCGCCGCCACCGTGGCAAGCAAACAGATCGACGCCGCCGGATCACCCGTTAGAAATTGACCTGCAAAAACCAGCGACACCAGAACAATCCGCCATAAACTCACCCGCACGATGATCCACTCGCACGCCAGCACGCCCCATGGCAACCAAGGCAATAAGTTGAGCAGTGATTCATTGAAATGCGCAAGATTCATCGCCCCCAGCATGAAAATCGCAGCGACCATGAAACGTGATCGATCTCGCAAACCGTAGCGTCCCGCGAGAAACCAAAACCCGATCCCCGCCATCGCCGCGCGCAGCGCCGTGCTGATCGTCCACGTCCACGTCGGCTTCAGAAGCAGGTGCGGCAGAATCGTCGGCGCAAAAACGCCCACCATCCCCCGCTCCAGCAACGGTTCTCCCAAACCAGCCGATGGATTCCACAAAGGCCATCGACCCTTGCGCAACTCACCCCCCGCCACCGCAACCTGAGAAATAATTTGCGACTGCGGACTGTCCCGATCAACCGCCTTCGATGAAACATACACCCTGCGCGGCAACCACCCCGGCAGCGTCGCCACCACCGCAACTAAAATCAGTATCCCAACGCCCCACCTCGTCCAAAAACCAGTGGGACCGCGCCCGGTAAGATCGATCGATTGTTCCTCAATTTCCATCACGCCAAACATCGTACCCGACAACCCCGGATTTATTCAAAACCTTTTCCCCACCCTACGCAGCCGCTGGAGATGAGGCTTGCCAAACTATTTTTGAGCCGAGTCGCTTACGACCCGTGTCCGAGCGATTCGGACAGCCGCTAAACACAGTTCGCAAGCGAACCGGCTAAATAATGCGACCGACCCCATGCCCGGGGCTATGTAGGGCACCGCAATGTTCTCGCAACTTTTGAAACCTGACATTCGCCCTCCGCTCCTTATAATCCACAACCTATGGCCACCGCCGAACCGCTCCCCGATTCCTCCGCCTGGAACGATCAACTCCTCCAGAACCCCCACACCGTCGCCGACAAACGCCGCCGCGTGCAGAAGATGTTCGCCGCCATCGCGCCCAGCTACGACTTGAATAATCGGCTGCATAGTTTGTGGATGGATCAGGCATGGCGAAGAAAAGCGGTGAAGCTGGCGGAGGTGAAAGCAACAGATCGGGTGGTAGACGTCGCATGTGGGACCGGTGATCTGACGCTCAAATTTTCAAATGCGATCCACACTCTGGCTCGACAAGAAAATTTTGATCGTCGCAAGGACTATAAATTTTCTTTCCCTCACAAAGTGATTGGGATCGACTTCACATATGAGATGCTCCCTCTGGCAAGCAAAAAGACGCCGTGTCATAAATGGATGTCAATCGATCCACCGACAGGAAAATCGCTTGGCGGATTTTCTCATTCATTTCCGATTTCTGAAGCCATTTACATCAACGGCGACGCCCAATCCCTCCCCCTCCCCACCGCCTCGGCCGACATCCTCTCGATCGCCTTCGGCATCCGCAACGTCGCCGACCCCGCCGCCGCCATTCGCGAATTTCGCCGCGTGCTCAAACCCGGTGGCCGACTCATCATTCTCGAATTTTCCCTTCCCACGAACCCCATCCTGCGAGGCCTGTACAATTTCTACTTCCGAAAAATTCTCCCCACCACCGCCACCCTCATCAGCGGCGACAAAACCGGCGCTTACAAATATCTCCCCGAATCCGTCAACACTTTTATCGGCCGCGAACAGATGACCCAGATGATGACCGCCGCCGGCTTCCAAAACGTCGAACAATTCCCCCTGACCTTCGGCGTCTGCGTCTGCTACCGCGGCCGCATTTGAATCGTTCACCCCCCCATGTACCCACTGGGGGAGGGTTAGGGTGCGGGGTCTTTTTTCCCCGGGTGCGTGACAAGATCGGCGGGTATTATCCCCTCTCCTGGTACTCCGGGGGAGGGAAGGGTGGGGGTCTTTTTCGATAAATTGACGTGGTTCAGCGGATTTCCCCCACCCCAACCCTCCCCCGGAGTACCGGGAGAGGG
>JBBRMF010000271.1:0-6960 GCA_038230975.1 Tepidisphaerales bacterium
CTACACCAACGTGCGAAACGATTTAAGACGATTGATCGCATGAATTGATCCTTTTTCAAGCCACGATCGCATCGGCTTCAATTTCAATGACGGCATCCCCGTCGATTAACCTGGTGACTTCGACAATCGTCGTTGCCGGCCGAATTTCACCGAACATTTCGCCGTGTGCCGCAGCCACTTCTTCCCACTTGCTCACGTCCGTCACATAGATGCGCGTGCGAATGACATGCTCTAACTTCCCGCCGAGTGCCTCAATCGCCGCCTGGATAATCGCCAGCGACCGACGCGCCTGCTCTCCCATCGACTTGGCGTATGTCCCGTCGGCGTTGATGCCGACGGTTCCTGTCACCGCGATGAAATTCCCACTCCGAACCGCTCGTGAGTAACCCATCTTCGGTTCCCACTTCGACCCGGAACTGGCACACTTTCGACCCGCGCGATCGGCGATCGTAATCTTGATATCGTTGGGCATTGGACTCCTCATGCAGCCCGGCGTTTACACCGGTTTTTCTTGTGTACTCAATGAACAAAAAACCGAAGAGCCGGTGTAATTACCGGCTCACCTCAAAATAGAATCTTCTTCCCGAGCTTTCGACGAATGACCTGAAACTGCCCCACGTGCATCGTCATATGGCTCGGAATTGCCAAAACCAGTTCGCCGATCGTATTCACCCAACCTTTAAACGGCTCCGGGCCCGGCTTGCCCAGATCGGTTTCGGAGAAACCTTTCGTCCAATCCACGAGCGCCGCATGCGCCTGGCCCAATAGCGCGAGACCTTCTTCTTTTCCAAAGAATTTTGAAGCGTCATCGCTCGACGCACCCTCTTTCCCGTAAGTTTTCTGAGCATCCGCAGGAAGTTGAATCACCGTTTGCGGGGCGTACATTCCGCAGAGCATCGCTTCAAAAACCAACAGGTGTCCGATCTGCCAGGCCGCGTGATTGGCCGTCGGGACAGGACGAACCAACATGTCCGCATCTGAAAAATCCGCCAGATGCGTTTTCAGCATATCAAAACTGCCCGCCAGATTTTTCGCCATAAGTTCGATCTGAGCCATAAAAAGTCTCCTTGAAAAGAGGAGGAATTATGGCTGTTTGATCGATTAAAATCCAGTCAGTTTGCGCGGGATGTCAACATTAGGTTGCGTGACGTATTCGGCGGGTATTGTCCCCTCCCCCGGAGTACCGGGAGAGGGAGAAATCGCAAACGCCGGAACTGTCACACACCGGCAACATAAATCCGTCACGCCCGACCTCTTTTCGCGGCAATGCCGAAGGCACGCGTTCTCTCACCGATTTACCCCATTCGTCAAGATGGGCTGTCTCGATCGGGAGGGGATGGAAGGGGATGCCGGTGGTGTCTCGGTGGCATCCTCGACTTTGATCCGCATGCTATGAAACGACCTGAATACAAACGTCAACGTCAACGCGAAGAATACCACTGCCAACACGGCACATATCGTGCCGTGGCCTTTTTCTTTCATCTGGACCGCCAACTCCACCGCCAGCAATCCAAACAGCGTGGCGAACTTGATGATCGGATTCAGCGCAACGGAAGACGTGTCTTTGAACGGATCACCGACGGTATCGCCCACCACGGTCGCCTCGTGCAAAGGTGTCCCCCTTTCGCGCAGGTCGACTTCCACGATCTTCTTTGCGTTATCCCAGGCGCCGCCCGCATTGGCCATGAAAATCGCCTGGAACAGCCCGAAGATCGCCAGCCCGATCAGATAGCCAATGAAGAAATAGGGCTCCGTAAACGCACAGGCAAGCGTCACAAAAAAAACCGTGAAGAAGATGTTGAACATTCCCGACTGCGCATACTTGGTGCAAATCTCGACCACGCGTTTGGAGTCTTCAATGCTCGCTTTTTCCGGGCTGTCGACCTTCATATGCCGTTTGATATAGGCCACCGCGCGATAGGCCCCGGTGATGACTGCCTGACAGGAAGCACCGCTAAACCAGTAGATCACCGCGCCACCAATCAACAGCCCCAGGAAAAACGGGGCGTGCAGGATCGAAAGTTTGGCGATGGCAATCTGATCTGTCAGCCCGTGCGTGAGAACCATGATGATGGAAAAGATCATGGTGGTTGCCCCGACGACCGCCGTTCCAATCAATACGGGTTTGGCGGTTGCCTTGAACGTGTTCCCGGCTCCGTCGTTTTCCTCCAAGAGAAATTTGGCATGTCCGAAATCGGCCGTGATTCCGAAATCCTGTTTCAATTCCTGCCGGATATTGGGAAGATGTTCGATGAGGCTCAGCTCGTAAACGCTTTGCGCATTATCCGTCACGGGGCCATAACTATCGACCGCGATCGTGATCGGCCCCATGCCCAGGAATCCAAACGCCACCAGCCCGAATGCGAACACCGCCTCGGCAGTCATCAACTGATTCAGGCCCTGCGTACTGATGGCGTACGCGATACTCATCAGCCCCACGATCACCACGCCACCAATCCAAAACGCACTGTAATTTCCGGCGGTCAATCCGGTGAGAATATTCAGCGAAGCGCCACCTTCGCGACTGGCCGTCACGATATCTTTGACATGTAGACTGTGCGTGCTCGTGAAGAATTTGGTGACTTCCGGAATGATCGCCGCCGCCAGCGTGCCGCAACTGATGATCGATGCCAGTTTCCACCAGATCGTCCCATCGCCAATCTCCGGTATCAGCACATAACTGCTGGCGAACGTGGCGACGATTGAAACGATCGACGCCAGCCACACCAGCATCGTCAACGGCTGCTCAAAATCCATCTCCGAAGCCTTGGCATAACGCGCTTTTGCGATTGCTTCGTTGATCAGGTAGGAAACCCCGCTGCAAATCATCATGCATAGCCGCATCGCGAAGATCCACACCAGAAGCCTCGCCTGCAAATCCGCACTTTTCACCGCCAGCACAATAAAACTGATCAATGCCACGCCGGTGACGCCATACGTTTCAAACCCATCCGCCGTCGGCCCGATGGAATCGCCCGCATTGTCCCCCGTGCAGTCGGCGATCACGCCCGGATTGCGCGCATCATCTTCCTTGACGTTGAAGACGATCTTCATCAGATCCGCGCCGATGTCGGCGATTTTCGTGAAGATCCCACCCGCCACGCGAAGCGCCGCCGCGCCGAGTGATTCCCCGATCGCGAACCCAATAAAGCACGAACCGGCCAACGCGGGTTTCACGAACAGCAGAATCATCAGCATCATCATCAGTTCGACGCTGATCAAAACCATCCCGATGCTCATCCCTGCTTTTAACGGAATCGAATACACCGGGTACGGCTTGCCCGCCAGCGACGCCAGCGCCGTCCGCGAATTCGCGAACGTATTGATTCGAATCCCAAACGCGGCCACCGAACATGAACCCGCGATGCCAATCAAGCTGAATGCCAGAATGAGCGCGACTTCCCCAATGGATTTTTGCCCGATCACCCCAAAATAAATCACGATGATCGCCGCGATAAACGCTTCGAGAATCAGGATAAATTTGATCTGCGTCTTCAGGTAGGTCTTACACGTTTCATAGATCAATTCGCTCACTTCAAGCATCGCCTTGTGAACCGGCAAATGCTTCAAATGGCGATAGATCAGCAGCCCAAATACCAGCCCCGCAAGACAGATCCCCAGCCCGGCCATTAAGATCGCGCGACCCGTAACCCCGTGAAATTGCACCGCCCCCACATCGGGAAGCTTCAAATCCGCCTCGGTCTCTGCTCTGGCCAGATGAGATATTGAAAGGCAAATCAGCGAGACCCCCAAGAAAAGGGTGTTCCGCAAAGCTCCGACCTTAACTCCACGGTAATTGAGTTGTTCCATAACTCTGATTTCCTACGTGACAGGCTTTTCAGTTACGCGCGACAGCCACGCTGAAGGATAACTAGCACAAACGATTTCTCCAACATTAAATCGCTCATTCATCCACGGAATCATCACAATCTTTCCAATCGCACCGGATTCCCTCAGCAACGTGTGATCGTGGATCGATTTTATTTGGGATCGCCTGGCAAACTGCATGCGCAAAAAAACGCCGGCGTGTTGCACGCCGACGTCTGGTCCATCGATCCAACGAAAACGAATTGTTGGAGATCAGACAGATTGCAAGGCCGTCAGATCGGCGATGAGTTTCGTGCGATCCGCGATCAGCGTCTGTAGATCCGCCGTCAGCGTGGCCAAACCGTTGGTCTTGTCCGTGGTTGCCTTTTGAAGATCCGCGATTAATTTCGGCGTCGCATTCGGATCGCTCTGGGCAGCCGTCACGATCGCCGCCAGATCATCCCCCAGCGTCGTCGCAGCAGCTTGGCGCGTCGCCAAGCGGGCATCCAAACCTGCCACCAAATCCGTCTGTAGCTTGATCCGATCCGTCAGCAGTTTGGCCCGATCCGCGGAGACCAAAGTTGGATTCCCCTTGTCGATCGCGATCTGCTTCAGGTCACCGACAATCACCGATTCATCCGCCAGTTCCACCTGTCGCTGGCCCAGACGATCGATATTCAACTGCGACCGCATCGCATTCAAATCCGACCGGAACTTCGCAATCAACGGCGTCACTGTCGTCGCATCTTTCAAATGATCCCCCTTGATCGCATTTACGTCCGATAGCATATGGGCATAATTGCTGAACGCATCCGATTTGAACTTCAACAGATCCGCGTGAATCTGCACATGGTCCGCCCGAACCGTCGCATTCAAGGCAATTTTCGACGGGTCGCCCGATAACATCATTCGGGGTTCAAGAGCTTCAGTAAAGAGATTTGCCGACATAGGTTTTCTCCGAAAAATTAGCTATGCATTTAAGACATGCGACCTGGCAGCGCCGGGTTCGTCATGCACTCGTTTCATCGAATACAACGGCGGAACCCGTCAACTATTTCGCAGGATTCTTGGGGAGTTTCCGAGCTTTTCGTCGGATTAAAACGAACCGTCTGCCAAATGATTGTTCGATGCGTAAACCGCACCACCCTTTTTAGCTGCAGTGCCGAAGGCACGTATTTTCATCGCGATCATCAATCCCGCGTTTCAAATGACATGACTTAGAGCGTTTTTCCACTTGGCACCCGACATTGGGCAACCAACCAACCTGAAAAGTGCTCTAATACGTTTCGATCGCCCACCACCTCACAACCCATACTCCTTCCACCTCTTCGTCACCAACTCCTTCGTCTTCTGATCCATCTCCAACTCCATCGGCCACGCCCGCACTTTCCCCTCGCCGGCGATTTTTACCGTCGCGTCGAATCCCATCTTGCTGCCGGCGCCCAATTCCGGCGACGCATGATCCAGAATATCCACCGGCCCGCGCACGATCTCCGTATCGCGCTCCGGGTCGCAATTGCTGAACAGGTGAAACAGCACATCCTGCTCGCTGTGTACGTTCACATGTTCGTCGACGATCACGATAAATTTGGTGAAAGCCATCTGCCCCGCGCCCCAGATCGCGTGCATCACCCGGCGCGCCTGGTACGGATACTCTTTGCGGATTTTGATAAAAGCGCAATTGTGGAATACACCACTAATCGGCAGGCTGTAGTCGACGATATCCGGCACGAGCATTTTCAACAGCGGCAGAAATACACGCTCGGTCGCCTTACCCATGAAATAATCTTCCATAGGTGGCTTGCCGACAATCGTCGTCGGGTAGATCGCGCCACGCCGCATCGTGATCGCGGTGACCGTAAACGCCGGGTACCAGTCCGCCAGTGAATAAAACCCCGTGTGATCGCCGAACGGGCCTTCGAGCAACTTCTCATTCGGATCGACAAATCCTTCAATCACGATCTCCGCATTCGCAGGCACTTCAATGTCATTCGTGCGGCATTTCACCAGCTCTAATCCGCCACCGTTTAGGAAACCGGCGAATAAAAGTTCTTCAATCCCCGGTGGCAGTGGGGCGGTGGCGGCGTACGGGAGAATGCTTTCTCCACCCAGCACAATCGCCAACGGCATCTTCTGGCCGCGCTTTTGATACAGCCGATAATGCCGCGCCCCATCATGGTGCATATGCCAGTGCATCGCGCACTTTCGTGGCCCAAACATCTGCACGCGATACATCCCGATATTTCGATCCCCCGTCTCCGGATTCACCGTGTAAATGCCACCGAGTGTGATGTATCGACCCGTCCCGCGCTCGGAAACCTTCGCCGCCGCCGCCCGATCAAACACCTGCCCGCTGTCCAGATTTCCATCCAACGGCCAACACTGAATGATCGGCAGTTTTGTCAGATCCGCCTTGTCCCCTTCCAACACGATCTGCTGGCAAATCCCACTCCGCACTGTCCTCGGCGGGAAGCTCGCCATCTTCATCAGGTCCGGCAGCTTCTTCATTTTCTCAATCAAACTCGTCGGGATATCCGGCTTCACCAATTGCTGCACACGCCCTGCAAGTGCTTCCAGATTATTCGTCCCGAGTGCCTGATTGATTCGCCAGTAACTTCCGAATGTATTGATCGCGACAGGGATCTCCGACCCCTCCACATTTTCAAATAGCAGCGCCTTTCCGCCGAGCGCGGCTGCGGGGTTCTGGTCCAGTTCCGTATGCCCATGTGGCGCCGGCGATTTACTCATGCGGTCCGAGATTTCCGCAATCTCCAACACCGGATTCACGCGCGCCTTCACGCGCACCAATTCACCAGCGCGATCGAGCAGTTGTAAAAAATCAGAAAAAGTTTCCGTTCCCATGTCCGCGATGTTAAGGCTGCATCGAACCTGAAACAAACCGATCGCCCCGGCCAACGAAACTTTCACCAAAAACCGGTGGCATGGGCATCTCGCCCGTGCTTTGTATTTAGGTGGCATGGCCATCCTGGCCATGCATTGCGGTACCCCGCAATGTTGGCTGGTACACCAGCCAATCAACAAGAGCGAAGCGTTCTCTCAAGTGTCGAACAGAAGTGATCGCTTCACTGTTGCCGATTCGATCCGCGTAAAGATCGAAATCGCGGAATACCGCGAGCACGGGCGAGACGCCCA
>JBBRMF010000272.1:0-6958 GCA_038230975.1 Tepidisphaerales bacterium
AATCCGTACAAAGGGATCGTGAACTTTGGGGAAAAACGGTAGGAAGGTCGAGCAGTTGCTGATGCAGGGTTCGCTTAGGCAGATCGAATTTATATCAGTCATTGCGTTTCGGCCGCGTTTTTTAAATAAAAACACGGCCGAAACGTTCGTCAAGGCTAATATGGGATCTCTTTATTTTTATTTGAAGCGGATCGCCACGGCATTTGACCACATTTGCATAGTTCCCCACGAACCAGTGGGTGCCATACCTGAACTAACGATGATCACGGCGTTTGCTCCGAGCGGAGCGGCTTTTTCACGTAGCGCGTTGTGCAGCTTCGCGGTATCAGAGGGAGCCCATTCTGTCGTGGCAATAGAACCGAGTTCTGTAAATGGACGGTCCGGCCTTGTCTGAAAAATCTCTACATCGTTGGGCTTCGTTGGCGCATCGAAGCCTTTCGAAGTCTTCGTAACATCCACGGTCGCGCATCCGACCAAGCCACTGAGAATACAAATTGCAATCAGGAGACATCGCATTGAATCACTCGTTTCATTTAAAGTGGATCGCTGTACCAACGATCCGGGTGTAGGAATTGTTAGCATTAGCTTTCAGCCAGTCGTTGTGTTGACTGTCGGCATAGCCGCCGAGCGTGGTGACGATCACCCCATCAGCACCAATAGCTGCAGCTTTTTCACGCAAATTCTCCGGGCTCTCTCCTCGCGATTGGAAATCTGCAATCACGATATACGGACGATTTGGAGCGCGATCCAGAAGCTGCACATCTTCGATTTTTTTGGGAGGAAACTTGTCCGATCCATAGTATCTATTGGCAACATCAGAAGCACACGAAGTTGCGAATATCGCACCGCAACTTAAAAGCAGTCGAGAAAGATTTATCCGCATTGGATCAACCGCCTTTTTTAGTGTTAATGGCAATGACGCAATATTAACTTAAGCGATTAAAACATCAAGGTAGGCTAAATCGGAATATCGCGCACGGCGCGTGACACAAACAGCGACACTTGTCCCCTCGCTTGGTACTCCGGGGGAGGGAAAGGGTGGAGGTCTTTTTTCAAACGTTGGCTCGTACGCTAAATCGCGAATCCAAAAAGCGACGAAACAAAAACTGAATTTCTCCGTCTGTCTCCGCGCCTTCGGGTTGCATTTTGAGCTTGCCCGGAAGTTTGGTCGCGCCCAGTTTCCGCTTTGGCGCGTCGCTTCTTTCAAACTCGCTCGCAATCGGTTAAAATTCTCATTCAAGGTCGTATCGGAAGACGGCCGGGTCCGATGCAAGGGTCGGCTGTGAATCGGGTCAGGTCCGAAAGGAAGCAGCCCTAAGCAGTACCGGCCTTGTGCCGTCGGTTCCCCGGTCGTCTTCCGAACGACCTTTTTTTATTGGTCAATATTTGAACCCATGCGCCTATTCATCGTTGCCAACACATCCAAACCCCTCGTCACGCCAGCGTTACAGGAACTGCTTCCATGGCTTAAAGCGCGTGTTCAAGTAGTTGGCATTGATGAAGGCTGCGGTGGGGATTGGTCGAATTTATCCGCCGATGTCATTCTGGTGCTCGGCGGTGACGGCACGCTTCTGGCCGTTGCGCGCAAGTTGGCGGGTCGGCAGATTCCGGTCATGGGCATTAACTACGGGCGGCTTGGATTTCTCGCGGATTTTACACCGGAACAATTCAAACCTCGGTTTGAGCAGATGCTTCAAAGCGGTTTGACGATCAGCCGTCGATCGATGCTCGAAGCCTCTGTGTTGCCGGAGGGATCGCAATGCCGTTTCAATGATCCGGATGAAGTGGCCAAAGCCCGGCGTTTTACCGCAACGGCGCTAAACGATGCCGTCATCACTGCCGGTATGCCGTTTCGAATGATCGAGCTGGAACTGAGTGCAGATAGCGAAACCAGTATCCGATACAACGGTGATGGCGTGATCGTCGCCACGGCAAGTGGTTCGACGGCTTACAACGTGTCTGCCGGTGGGCCGATTATCAGCCCGAATGTCGATGCGATGTGCGTCACACCGATCTGCCCGCATAGCCTTTCATTCCGACCGGTTGTGTTGGCGATGACCAGCACGGTGATGGTCGTCGCCAAGCGAGTCAACGCGGGTACGACCTTAATTTGCGATGGTCAATCGAGCACACCCTTACACGGCGGTGAAAGAATCATCGTTCGCCGAAACCCATTTGATGCACTGATCGTTGATAATCCGGACACCAAAGAATGGCACGTGCTGGCGGAAAAACTGCAGTGGGCCATCGGTCCAAAATACAATCGCGAGATGTAGAGGCCATGAATATCCTCTTTGTCAAAGTGGTTCCCGGTTCCTCGCGTGACCGGGTCGTGGCCAAATATGGGGATGCGATCAAAGTTCAAGTTTCCGCGCCTCCGGAAAAGGGAAAAGCCAATCAGGCGGTGGCGCAAGTTCTGGCCGATTTTTTCGGAATCAAACCCTCGCAGGTGGAGTTAATCAGCGGCGCAGGCCATCCACGCAAACAATTCCGAATAACCGGACTGAATCCCATCGATTTCGCGGCAAAAATCGCCAGTTTTCCATAGCTCCACCAATATCGGACGTGGTAGAGTCGTCACCGGAATAAGGTGGCCTTCTAAGCGCTTGCGCGGGGTGCATGTGGTTGTATCCATGTCGTTCGCGCAAGGTCATAGGCCGCCATTTGTTGGAGATTTACCATGAATCGTTCGCTCGCCGCGATGATGTGGGTCGTCTGTGCCGTTTGTACCGTTTCCGCTTCTGCACAGGTCTTTTATGAGCCGGTGCAATATCAGTTTGGATCGGGAAGCGGGACATTTTATTATGGGGGTCATGATCCGCGCGTGATCGATGATGCGAAGACCCTGATTCGCTCGCGGGAATACTCGTCGGTTGTCCGAAGTCGACATGTGACGGATCAGTGTCATGTCTATTCTGATTCTTTTCACGCTTATGAAGTAGCCGAGGGTACGTACAGCGGCTACAGCAGCTTGACCGTCAACGACGCCCGCAACGAAGCCAATCAAAACGTCCCGCGTTACTTCCGCAAGAAAGAATTGCTGAATGCCGCCGTCGCGACCGAAGACGGCTCGTGGACTATCCCTGCCCATGCGCAACCCGTCTATGACATTAAAGTCGTCAAGCCTTTTGGAACGAATATGGGACCGGTTACGCCGAAGGGCACCATCTTGATCGTCCCGAGAAAGTGGCTGGAAAAGCCAGTGAAGAAGAGCGATCGCTCCGTGGCGATGGCTCATCCATGAGCCGTTTCTGACGAAGCCGATTGAATTCGACGCGAATGAAATTCCCACCCACGGAGCCTGCTCCGTGGGCTTTTCATTTTAGCCAGACTGCCTATCCTGAACCGCACAGGAGCACCCATGAGATTACTTGCCTTCATCGTCATTCTGTCGATTGGATCGATCGCATCCGCCCAAACCACGAAACCGGTGACCGAGCCGTCGACCAAAACACCCAAACCAACAACGGATGCGCCCTCTGCGGATCAGTTGCTGAATTCGATGCTAAAACCGCCGACGAACACAGGCCGGGTGCTTCAACCGCTGCCCGATACTTCCAAGACGGACACAGGCACTGGCAAGGCCGTTGCCCCGAATGCCCCGCCCGCAAAATTATTGCGCGAAGGAAGCTATATTGTGGACCGCACCGGGCGACTCACCAAAACAGCCGATGGGCAGTTTCAATTCGCTTTGGAAGCCGATGGAAAAGCGATGCAGGACCCGCCGTTGATCATTCTGCCCAATCTTAACTTGGCCGCGATGGAAAGTGCGGTGAGCGGGGCCAGTCGTGATTTGCGATTCCGAATCACCGGGGCCGTGACAGAATATAAGGGACACAACTACATTCTGCTTGAGAAGGTCGTTGTTCCGCCGGATCAGGCCCAGCAGTTCTAAATAACCGTGCGCGATGGGTATCGGTTCCCCTGTGATCTCGTGAATTCTTAGGTGGCGTGGGCGTCTCGCCCGCGTTTTCTTCCGAAGAAAGCACCGGCGAGACGCCCATGCCACCATTTCTTCCCAAGCTCCGTGCGAAACAAGAATCGCTAGCCATCAAATGAGGTTCCGCGCAGCGGAACCTCCGAACTTAGGAAAACCCTTGTTCTTCCCCGATCTTTCGACACGCCAGCGTAAGCCGGAATGGATGGATGAAGATTCCGTCGACCCCCGGCTTCTCCAAAAGTCACTTCGATTTATTCGACGCATCAACACATTGCTCGGTTACACGCGGGCGACCTTGCAGCATTTGGAACGATTCAGCCGCAACTGGCCCAAGGGAAGCAGAATCCGCTTGATCGACCTGGCGACCGGATCGGCCGATGTGCCGCGTGCCATCTTGCGCTGGGCCGACCGACGGGGTTTGGACATTCACATCGTCGGCGTCGATCGGCACGCGGTTACCGCGCAAACCGCCGCCGTCGGTCCGCGCGATCCTCGGCTGAACATCATTCAGGCGGACGTGTTCGATTTACCTTTCGAATCCGGCAGCTTCGATTACGCGATGACGTCCATGTTTCTGCATCATCTGGATGACGACTCGGTCGTACGTGTGATCGAAACGATGAATCGATTGGCCAGCCGAGGAATCATCATTGCCGATCTGATTCGAAATCGGCGCGCGTACGCATGGGCTTCACTCTTCACCTGCGGTTCAAATGCGATGGTACGGCACGATGCCCGCGTGAGTGTCGGCCAATCCTTCAATCGGCAGGAAGTTTTGGAGTTGCAGAACCGAGCTGGTGTTCAGTTCATGGAATACTACCGGCATTTCGGCCATCGATTTGTGCTGGCAGGTGAAAACAAAGGGAACGTTCAGGCCGTTCGGTCGTATTGACGGTAGTGAACGATTGAATTGGAGATCTGTCCCAATGCAACCCAACCCCCTCCGTCTATGGATCGGTGCGATGGCTTATTCGGCCGGGTTGGTGAGAGAAATTGTCGCGTTGCTCGTGCCTGCCAGGCGAAAAAAAATAGTCATTGCCAATGCGAGCCGATTGCGTCGGAAGATTGTCGGGCATACTAAAAAAGACGTTGCCCGCCTGCTCGGGCCACCTCCGGCGGCGGGTGTAACGAACGTGCAGCCGGTTTCACCCACATATTGGGTTGCGAATACCTGGTACTACCCCTTTGATACCCGACGGCAGACCGCAGTGGCCGTGCGGTTTGATGATGGTCGCGTCGTGGGTGTCGAATTCATCGGCCGATGACCAGTCTCATCACCTATTCATCGGAAGCGGCCGCCCGCTGTTGATTGACCACGCCTTTCACGAACGATTCGAGATATCCTTTGACGATGAACGTTTCCACCGCGCGAACCGTCGACAAATGATCCATTCCCCAGACCGAGCAACGCAGATCTTTTAGATCCAAATCCATCTGCACCACCAGCACATTTTCAATCGCGACGGCGGTCGGCAGTTCTTCCACTAGATTGGCCGAGACCAGGTTCATGCCCGGTCCACCGATGGCGATAAACGGGCGGCTCTGCAACTCCTCGTTATTCAGGTAGTACACATCACTCAACACAATCGGCACGAGCAAAGGCAGCTCACCCTTGGCAGGCTTTTCAAGCAGTACATCAAGGTGGCGACGAATCTCCGACTCAATTCGATACGCAAGCGGACGGTCCCCTAACTCGGCTTTCAGTTGCACACCGGTGATGATGAGAAGCAGGCGGTTGGGATCAATCTCGGGCATGTGGTTCAGACTAACAGGTCAGTGCAACATCGGGTACGGGCAGATGCGGATTGCGATGACTCAATCTGCCGGGCCGCGATATTTTTCACCGACGGACAATTCGAATCCCTCATGCCTGGAATTGATCGGAACGTCCCGAAAATCCGCGCGGCATCGGTAACATGTCGTAATCTTAGGCACGAAAAGATAGAGCAACGCATCCAGAATCGCCGCCGCCACAAGCACCCACGCTCCGATGTAAAATCGATGTATGTTGGCGGCCAATATGAAAAACGCAATCGCCGCCGATACGACGATCAACAATCCCAGCTTTTGCGGAAAATCCTTACGGATGAACAAATCCGCGCACCCGCATTTCGGACAAGTCTCAAGAGGTTGTTTCAAAGAATCCGACATTTTTCCGATCCCCTCCCCCCATGTACTCATGGGGGGAGGGTTAGGGTGAGGGGTCTTCTCTTCACTTTTCAAAACGGCAACCCCGTATCCCGCACCAATGGCAACGCGATCATCTCCCCAATAAAAATAAGCACGCCACAGACATAAAGTATCCCCGTAGCCGACTGCGTTGCGCGGCGTTTTATGCAATCATGTGCCATATATAAAAATACAAACGGCACCGCCAATCCTACGAGCCATCGCGTGAGCATGAGCAGTCCATGAACGCCCCACAACATGCGAACCGGGTGCAGCGAGTTCAGAAAATAGATGCCGACGGTTGATGTCATCAATCGCAGGAAAGCGACGATTGCCACGGACATATTCAACCGCGCAAACGGTTTCATGGTCATCTTACTTGCGGTGAGATAGGCATGACCCAGAAGCATGTCCATGAGTACCAATCCAGTCATGGCGGCAATGCCGGCGAGCGCGACGGCCGTGGACGCGTTGACCAGAAGATCAGGCCTCCATGAATAGCGCGGGAGAATGAGAAACCCACCCGCGACCGCCGTGATAAACGCAACGAGCGCGAAAGCCCGCTGAATATCTCGCTTGGCCACTTGCACGAATCCCAACTGTCCCAGGATGCCCGCGAAAGTCAGCGCGTACATCGCCATTTGCCATTTCGTTTGGCTATCGTCGCGGCGGCAAACGAAGAAAAACGACAACCCTGCCAACGAAAGTGCGATAATTCCGCAGAGTCTCAACCAGAGCAACGTAACCTGCCGTGGATCGGAGATCACGGCGGCGAGCATAATTCCACCGGCAAGGAGAATCAGAAAAGTTTCCGGCATGATCCTATTTCATTCAGTCCCCTCCCCCCAT
>JBBRMF010000273.1:0-6941 GCA_038230975.1 Tepidisphaerales bacterium
AGTAGAAACCTGGCGTAAGTATCGCTTAACGAGTCATACTCAAAACTTCGATTCGTGGGGCCCGGATGTTTTTTCGGTTGCTCCCCGAGTTTCAATTCCGGCTTGGGCTCATTTGGATTTTCCGGAGGATTTTTAATCGGATCGTTGCCGGGATTAATAAAGATGCAAATCGTCACGGGCATCTGGTTTTTATGGATCAGATTGTCGCAGACGATCGGAACGCGCCATGGGCCTTTTTCCGACATGTAGCCGTAACCGTCCTGGAACACCATCAATGCCGCCGAATGGCTACCATCGTACTGTTTTGGAATATAGACCCAGCAGTCTCGCTCCGTGCCTTTGAAAATCTCGCTTGTCCAAACGAACTTTTCCACCTTCCCCTGCGGCACCCCTTCGTGCCGTGCTGAATCGGGACCCAGCTTATAATCATCTGCTGCGCGAACCGTCACACAGATAGAGGTCAGTAGCACAATCGCTAGAAACTTTTGAAGCATGAAATGATTCCTTTCGTAAGTGCTATACCGGTCGATTCTAAAGTTTGTTATTCCGACTCCAATTTTTCTCATTTCACGTCGACAATCCCCACGTCGATAAATTGCCCGCCCGATTTTTGATGGCAATGCACTGCGATCATATTCTTCCCCTGCTTCAATGCTTTCAACGCTTCAGGATTCAGGTCGAGGTTTTCATAATCTCCAACATAACTGGGTAACTTTGCCACAAGCGTACCATTGATGTAAACCTCGGCGTCGTCGTCATGATGCACCACCAATTGAGGCGACTTCAAAGGTTTATCAATCGTCACCTCGCGGCGTAACCAGATATCGTTGCTTTTCCAGACGGTTCCGATGATCGAACCTGGAGTACCTTCGCTGCCAAAACCGCTCTTGCCTTCTTTCCATCCGGAAGCGTCGAAATCGGATCCAAACCAATTTTCCGAAGGTTTATCGAGCGTGTAACGCCACAGTTGGGGCGCAGTCCGCGCGGTCGGAACGATCTCGACTTCGGATTCCTCAACCAACGGCCCGAAGTTAAACCGATTCGCCGCGGCGATTTTCTCCGCATCGGGTTTAATCACGGCGCGGTCGTAGGTCAGCAAGCCATTGGCCTCGGTCTCGACATCGGTGATTTGCGTATAGACCGCCGCACAAAGGCCCTTCTTTTCAAGATCCGCCAACATACGCGCGAAGCTCACATATCTTTTCGTCAGTTGATCGGGAGTAGACATGACCTTGTAGCCCCAGGTCTTCTTTTCCCACATATGCCCTTCGATCGGAAGGCCCAGCCCACCGTATTCACCAAGCACGCTCGCTCGTTTTTCCTCAACAGGAAACATGCCGGGCGCCGGGTATTTGTGCATGTCATGTACATCTCCGGATGGGATATCGTTCCACCCGCTCGCACAATCGACCAACCGCGTGGGATCATATTGCTTCACCCAATCCGTAAGGCGAATGGTGTCGTACTGACCCCAACCTTCGTTGAAGACCACCCACTGCACGATGCACGGATGATTGCGCAGGGCATCAATCATCGCCCGCAGCTCACTTTCAAATTCCTTCGCAGCCGCCGGATCTTTTTGAATTTCCCCGTTGCCTGGACTGACTCCCTTGTCACCCGCCGGCATATCTTGCCAGACCAGCAGACCCAGTTTATCGCACCAGTAATACCAGCGATCTGGCTCAACTTTCACATGCTTGCGGGTCATGTTGAAACCGAGCTTCTTCGTCACTTCGATGTCATATTTAAGAGCGTCATCCGTCGGCGCGGTGTAGATGCCATCCGGCCAGAAGCCTTGATCCAGCGGACCCATTTGAAATACCGGTTTGTTGTTCAACATCAGTCGGGTAATCCCCTGATCGTCTTTCCCCAGCGATATTTTCCGCATGGCGAAATAGCTCTCGACAAAATCAAGCTGTTTCCCATCTCGAAGCACAGAAATTCTCAGTCCGTAGAGGAAAGGCGTTTCTGGAGTCCACGATTTCGGTTTCGGAATGCCCAGCACGACGCTTGAACGAACCGCATTGCCGGGTGGTTGCTCAATGTTCAACTTTGCTGTTCCAATAGTTTTGTCGCCGTCGATGACATCGACGATGAGCGCAACATCTTTTCCAGCCCCAGCGATATTCACCGTCACCGCCACCCGGTTGTTATCCAAATCGGGGACTATCTTCAGGTCTTCCAATGAAATCTTATCAACTGGCTCCACCCACACCGTCTGCCAAATCCCCGTCACAGGCGTGTAAAAAATCCCACCCGGTTTATTGACCTGCTTGCCGCGCGGCTGCGGGCCTTTGTCCGTCGGATCCCACACTTCGACGACGATCTGCTGTTCGTCATTGGGCTTGAGGGCATCGGTGATGTCGAAGGTGAATGGATCATAACCACCGCGATGCGCCCCGACGTGCTTGCCGTTGACCGTGACAGTGGTTTGCCAGTCGACAGCCCCGAAATGAAGCAGCGTGCGCTTCCCTTCAAACGCCGGAGACAGTTGAAACGTTCGGCGATACCAGAGTTTTTGATCATCACCCACTTGCTTCATGACACCTGAAAGAGCCGATTCCACGGGGAAAGGCACAAGGATTTTCCCGTCGAACTCTTTAGGCGCGGCTGTTTCTTTCCCCACGATCGCATATTCCCACAGCCCGTTCAGATTCATCCATTCCTTCCGCACCAACTGCGGACGCGGGTATTCGGGCAGCGCATTTGCCGGCGTGACATCCTTGGCCCAGCGCGTCTTTAGCGGGCCGTCCGCCATATGCCATTCATCACCTGCCAGAGTAATTTGAGCGAATCCCGCCAGCACTATGAGCGCACTTAAAAAGTGGATTGGTTTCATACCGGCCAGACTATCGACGCTCGCGCGAATCGCAATAGGAAAAAGTCACGGCCGCCGATCTTTGTGGTGCGTAAGGTTTTCGGGTGCCATGGCCAGGCTCGACGGCCCGAAAAGAAGTCCGCGACCCACATCACACGAGATTCCTCAGGCGGTCGAAACCGGGTTTTAAAAACGCGGTGGACACCGCCACCAGACTCTCAACTTCGCTGGTTGGGTCGGTTTGAAGCGCCATTCGCCTCGAAACACACCGATTTGCCGCGCGGGCGGTCATGCCGCCGCGCAGCAGAGAATGTTCAGGCCCAACGCGCCCATGAACGACTCGTATTTCATCGTCGCGTAGCCGCGGAGTAAGCAGGCGGATCATGCCCAACACGTATTTGAGCCGCGACAGGGTTCCTTCGATGCCGGCGCGTTTCCGATAGGTCTTTCTGAACGGTTCCCTGAGGCGGCTGCGCCGGGAAACGGGAATTGAATCGGGGGCCAAAGCCGGATTACAATACAAAATCCTGCGGGACTTTTTGCCGGGCCGTCCGGCGTCGCCATGGCACCCAAATCCCGGACACCACAAAATAGAGTGAGACCGGGAATAAAGCTCGATGCGGTATTCGGCTTGCTTGCAAGAGGGTATAATAAGCGAGTTGATCGACATGCCTTTAAAGCTTAAATCAATCCTCCTTGTGGAAGACGATGTATCACTCCGTCGGAGTGTCGGCGAGTTTTTGAAAGACAATGGGTATGCGCTTTACACCTCCGGCACGATGCACGAGGCTTGCGAGACGATTCTGGCGGTTCGCCCGGAGATTTGCCTTTTGGATCTGAATCTGCCGGACGGCAGCGGGTTGGATCTGCTTCGATATCTCGTGCGTGAACAGTTGCCGGTTCGAGTCATCGTGATGACGGCGTTTCCGTTGCAGCACCTGCAGCTGCAATATCCACCGGGAACGCTTGTCGCATGGCTTACGAAACCGGTTTCGCCTGCTGCGTTACTTGAGGCGATCAGCAAGGCCGAGGATACACTAACGAAGTGAAATTCCCGAACGACACCTTTCGCGGGTGGATGATCCCCGCAGTTCTTGTTGCTACGGCCATCCTGCTGACCGTGCCGTGGAGCTATTGGGTCATCAAGGCGGCTTTCGACCGCGACGTGGTGGACAACGCCAGTGCCCTCGCCCGCCGTGTCGAACTCCGCATGCTGCTTGCGGCGGCTTCATCCAACGGGCCACAGCAAGCGTCTGACGTACTGGCTACGGAACTGGCGGTTGACCAAACCGTCCAGACCGCCGCATTTTTCGATCTGCGCAATCCCGCGCGGCCGATCGGCTGGACCCGCCTGCCCGGAACGCGCGAACCCAGTTTCGATACCAAAGAAATCCGTCGCCGTGTGACTTCCGGGGTTCTCATCGAGCAAAGTGCCGACCACTACAGCATTACCCTTCCCTGGGTGTCCGGCGATCGCGCTCTGGGGTTTACTTACCTTGAATTCTCACGCGCCGCGCTCGCGGACCAATTCTGGATTAAAGAAGGTGAACTTGTCTCGCGCGTCATCGGTGTCAGCGCGGCGGCGATATTCCTGCTCAGTGTCATCGCGATCTACGCCTACGGAAATCGGCTTAAAGTCGGCCATGTCCGTGAGCGCGCGGAACTCGCGCGCCAAGGGCTTGTCGCCGAGCGCGGATTGACGGCCGCCGTGTTGGCGCATGAGATTCGAAATCCGCTGGCCGCCCTTCGATTTCAATTGTATTCCCTTCGAAAAAACTCCAGCGACTTCGTGCGCGTTTCCGAAACGGCCGACACCATCGACAGTGAACTCTCTCGCATTCAGCAACTCGTGACGGATTATCTGGAACACGAAAAAGCCCGAAGCATGCGCGTACAGCGGGTCAATCTGGAAGAATCCGCGCGAAGCCTTCAAACGCTCATGGCCGAGCTTTTCAAGCAATCTCGCACGGAACTCACCATCATTCCGGCCCCCACGGCTGTTGAAACGATGTGCGACCCACACGCATTACGGCAGGTGCTGATGAATCTGGTGCTCAATGCCCAACAAGCCA
Organism: Tepidisphaerales bacterium; assembly: GCA_038230975.1. Lineage (GTDB taxonomy): Bacteria > Planctomycetota > Phycisphaerae > Tepidisphaerales > Tepidisphaeraceae > JANXVV01. The sequence goes on from JBBRMF010000273.1 coordinate 4,891, forward strand.
TGGGGGAGAATGGCAAGGTGATCCTGCGCATCGGCCGCGACGAGTCATTCGGCACGATCGATGTCACCGACACCGGCCCGGGCATTCCACCCGAAATTCGCGATGTACTTTTCAAGCCATTCGCGACCAGCAAAAGCGACGGAAATGGAATCGGCCTGGCGCTGGTCAAGCGATTCGTCGATAACTTCGCGGGCAACATTCGCGTCGAAAGCGAACCAGGAAAGGGAACCACCTTCCATCTGCGTCTGCCTTTGGCGAATGGGGCCGAAACTCCCGTCCCGTTGCAATTGAATTCAGATATTTCCGTCGCAGAACCAAACCTGCTCACGCCGCGCGTTTCGGAGGGAAAATGAGGGTGCGGGACGAGATCGGCCGGTATTGTCCCCTCTCCTGGTACTCCGGGGGAGGGATAGGGTGGGGGCCGTTTTCAATTCGTGAAATTAAGATGGCTGGAAAATTTCCCCCACCCCAACCCTCCCCCGGAGTACCAGGAGAGGGAGAAAACCGGTACGCCGGAACTGTCACACACTCGGAAAATGAGGGTGGCAACCTTTACACTTTATGACTAGAGTTTCATATCCTGGAATCCTGGCAATTGCATTCTCAATCTCGAAGATAGAATACCCCAACCCATGACCGATTCTTCGTTCCACATTTTGCTTGTAGAAGATGATGCCTCCGTGCGCGAAGCCGTCGCGGGTGCGCTTCGGGATGACGGTTACACGGTACACACCGCGATTGATGGGCAGGAGGCCATGGACGTGTTTCCGCCGGTGACGGATCTGGTCATCGCAGATCTGGTCATGCCGCGCGTCGACGGGCGATCACTGCTCCGCTGGCTGACGCAGAACCATCCCACGACGAAAGTGATTTTGATGACCGGCTTCGGAACCATCCCGCAGGCGGTCGATGCAATCAAAGCCGGTGCGACGGCGTATCTCACCAAACCTTTGGATCCCGAAGAGTTGCTTCACCACGTCCGCAAGACGCTCGAGGACAAACGGCTTCGGCAGGAGGTTTCTCGCCTTCGCGGACAACTGCGAGACGGCTGGCATTTCCGGCACATCATCGGCCGCAGTGCTGCGATTCAGAAAGTGTTCTCGATGATCGAACGAGCTGCGGCGGTGAAGACCACCGTACTCATCACCGGCGACTCAGGAACCGGCAAGGAAATGGTCGCCCGCGCGCTGCATGAAGCCAGTCCGCGAAAATCATCGCCATTTCTTGCCCTGAATTGCGGCGCGATTCCCGAGAATCTGATTGAATCAACTCTGTTCGGCCACGAGCGCGGTGCCTTTACCGGGGCCGACCGAGCCGCCAGGGGTTATTTTCGCGATGCCGACACAGGCACTCTGCTGCTCGACGAAATTGGTGAGCTTCCGATGGGACTTCAATCGAAGTTGCTCCGCGTTTTGGAAGATGGTGCCGTAACGCCGGTCGGAACGACAGCGCCAACCAAGGTAGATGTTCGCATCATCGCGGCCACCAATCGTGATTTGGAAGTGGACGTGAAGGCGGGCGCATTTCGTCAAGACCTGTTCTTTCGGTTAAACATCGTCCGCATCGACCTGCCTGCGCTGCGAGAACGTCCAGAGGATCTACCGCTTCTCACCCGCCATTTACTCGATGAGATTTGCCGCACCAATGGATTTGAACCCCGCGAGATTGATCCAACTCTGCTCGCCGCATTCGAGAAATATGCGTGGCCGGGCAATATTCGAGAACTGAAGAACACCCTGGAAAGCCTGGTGATTCTGACCGGCAAGCGAACACTGGCCGCCGAGGATCTCCCGGCGAAATTCTTCGCGACAGCACCCATTCCGGTAGATTCTTTGATCGAGCCCGAAGAAAACGAATTGAACCTGATGAAGCTCTCACGGCACACCGTTCTCAAAGCACTTGAAAACTGTCGTGGGAACCGCACCGAGGCCGCGAAGCAACTGGGAATCAGCCGCCGCACACTTCATCGCAAGCTGAATGAATTTGGCTTGCGCGACTAGTACATTATCACACTTCAACTTAGGGTAATGTCGAATCGGGTGCCACAGGTC
>JBBRMF010000274.1:0-6897 GCA_038230975.1 Tepidisphaerales bacterium
ATACGAACGAGAACGCCGCGAAAAGCGCGAGAAAATTCGCGAACTGGGCCTTGATCCCTACGGCCAGCGCACCGAAGGCGTGCAGCCATTGAAACAGATCAAGGAACTCTACACCGCTGAAATGGGCCACGATGCCGGCCCGGTGGTTAAGGGTGCTGGCCGCGTCATGCTGCGGCGGCCCTTCGGTAAGCTCACTTTCATCACCTTGCGCGATGAAAGCGGCGATTTGCAGATCGCACTCGACAAAAAGCGCCTCAGCGAAACAAGCTGGGCGGTTGAAGGGCTCGTCGACCTCGGCGATCTTCTGCTCGTTGAAGGCCCGCTTGGCGTGACGAAAAAAGGCGAAGTCACGATCTGGGCCACCAGCGTGTCGGTCGCGTCCAAAGCACTGCTTCCACCGCCCGCCAAATGGGAAGGTTTGAGCGATGTCGAACTGCGCTATCGCCAGCGGTACGTCGATCTGTGGGCCAACCCGGATGTCATGCGCGTGCTGAAGTTGCGCATGCAGATCGTCCAGGAAATCCGCCAGTTCATGGCCGATCGCGGGTTTCTGGAAGTCGAAACACCCATGATGCAACCCCTGGCCGGCGGGGCAGCCGCCAAACCATTCAAGACCCACCACAACGCGCTCGATATCCCGCTCTTCCTCCGCATCGCCCCGGAACTTTATCTCAAGCGATTGCTCGTCGGCGGGTTCAATAAGGTCTTTGAACTCAATCGCAACTTCCGCAATGAGGGGATTAGCCCGCGGCATAATCCTGAGTTCACGATGCTTGAGGCGTATGAGGCATTCGGCTCGTGGGAGACGATGGCGGAGCTTGTCGAGAGCATGATCTGTACGGTGGCGATGAAGTTGTTCGGGACGTTGAAGATTGTTCACCACAAAGGCACGAAGGACACGAAAACGATTAACTTGGAGGGAGATGTGTCCAAGCCTTTGGGACAGCGCTGGCGGAGAGTTCGGATAGTGAACATTGTTGAAGAGAAGACATCTTGGAAATTCGATAAGCGGTCGCTCGCCGACCACAGCGAATCTATTGTCGCTGAAATTAAAGCACAATTCGGATGGCGAGCGATTGGAACTTTGCGGCATCTTGAAACTGAAACGGCTAGCGCGCTCCTCTCGCAAGCTGCTCCTGATAGACGCGAATATGCAACTCTAATGGGCGAAAACGAGTTCAGTCGATTGATAAGCCTTACGCCGCCAGAGCAATTGCAAGTGGTTTACGAAAAGCTTGTCGAGCCGTTGCTGGACAACCCCACCTTCGTCACCCATATTCCCTCCGTCATCATCCCCCTGGCGAAGAAAAACAAAGATGACCCCTACTTCGCCGACGTGTACGAACTGGCCATCAACGGCCAGGAAATTTCCCCCGGCTACACTGAACTAAACGACCCGGACGTTCAAGCCGCCAACTTCGCCCATCAGGTTGGTGACAAGGAAGAACAGCAGAAGGTCGACGAGGATTTCCTCACGGCCCTCCAATACGGCATGCCTCCAGCCGGAGGCTTGGGGTTGGGGATCGATCGGTTGGTCATGATGCTAACCGGCGCCGAAAGCATTCGCGATGTGATCTTGTTTCCGCTGATGAAACCGCAGGGGTGAAGCACGAAAGAGAGGATTAAAATGAAAAACACAACCAAAAAGGCGAAGGTCTCTTCCAGCATGCCTGCTGCAAAACCAGGCAAAACGATTGCGGTTACTTTGCATTTGGATCCGAAATTAATCGCTCAGACCGAAGCGTTCGCCGCAGCGCACAACTTTACCCTATCAGAGCTGATTACCCTGATCCTCTGAGCAGCAATGGCAACGGTCCGTTGATCGCGTGTTTACAAATCGACCGAACGGGCCGTGCGAGGCTTATGACTGGTTCACAGACGGTTCGCCAACGAAAGGCCCGCATCAATCTCTTACGCTACACTGGTATCCTGCAGCGCATCGCGCGTTTGCGGTACATCGTGTTGGCTGATGTAATGCAAGCGGATGTAAAAGATTCCGTCCGCCAAAGCGGACCCTACGAAGAGACACAAAAGTACGCATGTATAAAACTCTCCTCATCCTTCGCTACCTCCGCAAACGCCGTATCGCCTGGGTTTCGCTCATTGCCGTCACGCTCTGCACGGCGCTGATGCTCGTCGTCATCAGCGTCATGGGCGGATGGTTGCGCATGTTCCGCCTATCGTTCCACGGCTTAAGCGGTGATGTATTGGTCCAGTCGACTTCGATGAGTGGATTCCCAAATTACGATGAGATGGTTCAGGCGATCGAGGCGTTGCCGGCGGTGGGGGTAGGGAATGCGGTGCCGGTGATCAAGACATTTGGATTGATCAATTTGAACAACAGCATCACCGAAGGCGTGCAGGTACTCGGCTATCCGGTGGAGAAAATCGGGAATGTAAATGAATGGCCGCAGTCACTCTATCGCCAGCATGTGGCGCGCGAGGAGGCGGTGGAAAAACTGGCGGATACGAAGCTCAAGTTGACGGCGGAAGAAAAAGCTTACTACCAGAAGCTTTCGTCAAACAAAGCACCGCCGTCATTTGATCTCGTGCCGGATGCAAGCCGGAGGGTCGATAAACTCCCGGACGGTGTCGTTTTTCCGGAGCTTCTAAAGGCGAAGATCACTTACCTTCCAAATGAGAATCTTCTCATGTGGCATGGAGAAATGAGCGAGGACGAGCGGAATCAGCTTTTGGTTTTATCCAATGATCCAGGATATCACGCAGACATTTTCGCGCTGTTTAAGGCCAGCGATTTTCGGCGAGTGGTGCCCAATGTGCGCGGACGCGATCCCGGAACCTGGCCGGGGATTATTCTCGGAGAAGGCGTTGCGCTTATCCATAAGAATAAGGAGGGCAAGCTATCCGGGCGCATCCCGGAATTGACGCGCGTACCCGTGACCTTAACCGTGCTGGGCATCCCGCCAGACGGCCGGGCAGACATGACCGCGCCACCTCCGGCGCGACCTTATTGGGTCGTCGATGACAGCCGCACGAAGGTGTATCAGTATGATTCACAGACGGTCTATGTGCCGTTCGATAAGCTGCAGGAAGATTTGGGGATGACCGCACAGAAGGCGGAAGATGGAACCGTACTTTACGGCCCGCGCGCCAGCGAAATTGATATCCGCATCAAGCCCGGTTTTGATCTGAACAAAACCCGCGACGAAATCGAAAAAGCCTGCGATGCGGTCGTTCAAACAAAATTCCGAAGTGGCACACTCGGTTCGTTTGGTGGATACGCCGTGCAAACCTGGGAGGAAAGCAACCGAGTCTGGCTGCACGCGATTGAAAACGAAAAAGTGCTGGTGATGTTTCTCTTTGGCCTCATCAGCATCGTAGCGGTGTTTTTGATCTTCTGCATTTTCTACATGATCGTCGTGGAAAAAACGCGTGACATCGGCATCATCAAAAGTGTTGGCGCAACCAGTAGCGGCGTGGCGGGAATCTTCCTGGGTTACGGCTTGGCGATTGGCATCGTCGGTGCCGGGGCGGGATTGCTGTTGGCTTACCTGATTGTCCATCACATCAACGAGTTGCACTCGTGGCTCGGTCGGGCTTTCAAAGTGGTGATCTGGGATCCACAGGTCTACGCGTTCGACACGATCCCCAATACGATGGATGCCAAAGAGGTGACCGTGATCGTCATCGTCGCGATTTTGTCCGCAGTGCTCGGCGCATTATTGCCGGCCATCCGGGCGGCGCGGTTGCACCCGGTGGAAGCCCTGCGATGGGAATGAGCAATTCAAACATGCAAGACACATTGACCCATCGCGAAACCCCCGTGCGAAAGCCGATTTCTTCGGAAATTATTCTGCGCGCTCAAGGTCTGCGGCGATTATTCCGTATGGGGGATAGCTCCGTCGAAGTGCTGAAAGGCGTCGACATGGCGATCCGCCGTGGAGAATTTATCGCCATTGAAGGACGTTCCGGTTCGGGTAAAAGCACGTTGCTGCATATACTGGGCGCGCTCGATGCGCCGGATGCGGGCGAGGTTGAATTTGAAGGCAGGAAATTCGACGTCCTCGGTCGAAGCAATTTGCGAAACGCGCAGTTTGGGTTCGTGTTTCAGTTCTATCATTTGCTACCGGAATTGAACGTCCTTGAAAATACGCTGCTGGCCCCGATGATCGCCAGATCTTGGTTGACGTTTCGTTCGCAGAAGAAGGAGTTGACCGGCCGTGCCGTCGCGGTTTTGGAATCGCTCGGAATGTCGCATCGCTTGAAGCACAAGCCATCGCAATTGAGCGGCGGCGAGCGACAGCGGGTGGCCATCGCCCGCGCCCTGATGAACTCGCCCAAAGTGCTGTTCGCCGATGAACCGACCGGGAACCTCGATGCCGAAACCGGCGTTCAGATCATGGGCGTTTTGGAAAAGTTGCATCGCGATGAAGGACAAACCATCGTCATGGTTACCCACGATCGCGCCCTGGCAAGAACCGCGGACCGCATATTGGTCTTAAAAGAAGGTCGGTTGCAAAAAGCCGAAGAAACCGCAGAAAAAGCGTCGTAAATAAGCGGCATGGTCACCTTAGTGACCATGTGATTGTATGATATGAAGGAATCCCGAATGTCGTCGAATACGTCACTCAAAATCTGGATCAATGGGGAATTGCTCAATCAGGCCGACGCGAAGGTCAGCGTCTACGATCACGGTCTGCTCTACGGTGACGGTGTCTTCGAAGGCATTCGGCTCTACAACGGTCAAATTTTTGAACCCAAGGCCCACATCGCCCGACTGTACAATTCCGCGAAAGCGATTCGGCTGACGATTCCGATGACGTCGGAAGAACTGATCGCCGCGATCGAATTGACGGCCCGCGCCAACCACTTCACCGACTGCTACGTGCGAGCCGTTGTCACGCGCGGCGTGGGATACCTTGGCCTGAATCCGGCGAAATGCTCAAAGCCGACGGTGTTTATCATCACTGATCTGATGGAGATGTATCCGAAAGAAACGTATCAAAACGGAATGGCGATCATCACCGCCTCCGTCATTCGCAATCACCCCAATGCGCTCAGCCCGCGCATCAAGAGCCTGAACTACCTGAACAATATCCTGGCCAAAATTGAAGCGGTGGATGCCGGCGTGCCCGAGGCGCTCTTGTTGAATGCGGATGGGAATGTCGCCGAATGTACGGCCGACAACATCTTTATGGTTAAAGACGGTTTGGTCATCACACCGACGACCACCGATGGCATCCTCGAAGGCATCACTCGCGGTGCAATCATCCAACTTTGCGGCAAGTTGCAGATCCCCTGTGTTGAGAAAACGATCCAGCGCTACGATCTGTACATCGCCGATGAGTGCTTCCTGACGGGAACGGGCGCGGAAGTAATTGCCGTCACAAAAATCGATGGCCGACAGATCGGCAGCGGGAAACCCGGGCCGATCACCGGTCGCCTGCTGGAAGCGTTTCATAAACATGTGCGCGGAGAAAAGTAGAATAGCAGTGGCATGGGCGTCTTGCCCGTGCTTTGGTTTTATAAAAAAGCACGGGCGAGACGCCCATGCCACCTATTTCGCAAGTTCGTCAGGAATCGAAAGACATGATCCCCGTCCTCCAATTACAGAATGAATCCGATCGCGCGCGGGTTGAGTCGATGCTCGCGGCGTTGCGCCTTGATCCGGTTGAAGTGGCGCTGAATGAAGGCGGGCGCGCGAAGCATGTCGCGATAGTGCAGCAGATTCTGACGGATGTTTCAAAACATGGCGACCAGGCTGTCGTCGATTTATCGCGAAAGTTTGACGATCCTGAATTCACGGCCGCCCAGATCCGGGTGACGCAGGAAGAAATGCGAGATGCGGTATCGCGCGTGCCTGCGGATCAGATGGCCGCCATTCGCCGTTCCATTGCGCAGGTGCGTGAATATCAAACGCACATCATGCCGAAAGACCCACCGGCATTGCGCCGGCCAGGTGTTGAACTCGGATTGCGATTCACACCGCTGGATAGCGTTGGCCTGCTCGTGCCGGGTGGCAAAGCCAGTTACCCATCGAGTCTGATCATGCTTGCCGTGCCGGCGCAGGTGGCGGGTGTCAGGCGGATCGTGGCCTGCTCGCCGCCCAGTAAATATGGGCGCAGTGATCTCATGCTGGCGACGTACTACGAACTGGGTTTGACTGAAGTCTTCCGCGCGGGCGGCGCGGGGGCGGTTGCCGCGATGGCATTCGGAACGGCCACCATTCCACACGTCGATAAAATCGTCGGCCCGGGAAACACCTACGTTCAATTGGCCAAGCGCGCGTTGGCTGGCTGTGTGGGGATTGACGGCTACCTCGGGCCCAGCGAAATCCTGATTCTCGCCGATGACAGCGGCGGCCCCAATTTCATCGCCGCCGACATGATCGCGCAGGCGGAACATGATCCGGGAAGTTGCTTTTTGCTGACGACTTCCGAAACGCTCGCGAATGCCGTCACATCAGAATTGCAAAAGCAAACCGCGCTGCGCGACCGTTCCGATGCCATCGTAAAAGCGCTGAATGACAGTAGCGCGATCATCATCGATCCCTCGATGGACCATCTGATTGCCTTGGCCAATGGCTTTGCCGCCGAGCACGTCAATCTTCAAACACGGGATGATGCAACCATTCTCGCGAAACTGGTACATGCCGGCGCGGTGTTCGTCGGCCCGCATTCACCGGTCGCTGCCGGCGATTACGTTGCTGGCCCGAGCCATTGCCTGCCGACGAACACAACCGCCCGATTCTCCAGCGGAATCAGCGTCTATGAATTCTTAAAGCGGAGTAGTGTGGTCCGTTACGAACCGGCCGGATTGTCCGCGGATGCGCCGGCGATTATCGCGATGGCGAATGCTGAACATCTGGATGGGCACGCGGCAAGTGTCGAGGTGCGAGTGAAGTAGTTATTTAGCCGGTCTCGCTTGCGCGCCGTG
>JBBRMF010000275.1:0-6889 GCA_038230975.1 Tepidisphaerales bacterium
CTGATTCCCTTCCTTGAACACGACGATGCGAACCGCGCATTGATGGGTTCAAACATGCAACGCCAGGCGGTGCCCTTGCTCCGCGTGGATCCTCCGGTCATCAGCACCGGCATGGAGCGCCCGGTTGCCCAGAACAGCGGCATGCTGGTTCGGGCCGAACGCGCCGGTGTCGTTACTTACGTCGACTCGATGCGCATTCTGATCGACAACGCCGACGAATACGTGTTCCGTAAGTTCGTGGGTCTGAACGAGCGCACCTGCCTCAATCAGAAGCCCATCGTCAAGAAGGGTCAGCGCGTCAAGAAGAATCAGATCATCGCCGACGGTGCCGCGACATGGCAGGGCGAGCTTGCCCTGGGTCGCAACGTGCTCGTGGCTTTCATGACATTCGATGGTTACAACTTCGAAGACGCCATCGTCATCAATCAGCGCCTCGTCAAGGAAGATATCTTCACTTCGATTCACATCGAAGAGTATGACGTTGAAATCCGCGAGACGAAGCTTGGCCGCGAAGAGTTCACGCGTGACATCCCCAATGTCAGCGAGCGAGCGTTGGCCAATCTTGATGAGAACGGAATCATCCGCGTCGGTTGCCGTGTCGGCCCTGGCGATATTCTCGTCGGCAAGGTCGCTCCGAAGAGCAAGAGCGAATTGACACCTGAAGAAAAACTGCTGCATGCCATCTTCGGTCGTGCCGGTGAAGACGTGAAGAACGATTCGCTGGAAATGCCGGCCGGTGAAGAAGGCGTCGTCATCGGCGCTCAACGCTTCAGCCGTCGCATGCACATGACGGATGATCAGAAGAAGGCGTTGAAGAAGGACATCGATAATTACGAAAAGGAAATGAATCTCCGCGCGATCGACATCTTCAAGCAGATGATCGCCGAGATGAACAATATTTCCGGCCAACCGCTGGTCGACCCGGGCACCCGCCAGAAGGTCGCTCAGAGCGAAATCCCCGACGTCATCCTCGAACAGATCGACGGCTTCAGCGTCGACTGGGTCAAGGGCAATAAGGAAGTTAAAGAGCAGTGCGAAAACACGCACTCTCGCTTCTGGCCTCGCGTTCAGGCGGTGACGAAGGAAAAGAACCGCAAAATGGATCACATGAAGCGCGGCGACGAGCTGCCTTCCGGTGTTCTTGAAATGGTCAAGGTCTACATCTCCACCAAGCGACAGTTGTCGGTCGGTGACAAGATGGCCGGCCGTCACGGTAACAAGGGTGTTATCGCCCGCATCGTGCCGGAAGAAGACATGCCGTTCCTCGCCGATGGTACGCCGGTTGACATTTTGCTCAATCCGCTGGGCGTGCCGAGTCGTATGAACGTGGGTCAGATTCTCGAAACCCACCTTGGCTGGGCGATGATGGTGCTCGGTCAGCAGGCATGCACCCCGGTGTTCGACGGTGCCACGGAAGACGAGATCCATAAGGCCATCGAAGAAGCCAACAAAACCGTCAAGGAACGTCGTAAGGATCGAGAGAAGAACAAAGTCGTTCTTCCCCCGCGCCAACTCGATGCCGAGATGGGTTACGGCGGCAAGGTTCAGCTTTGCGACGGTCGCACGGGCGAACCGTTCGAGCAGAAGACGACGGTCGGCTACATCTATATGATGAAGCTCCACCACCTGGTCGACGACAAGATCCACGCCCGAGCCACGGGCCCCTACAGTCTCATCACGCAGCAACCCCTTGGCGGTAAAGCCCGCACGGGTGGTCAGCGGTTCGGTGAGATGGAAGTCTGGGGTCTGGAAGCCTACGGCGCGGCTTACATTCTTCAGGAATTGCTCACGGTTAAGTCGGATGACGTCGAAGGCCGTACCAAGATTTACGAATCGATGGTCAAAGGCAACAACACCCTCGAAGCCGGAACACCAGTGTCGTTCGACGTGCTCTGCAATGAAATTCGTGGGCTTGGGTTGAATATCCAGCTCGAGAAAAAGAAAGGATTGGCACAGACGGATGAAGATGGGGATTTGATGTGAGGCTGGAGGATGGCTGAGTGCGAACCGCGTCCATTGTGATTTACTGTGGATTGTTCGTGGTCGCGCTGTCGGTTCTGGCCTTGGCGTTCGCGACTCGACTGAGTGCGGGGAGCGCCGAGCGGCTTATGCTCAGCGTGGGATGGGCCCTTGTCGCGAAGATTTTCGGATGGGCCACAGCGGCAGTCGGATTTTTGATGAGACTGCAGGAGCGCAGGCGATTAGCCGATCAGCCGGCTTTTGAGGTTGGCCCGGTAGGGTCCGCACCGCGGATCGAAGCTCAACCAGATGTTGGAACTCCTCCGACAACATCTGCATCGAAAGCCGTTCCGCCCGATCCGCGTAGTGATGCGAAACGGCGAGCGATATGACATCGTTGATCCCGACAAGATCGCCGTCACGGAATCGAAGGCGTATGCGATTCTGCCAAAGGTGACGGAGATGGCGGGAAGCGAGATCGAGTTGATTTACGAGCCGCGTCACGCGAGAGGTTGAGAGACAATTGCTTCGCGCGACTTTCAAGTGAACTTTGGAGACAAGGAGTGCTTGAATTTGAATGGGATCCAACGAAGGTCGCATCCAACATCCGCGATCATCGCGTTTCGTTCGAGGAGGCCATGACAGCTTGGAATGATAGGAACCGAATCGTGGATCCCGATTTGATTCATTCGACGGACACGGAATATCGGGAATTGATTCTCGGCCTGTCAGAGAAGTTTAGATTGCTGGTGATCATTTTCACCGAACGACATGAAACGATCCGTATCATCAGTGCTCGCAGAGCGAATCAAGCAGAGACGCGACGTTACGCCAGTCAAGCATAGCGTTCGTTATGTGAAGTTTACGCCAGAGGAAATGGCGATCGATGCCGGCGATATCGATGTTTCCAGAATGCCCGTCATCGCCCGCGGACGCAAGGAGTGGGAGCAGTTCCTGGCCGTCAAGCGCGGTTATGTGCGGCTGGACCCCGACCTGCGCAAGGTGTTCAAGGATGACGAAGCGGTCAATAAAGCGCTTCGAAAGCTGATTGAAGCGATGCCAGTGGCATCGACCCGAAAACGGAAGTCGGCGTAAGACGATTTGAAGTGAAACTAAACACGGGCAAGCCGCCTGTGACTTTAAGGAAAGACAACGATCATGGCTGAAAGCGTTTACGATCGTATTAACGACTACGGTTCTGTCCGAATTCAACTCGCCAGCCCGAACGATATTCGTTCGTGGTCTTTCGGCGAAGTCAAAAAGCCTGAGACGATCAACTACCGCACCTATCGGGCTGAAAAAGACGGCCTGTTCTGCGAACGCATCTTCGGGCCGGAACGCGATTGGGAATGTTCGTGCGGCAAGTACAAAGGCACGAAATACAAAGGCATCATCTGCGACCGCTGCGGCGTGAAGGTGACGCACAGCCGCGTCCGTCGCAAACGCATGGGCCATATCAATCTGGCCGCCCCGATCGTCCACATCTGGTTCTTCAAGGCTCTGCCATCGCGCCTTGGTGCGATGCTGGATATGAAGACCAGCGACATCGAAAAAATTGTCTACTTCCAGGATTACGTCGTCACCGCCCCGGGCAAGACGCCGTTGAAAAAGAAGCAGATCCTCACCGAAGACGAATACCGCGGCGCGTACGAAAAGTACGGCGACCAATTCGAGGCCGAGATGGGTGCCGAAGCCATCAAGAAGCTTCTGGGCATGATCGATCTCCATGCTGAGCAGACCCGCATTCGCGCGGATATCGAAAAGACCAACAGCAAGCAGAAGATCAAGGATCTCACCAAGCGCCTCAAGATGGTTGAAGCCGTCCGTGGCTCGGAAAATAAAGCCGAGTGGATGGTCATGGATGTCATCCCGGTGATCCCGCCGGATTTGCGTCCGCTCGTGTTGCTGGAGAGCGGTAACTTTGCGACGAGCGATCTGAACGATCTGTATCGCCGCATCATCAACCGTAACAATCGTCTGAAAAAACTTGTCGATCTGAACGCGCCGGAAGTCATCATCCGCAACGAAAAGCGTATGTTGCAGCAGGCTGTGGATGCGTTGTTCGATAACGGCCGTTGCCGACGTCCGGTGCTGGGTTCGAGCAATCGTCCGCTCAAGTCTTTGACCGATATGATCAAGGGCAAGCAGGGTCGATTCCGCGAAAATCTGCTCGGCAAGCGCGTCGACTACTCGGCTCGTTCAGTCATCGTCGTTGGCCCGGAACTCAAGCTGCATCAGTGCGGTTTGCCGAAGAAAATCGCGCTGGAACTGTATCAGCCGTTCATCATCCGTCGTCTGAAAGATCATGGCCTGGCCGACACGATCAAGTCCGCCAAGAAGATGCTCGAACGCCGCGACCCGGAAGTCTGGGACATTCTCGAAGAGTGCATCTATCAGCACCCGGTCATGCTCAACCGCGCTCCCACGCTTCACCGCATGGGTATCCAGGCGTTTGAACCGGTGCTCGTTGAAGGTAACGCCATCAAGATTCACCCGCTGGTCTGCAAAGGCTTTAACGCCGACTTTGACGGTGACCAGATGGCCGTCCATCTTCCGCTCAGTATTGAAGCGCAAACCGAAGCGCACGTGCTGATGCTGGCCCCGAACAACATCTTCTCGCCCGCCAACGGTACGCCGATCATTTCACCGTCGCAGGATATCGTGCTCGGCACGTACTACACGACGGTCGATCGCGATGGCGACAAGGGCGAATTCATGCTCTTCAATCGCCCGGAAGAAGCGTTCCTTGCCAAGGACATGGGCAAGATTGCCATGCACTCGAAAATCTTCGTCCGCCTGACGGATCGCACGCAGGTTGTACCCAGTGACAAGGGTGCCGCGGTTTCGATCAGCGATGAATCGTGGCGGTTCCTTGAGGCTCAGCGGAAGGTCCGCAATGCTGACTACGTGATGAAGCCCAAGCCCGCAAAATACAACGGCCGGGTCATCCTCACGACGGTTGGCCGCTGCATCTTCAACGACATTTTGCCCAAGGGCATGCCGTTCTATAACTATGCTCTCACCAGCGGCGGTCAGAGCCGCGTGATCGCCGACACCTACGCCGCCCTCGGTCGTCCGGCGACGATCAAGCTTCTCGATGACATGAAATCACTCGGCTTCAAGCGCAGTACGCTGGCCGGTTTGAGCTTCGGCATCACTGACATCCGCACCCCTGACAGCAAGGCAACAATTCTTGACGAAGGCCAGAAAAAGGCCGACAAGATCGAAAAGAACTATCGCATGGGTGCCATTACCGATCAGGAACGGTACGCCCAGTTGCTGGATCTGTGGGCCCATTGCCGTAAGCAGGTCACTGACGATCTGATGGCTGCGTTGTCCAACGACTATCGCGACGCTGACGGTCGTCCGGTCGCCCCCAAGTTCGGTGGCGCACTCAAGTATCTCAACCCCATCGACATGATGGCCACCTCCAAAGCCCGAGGCTCGGTCGATCAGATGCGACAGCTCGGTGGCATGCGTGGTCTGATGGCCAAGCCGTCCGGTGAAATCATCGAAACCCCGATCAAGGCCAACTTCCGCGAAGGCCTCTCGGTGCTCGAATACTTCTCCAGCACGCACGGTGCCCGTAAGGGCTTGGCCGACACCGCCCTTAAGACTGCCGATTCCGGTTACCTCACCCGTAAGCTGGCCGATGTGGCGCAGAACGTGATCGTCAACCAGATCGAATGCGGTTCCACGCACGGCATTCCGAAGTCGACGATTTACAAAGGTGAATCCGTCGAAGTGGAGTTGAAGGACATGATCGTCGGCCGTACCGCCCGCGATACCGTCCGCAATCCCATTACTGACGAAACGATCGTGGCCGAAAACCAGATCATCACCAACGAGATCGCCGACAAGCTCAAGGATCTCAAGCTTGAATCGATGCGCGTTCGCAGCCCACTCACTTGCGAAAGCCCACGCGGCGTTTGTGCCCGATGCTATGGCATCGACATGAGTACCAACCAGGTCGTCGAAGAAGGCTTGGCCGTGGGTATCATCGGTGCCCAGTCGATCGGTGAACCCGGCACCCAGTTGACCATGCGTACGTTCCACACGGGTGGTGTGGCCACGGGTGCATTGATCGAGAACGACATCAAGAGTGTTGCCGGTGGTACCGTTCAGCATCGCGATATTGCAGCGGTTCAGATCAAGGATGCTGAAGGCACGACTCACCTGGTTGCCTTGAAGCGAAACGGTGAAGTGGCGATCCTTGATGCCAAGGGCCGTGAAATTGAGAAGTACAAAGTTCCGTACGGTGCCAACGTCATGGTCGCCGATGGCGAAAAGGTCAAGCCGCGCCAACAGCTCGTGGTATGGGATGCCCATATCACGCCAATCCTGGCTGAAAAGGGGGGTAGCGTTCAGTACGAAGACATCGAGGAAGGCGAAACCGTCCGCCTCGAAGCCGAACGTAAAGGCACGGGTAGCGGTGAAGCCAAGCAGGTCGTCATTGAGCACAAAGGCGAGCGCCATCCGCGTATCACCATTGTGGGGCATGACGGCAAGATCCTCGATTTCCATTACCTGCCTGCCAAGGCTCGTATCGAAGTGATTGATGGCCAGCAAGTGCTGGCCGGGCAGATGATCGCCCGCCAGCCGCGTGAGGCCGGCGGTACAACGGACATCGTCGGTGGTCTGCCCCGCGTCACGGAAATCTTCGAGGCCCGCAACCCGAAGGACCCGGCCGTGCTGGCGGAAATCTCCGGTGTGGTGGAAATCCGCGCCGAGAAGCGTCGCGGCAAGATGACCATCATCGTCCGCAGCGACACCGGCATGGAACGCGAGCATCACGTCCCGCAGGACAAGGAGCTCCAGGTCCACGCCGGCGACTATGTCGAGGCCGGCGACCCGCTCATCCGCGGGCCGATCATTCCTCACGACATCCTGCGCATCAAGGGTGAAGAGTCGCTCTATCAATACCTGCTCA
>JBBRMF010000276.1:0-6843 GCA_038230975.1 Tepidisphaerales bacterium
CAGATTGCGTCGTGATTTCCAACGTCAATCCTGCGCAAATCGATACGGCCATTCAGCGATTCAGCAGTCTAAGCAAATTGCCGATCCTGCGGCTTTGGTACCCAATCTCCCTGGAAAGACTTCGTCAAGCTGCTTGATCGAGTGACGCATGCACAATCCCGCGGAGTTTCTTAAACCCATTTGTTCCCCGCGCACTGTCGATATATTCCATGACCGCAGCGCGATCTTACGCGCCCTAAAGCAGGAAATGGCGGGCATGCACGGCAGGTTGCTGGATATCGGTTGTGGGTACATGCCGTACAAATCCTTGATCCTTGCCGCACCCAGTCGGGTGACGCAGTATGTTGGGTTGGATTTCAAAAATAGCGTGTACCCGTCGCCCGATCTCGAATGGGACGGGCATCAAATTCCCCTGGATGATTCCAGCGTGGAGTGCGCCATGGCCACCGAAGTTTTCGAGCATTGCCCGGACCCGGAAAACCTGATGCGAGAAGCCTGCCGCGTGCTCAAGCCGGGTGGGCTGCTTTTCTTCACCGTACCGTTTTTGTGGCCATTGCATGATGTGCCGCACGATGAGTATCGCTTTACGCCGTTCGCGCTTCGCAGGCATTTGTGTAATGCCGGTTTTGACGGTATTCAGATCAGGGCACTTGGTGGTTGGGATGCCAGTTTAGCACAGATGATCGGGCTGTGGGTTCGACGGCGACCAATGGGAAAATCCGCCCGCGCGATCCTTTCGCGACTAGCGGTCCCGCTCGTGCGGTTCCTTGTTCGCCGCGACCAACCGCCGATCAATTTTGAACGCAACACGATGCTGACCGGCATTGGTGGCACGGCGATTAAAGGAGCAAGGAAATGAGTGACTGGGTATTGGCCGAATCAACTCACGCGTTTATTTCTTCTAAAAAGTGGGACGTGGTGGTATTGCCTTTTGCCGCGACGGAGCCGCACAACTTACACATGCCATATGGCACGGATATTTTTCAGGTGGAAGAAGTCGGTCGGCGTGCTTGCGAGCGGGCGTACGGGCGGGGGGGAAATGTGCTCCTTCTGCCCGCGATGCCGTTCGGTGTAAATACGAATCACCTGAAAGTCCCCGGGAGTCTCGCGCTCAGCGTGACACCGACCACGCTTCTAAAACTGTTGACGGATCTGGTCGAGGCCCTCTCCCGCCAGGGAATTCGCAAGATGGTTCTACTGAACGGCCACGGGGGGAATGAACTCAAACCGCTCACCCGCGAATTATTCCACAAAACAGATATGTTTCTGTGCGTGTGTGATTGGTACCGAGTTTCCGCCGATCAGTATCCGCAGATCTTCGCGAAGCCCGGCGAGCATGCCGACGAAATGGAAACGAGTATGGGGATGGCATTCTTCCCGCAATGGATGAAGCCCGCCGTCCCCGGAAGCGGACACGTGAACGTCAATCGTTTCGAGGCGATTCGCAAAGGATGGGTCAGCATCACGCGCCCCTGGCATCTGTTGACCGACGACACGGGCGTCGGTGACCCCGGTGCCGCGACGGCCGAGAAAGGACACCAACTGATGGAGTCCGTCGTCGAACGATTGGGCGATTTTCTTCATGCGTTGGCCGTGTCTCCCATGGATGAGAAGTTCCCTTTTGAACCCTGAGCGGTTAGCTTTCGGAAACTATGCGAATTGTCCGATTTCAATCGAACGGGAAGATCCAAACCGGAAAACAGATCGATGACCAGACCGCCTTTCGAATCGAAGGTGATTTGTTCGGCGATTACCGCGTCACCGATGAGAAACTTAAAATCGACAAGCTTCTCGCGCCGCTCGTGCCGACCGATATTTTGTGCATCGGCCTGAACTACCGCGAACACGCCGCCGAAAGTGGATCGACTGTTCCGCTGAATCCGATGCTCTTCATCAAGGCCAGCAACACGCTCAATAATCCATTCGACCCGATCCCGATTCCCAAACGCAGCAGTGAGATCGATTACGAATGTGAGTTGGTCGTCATCATCGGCAAAACCGCGAAAGATGTTTCTCGCCAGAACGCGTTGGATTATGTGCTTGGGTACAGCTGTGCGAATGATGTCAGCAGCCGCGATTGGCAACGCGATAAAAATCTCGGCGGCGGTCAGTTCGCCCGCGGGAAATCATTCGATGGCTTCTGCCCCATCGGCCCGTGCATCGTCACCCAAGATGAAATCCCCAATCCCAACCTCTTGAAGATCAAGACAATTCTGAACGGCCAAACTCTTCAGGACCACACGACTGCCGACATGATCTTCGATGTGCCGGCCCTGATCGAATCGCTCAGCAGCACGATGACCCTACGACCCGGCGCGATCATTCTCACTGGCACGCCGCAGGGCGTGGGCTTCGCCCGCAATCCCCCGATCTGGATGAAGGCCGGCGACACCGTAGTCATCGAGATTGAAAAAATTGGCCGTCTGGAAAATCCAGTTTCCCAAGAATAGAACTTTCCAAACGCTACCTAGCCCACGGTATGGGGCCTGTCGATTTATCCACCCCCTTGCATATAAAGCAATTTCGCGATGAAGTACCGCCGCTGGGGCTGAATGGGTTTGGATGACCTCGATGAAGGTAGTTCTCATTGGGCCACGGCACCGCTGGATTGGAATCAGGTGGCGTTGTTTTCGCCGACGCTGGACGGCACGGCGCTCCGCGCGAGCAACGGCGCGAGTCATCTCCCGCCGGCGGAACCTGAAAACTTCAGAGCGACTGGAACATTCCAGCCGAATCGCGATATTCCGCGGCGGGGGATAAATCGACGGGCCTGGTACCGAGGGAAGGGCGAAAACGAGTACGCCGAAACTGTCAGGCGCTTGAAATTTTGCCTCCATTGAGAACTTCCCTCATTTCGACGACGATTAAAGACTTATGTCCCGCAAGTTGTACCTCGAAACCTTTGGTTGCCAGATGAACGTTCTCGACAGCGAGCTCGTTCTCGGCCAGCTTCGCGCACAAGGCTATGAATCAACTGAGAATCGCGATAACGCCGATGTGATCCTGTTCAACACGTGTTCTGTTCGGGAACATGCCGAACAAAAAGTCTGGTCGCGATTGGGAGAATTACGCGATCGCAAGACGACCGAACCGCACGTCGTGATCGGTGTGATCGGTTGCATGGCCGAGCGCGACGGAGATAATCTCTTCAAGCGATTTCCGCACGTCGACCTTCTTTGCGGACCGGGGGAACTGGATAAGCTGACATCCCTCGTTCATAACGCCACTGTGACCAATGCGAGTGAATCGCGGTTTCCGGATAACAAGCGAGAAAAGCAAGTTGCATTGATGGGTGCGGCGGTTCGTCGATCCAGCACGTTGCTGGCCGCGGAAGATCACTTGGAAATGCTGGATTTGTCGCGGAGCATCTCGCCAAGCGATGCCATCTCGCAGGCCTATGTCCGCATCACGCGCGGTTGCAATAAATTTTGCACCTACTGTGTCGTTCCCTATACGCGGGGGCCCGAAGTGCATCGCCCGCCGCAAAATATTGTCAATGAAGTGCGCAAACTGACCGATGCCGGCGCGAAAGAAGTGACACTGCTCGGGCAGACGATCAACCATTATAATTATGAACACGGTGACGGTCGTCGCACGACGTTCGCCGATCTGCTTTACCTTATTCACGAAGCCACACCGGAATTGCCACGGCTGCGATTCGTCACCAGTTTCCCACGCGATTTTACAGATGAAGCGTTGCAGGCGATGCGCGATTGCTCGCGCATCTGCCGTTATCTTCATGTACCCGCACAGAGCGGCAGCGACCGCATTCTGAAAATGATGAATCGCGGTTACACGCGCGGCCAGTACGAAGACTTCATCGATCGCGCTCGCGATTACATGCCCGATCTCAGCATCGCCAGCGATTTTATCATCGGCTTTCCCACAGAGACCGACGAAGACTTCGCCACGACACGCGATCTGATTAAGCGATGCCGATTCAAAAACAGCTTTATTTTCAAGTACTCGCCGCGCCCGGGAACGACGGCGATCGATCGTTTTGCGGATGATGTGCCCGAAGAAGTAAAGCGACGCCGAAATACGGATCTGCTCGCGGTTCAGCAGGAAGTGTCGACAGCGAACAATCAGGCAATGGTCGGCAAAACCGTCGAAGTGCTCGTCGAAGGTGAAAGCAAATTGGTCAGCAAACGCGAACCATCCGGCGGGGGGGTCGAGTTGGGTTGGGAAAAGAGACGGCAGCAACCGGTTGTTCAAACGCAGATGGTTGGCCGCACGCGAGGGGATCAGGTCGTCGTTTTTGATGCCGATGGATCGCTCAAAGGTCAACTGATTGAAGTAGATATCATCCGCGCCCAAAGTCTGACGCTTTTTGGCAGACTTGTGGAAGCCACGACTCTTGCGGTGCGTTGAATGATCCGATTCTGCTTTTAGCGGTAATGCCGAAGCCGCACGCTTTTTCTCGAAATCAAGAAACCGTGTGCCTTCGGCACTATCGCTCAATAATAGTTCCGATTCAGCGCATAAAAGAGGCCGGTGTTCGCCGATACACCGGCCTATAACAAAAGGCTGTCCGACCGAAAGGCCGGAGACGTGCAGCCTCACCAAAACTATCGTCTCGCCTCCGGGGGCAATTAACGTCGCTTGCTAAAAATTTTTGCGAGCCCGTTGACCCGCAATCGAAAAATCTGCGCCAATCGCTATACTTC
This sequence comes from Tepidisphaerales bacterium, assembly GCA_038230975.1. Classification (GTDB taxonomy): domain Bacteria; phylum Planctomycetota; class Phycisphaerae; order Tepidisphaerales; family Tepidisphaeraceae; genus JANXVV01. Next base: position 4,668 of record JBBRMF010000276.1, read on the forward strand.
CCGCCCAGCATGAGCATCCAGCCTGAATCGCCGTCGTACCGTGTCGCCAAGCTTGCTTTGGAAGATGGAACTGTCTTCACCGGTCGCGCTTTTGGCGCTTCTGGCACGAGTGAAGGAGAGGTCGTCTTCAACACTTCGATGACCGGTTACCAGGAAATCCTCACCGATCCATCCTATAAAGGGCAGATCGTGACGATGACCTATCCGCTGATCGGCAACTACGGCATCAACCGCCGCGATGTCGAGAGCCGCCAACCTCATGTGGCGGGCTTCATCATTAAAGAGTTGTCACCGATCTACTCTAATTACCGCGCTGATATGAGCCTCGATGCCTATCTACTGCAGAACAACATTCTGGGTATTGAAGGAATTGATACGCGCGCTCTAACCCGCATGCTCCGCATCAACGGTGCCATGCGCGGCGTACTTTCCACGGAAATCCTGGACGATGGACTTCTCGTCGCCAAAGCCCGACACGGTGCGCAGATGGCTGGCGCGGATTGGGTGCAAGCCGTCAAACCCAGTGGTGCTTCAGAGTGGACGCAGGATCAAGGCGAGTGGTCCCTCGGCAAGGTTGAAATGGGCGATGGCCTGCATGTCGTGGCGATTGACTGCGGTGCGAAAGACAACATTCTCCGAAACCTGGTTCAGCGCGGAGTGAAGGTGACCGTGCTGCCGCCCGGAACCACAACCGCCGAGATTCTGAAACATCGCCCCGATGGCCTGTTTGTCAGCAATGGCCCGGGTGATCCATCCGTACTCGATTACGCGATGCTTCCGATTCAAGGCGCGATCGGTAAGGTTCCGATTTTTGGAATCTGCCTTGGGCATCAGTTGTTGGGCCGCGCCATCGGCGCGACGACTTTCAAGCTTAAATTCGGCCATCGCGGTGGCAACCAACCGGTGAAAAACCTCGACACCGGCCGCGTCGAAATCACCAGCCAGAATCACGGGTTTGCCGTAGACCGCGCGTCGCTTGAAAAGTGCGGCGGAATCGTCACGCACCTCAACTTGAATGATGACACGGTGGAGGGTTTTCGTCATAAAGATTTGCCGGTCTTCAGCGTCCAGTACCATCCCGAAGCCAGCCCTGGCCCGCATGATGCGGCGTATCTGTTCGATGCGTTTATCGAAATGATGAAGACCAAGAAGCCGGTAACCGGTGCGCGTCTCAAAGAATTGCAGTCGATGCGCGATTGAAAAAATCGTGTTGGTTTTCTCCGTTAATCTCCGCGAACTCGGCTTCTCCGCGTTCAATTCAAATAGTACACTCCCGACATGATCCAACTTACCCCCGATGAAAGCCGCGTGCTTGGCGTGTTGATCGAGAAGGCGACGACCACGCCCGAGCAATATCCGTTGTCGCTCAACGCGATGGTGAATGGCGCGAATCAAAAGAGTAATCGCGAGCCGGTGTTAGCGATGTCGGAGGATCAGGTGTATGTGGCCGCCGAGGGGTTGCGCGGCAAAGGGCTTTGCGTCCGGGTGGATTCCGCCGGCAGTCGCGTTCACAAATACAGGCACCAGGCGGCGGAAGCGCTGAAGGCTCGAGGGGGCGAATTGGCGATTCTCGCGGAGCTGCTGCTCCGTGGGCCGCAGACCCTTGGCGAGCTTCGAGGGCGGGCGTCGCGTATGTCGTCGATTGAATCTCTAGATGCGGCCAAGGGCTTGTTGCGAGCTCTGAACGAACGGCCGGAACCTCTGGCAAAGGAAATTCCACCCAGCCCCGGCAGCCGGGCTGAACGATATGTTCAGTTGTTGTGCCCGGACCTGCACGTCACGGAAAATGCATCTGTCTCCGCGACGCCCTCCGGTGAAGTGTCGGTCGATCCAACGCTCTCGGATCGCGTGATGAAACTCGAAGCGGAAGTGCAGACTTTGCGCGAGGGATTGCTCCGATTGTCTCGCGCGCTCGGTGAAGTCGAAATTAAAAAATAAGGCGGTCGTCGCCATTCCCGCGAAAAGCCCTGCACTACACTAGTGTACTGCGTCACAATTAACAGAACTTAATATCGCCCCGCACGTACTTGGTGTTGGAGAACCAAGTCCATGCGAGTCGCCAAGCCTGTTTATCTTTCATCCGAACTTCGGCAACGCCTCCAGACCGTTGCGGACAGCCGCACCGCCAGTGTGCGTTTCGCCCAGCGGGCGAAGATGATTCTGCTGGCCGCCGACG
>JBBRMF010000277.1:0-6822 GCA_038230975.1 Tepidisphaerales bacterium
CGGCGTTCCGCCGGACAACAATCATGCCGAGCGGATGATTCGCCCCGCGGTGATCATCCGCAAGAACAGTTTGTGCAATCGGAGCGAGCAGGGTGCGGCCACGCAGGCGATTTTGATGAGCATCTACCGCACGCTGAAGCTTCGCGGTTTAGACGCCACCGCGACGATTGCCCAGGCGCTGCGCACCTATCTGATAACCGGTTTGCTACCCCCGTTACCGCTTGGAACTGTTGCAAACGGGTGAAGAGTTACAAATTTTTAAATCCGTCGTGAATCACGAATCGATAGGAACCTTCCCGCTTCCACGGCGTCCGCTAACCCATGCCCAACTCGGCGGCGACTGCTACCACTTTTTTCGCCGCTTCACCGCGAGCCATTTGTCGGGTCTCCTGCAAGAATTCGATCGCCTTCTCCCGGTCGCCCGTTCTCACCAATCCATACAACCGCATTTCCAATTGCGAATCGACACCGGGAGCAGCGGCAGCTAACCATTCCACCCGAAGTTTTCCATCGGGTATACCGCAAAGAAGAATTCGCCGTTGGTCGTCGGGGTAATGCTGCTCTTTGAACCGAATGAGATCGTCGATCATGGCGTCCACGTCGGTCGACTTGAACTCGCTCCACATTTCTGGATTCCCGGCTTCGAACATTTCCCAAGCCGAACGGTAGCCCTCACGTGCATGCACGAGGCCGACCGTTTCGTTCCATGCGATATTGGCAAGCATCAGTGCGACGTGTGCGGCTTCTGTCGATGGGACGCCTTGGGGTTTCCGAAGCAACTGCTTGGACATTTCCACCATGATCTCGGACATCTTGCGGGGTTGGGGTATCACCGTTTCTCCTTCGTCATCGTTTCGTCGATTTCTTCGGTTCAAATACTTCGGCGTATTCTTCCTCCAAGAGCCTGACCACTTTTTTCTGCACGGCCATCAGGTGCTTTTTTTCAACGCTTCGTGCGTACATCGCGGCTTGGCCGGTTTCATCATTAAGCTTGTGAAGCTCTTTCCATGTGACGCCAACGATCTGCGTGCCCTGGCCGGCTTGCTCGATTTCCTTTTTCAGCTTTCGGCTCAGGTGCGTGGCCTGGAGCAGTTGTTTCCGCTGCTGAGTCGTAAGTTTCAGGGGATAAATCTCGTTGGCCGGTTTAGTTCGCTTCAATCGAAAAATGATGGGTCCAGGATCATTGCCCGCCAAGTAGTCGCTCAGGCCTTGCTGGATCTTCTGCCGGGCCTGGGCAGGCGTCAGTGGCTTTTCGTCGTTGGACGTCATGTTGCGTCTCCGAACTTCTCCTGGCCGTCATCGCAATGTCGCGGATGCCGTTTCCGTCGTCGGCAGGCAGCCAGTGGGCCAGAACGTCATTGAGAACGTCGTTCCTGTTATAGCCCAAAAGACAGCCACGCAAATCGCGGAAGCTGGACGCCTCTATTGTCACACCTTCTCAGTGAAGTTTTTTCACTCACATAGTATCGCATAATTTTCCACACACGATACCCGAAAGGAGCCTTATGATGCTTCCCGAAAAACTCGGCGAATATATCGCCGCCGCCTTCACCGGCATTTGGATTCAAAGCTTGGAACACGAAGATGCCCTCGCCGAGATCGCCCGCATGTGCCGCGACCGCAAATGGTCGTTAGCGGTGTGGGACGTCGATCGCGGCTTGCAAATTACGGGCAACGGAGGCCCACCAGCCATTGCCGACGCTGCCACTGACCCCGTCGCCGCGATCCGCTCAATCAATTCTCTGGCCCCCGACAAGAACAATCCCGACGGCTCGGCATTGCTTGTGCTGCCGAATTTCCATCGCTTCATGCAATCCACCGAGATTGTGCAGGCCGTGGCCCACCAGATCCACGCTGGGAAACAGGACCGCACGTTCATCATTGTGTTGTCGCCGGTTGTGCAGATCCCGATCGAGCTGGAGAAACACTTCGTGGTGATTGATCATGATCTACCCGATAAACAACAGCTTCAGAAGATTGCAGAAGGCGTGGCGACCGAGAAGGGTGAGCTGCCCGAGGGTGACGCTCTGCAACGGCTCATCGACGCCGCATCAGTCCTCACCCGTTATGAAGCCGAAGGGGCATTCAGCCTATCTTTGGTTCGCGAAGGAAAGCTGAAAGCCGAAACCATTTGGGAACACAAGAGTCAGACCCTTAAGAAAAGTGGATTGCTTACGCTGCACCGTGGCACGGAGACGTTCGCCGATCTTGGCGGACTCGATTCACTGAAGAAATTCTGCACGCGAGCCCTGAACTCCACCTGCAAGACGACCGCACGGCCACGGGGTGTGCTGCTGTTGTCGCCACCAGGCTGTGGGAAATCGGCGTTTTGTAAGGCCCTTGGAAATGAGATGGGCCGGCCGACGCTCATTCTCGATGTCGGTACGCTGCTGGGTTCGCTGGTGGGACAGACCGAACAAAACATTCGCCAGGCCCTTCGCATCGCCGATGCGATGGCCCCGTGCATCCTGATGCTCGATGAAGTTGAAAAAGCCTTGTCCGGTGGGGCGTCCGGCGGCGGCGGAGACAGTGGTGTGTCGGCCCGTTTGTTCGGCACGTTCCTGACCTGGCTGAGTGACCACACGAGCGATGTATTTGTGGTTTGCACGAGCAATGACATCAGCAAACTGCCACCAGAATTCAGTCGGGCCGAACGTTTTGATGGCGTGTTCTTTCTCGACACCCCCAGCACCGCTGAGAAAGACCGCATATGGCCGATCCATCTGGGCCGGTATGGTCTGGCCGATGGCACCCGTGAACGACGTCCCAAGGACAACGACTGGACGGGGGCCGAGATCCAGTCGTGCTGCCGACTGGCCGCGTTGCTCGACCTGCCGCTCAAAGAGGCTGCGAAAAATGTGGTGCCCGTTGCGGTCACCGCCGCGGAATCCGTTGAGAAACTTCGTCACTGGGCCAGCGGCCGGTGTCTGGATGCCAGTCGACCGGGCATCTACAGCCGCAGCTCAGAGGTATCGAGGGTTTCGGGTCGGAACGTAAGCCGGCCACTCTCCAATTGAAGATCTGCTGTACCGCCAATTCCCTCACTCTGTGTTAATTCACCCTCCCTATCAATCGAGGACATTTTTATGACCACCACACTTCAGCGTTCTGCCAAAGGTACGCCCATCAATGCGAACGACAGAAAAAATCCTACCGCTATACCCTCGATCCCCACGGCTGCAGGGCGGCTCCGTACCCGCTTTGCCGCCGTCCGCGTTAGCTTCAACTGGCTTGGAGTTCGCAAAACGCTCAACGCCGAACAGAAGAATCGAGCCGCAGAATCGTTCGGTGCTGAAGGACAGTTCCTGTCGGCCGCGAAGAAGCTACTCGATACCCGCCACGAAGCATTTCAGGCGGTGACCACCGCCCGCCACCGAATCGTCTCGTACTGGAAGCTGCTTTCCCTGCCGTACCCAGAACCGGGCGTGCGACTCCTCAAGCAGGGGGAGATCGAATCTTTTAACGCCAAACTGACTGAATTCCGCCAGGAGTTGATCGAGGCGGTCGACCACCTCGATACTCACTACAGCAACCTCCAATCCGCCGCCAGAGAGAGGCTTGGGAGCCTGTATAACCCCGATGATTATCCCGCGACGTTGCGGGGCATGTTCTCCGTTGAATGGGATTTTCCGAGTGTCGAGCCACCTGAGTACCTCCTGCGGCTGAACCCTCAGCTCTATCAGCAGGAACAAAACCGTATCTCGGCACGTTTCGACGAAGCCGTGAAGTTGGCAGAGGAAGCTTTTGTCGGTGAGTTTTCCAAACTGGTGTCGCATCTGGTTGAACGTCTGAGTGGCCACGGGGTGGAGGGTGAAAAGAAAGTTTTCCGTGACACGGCCATCACCAACCTCACCGAGTTTTTCCAGCGGTTCAAGAATTTGAATGTCAGCTCCAATGCCGAGCTGGATCATTTGGTGGAAACCGCCCAAAACACGTTGTCGGGTGTCAAACCCCATATCGTCCGCAGCAGCGATTCACTTCGCCAGCAAGTCACCACGGAGTTGTCCGCCGTCCAGTCGGTACTGGATGGCATGCTGATTGATCAACCCCGGCGAAGGATCTTGCGGACCGCAGGCGTGTCTCCCGCAGCAGCGGGGGAGGCATGATGGAAATCATCATCAGTTCTAGAGGCCACGCCCGCTGTATTTACGCCGAAGACATCGATCTCACCCCTCTCGGTGAGGTCGATGTCGTTCGGGCCAGTCATGTAAATCCCGATGCCTCGGGCCGATGGTGGGCAGATCTGTCGCCGGTCACCGGACCAACGCTCGGCCCCTTCACGCTGCGGAGCAAAGCCCTGGCGGCCGAAGTCTCCTGGCTTCGGCAGCACTGGTTGACCCCCGCTGACTCTCAATCCAATCCCTAAGGAGATCCCCATGAAAGCATTAACGGTGCTTGTACTGTTTGCCGTGCTGATTTTGTTCATCGGGTGCCTGGACTCATTTCTGGCAGTCCGCCGCACCGGTAAAACCATTCCACCTCTTCCGATCCCCAACCGAAAGGAGCGATTTCGTGAAGATGTTTAGAACGCTGATCCGAATCGTGATTGTGCTGGCGGTGATGACCGCCGTCGCGGCGGGGTCCTTTATGACTGGCCGACTCTACTCTGTTTCTGATCTGCTGCGATTGCCGTTCACGCCCCATGATTCTGAACTGATGCCCACGCTCGAATCAATCCAGCAGCTTTCCTCACTGATGGTGACCCGCGTCGCTGTCGCTGATGTGAGCCAAACCGGCATTGATGGCTATGCCGGTGGCATCACTGCCCTCATCGTGATCCGGGGCGATTTTCTCCTTGGCGTGGATCTGGCCAACGCAAAGTTCATCGCGATCAACGGAAACGAACGGTCGGCGGTGCTGCTTCTCCCGCAGCCGACGGTTTCATCGCCACGGCTGGATCAGGAGAAAACGAAGTTACTCTGTCTAACCCGGCAGGGATTGTGGGCCATCGTACCCGGTGAGTCCGGGCAGGAGGCGGTCGTAAATCATGCCTATCGCCATGCCCAGGCGATCGTCGCTTCCGCCGGCAATGATCCGCATTTGCTGGAGGAAGCCCGTCACCATGCAGAAGCAATCCTGGACAGTTTCTTCGCCGCGATTGGCTGGAAAGTCGATGTTCGTTGGTCGAATTGAATTCGACCGAAGTTCTAAACATCGGATATATAACAGAAAGGAAATCACCATGACCCCACAGAATCAGGCCGACAAAGTCACGCTCTACTTCCGCGAAGGAAGCTCCGACAAGGTGTACCAGGCTTCGATCGAGCCCTCCGCCGGCGGGTTCCTCGTGAACTTCGCCTATGGCCGCCGTGGCAGCACGATGCAGACCGGCACCAAGACTGCCAAACCGGTAGATCATGCCGCCGCCAAAAAGATCTTCGACAAGCTGGTGCAGGAAAAGACCGCCAAGGGTTACACCCCCGGCGAAGACGGCACACCGTACCAGCACACCGACAAGGAACAGCAGAGCACCGGCATCGTGCCGCAGTTGCTCAATCCGATCGACGAAAGCGAAGTCGAACTGTTTCTCACCGATGACCGATGGTGGATGCAGGAGAAATTTGATGGCAAGCGAATGCTCATCCGCAAGGACGGTGACACCATCACCGGCATCAACCGCATCGGCTTAATGGTCGGCCTGCCGCAGAAGATCGCCGATGCCGTACGGCAGTTGGATGTGAAACAGTGCCTGCTCGATAGTGAGGCCATCGGCGATCTATGCCAGGCGTTCGATCTGCTGGAGCGGGATGGGGTGGATCTGCGGAAAAAACCGTACATCGAGCGGTATCCCGATCTGGTGGACCTGGTAGACCCGCTCGAAAACCTCTATCTGCCCCCTGTCGCAAATATTAAGCTGGGCGGGGGGCTTTATCGAGTGTGCGGTGGTTCCTTATTCGGCGCGCTGCGCGTCTCTCTTCGCCCATTGTGGCCCCCAATTCGATTCCCGGTTCCACCGGTCGCCAGAGTATCGGCGGGGCGGAATAGGTTCAAGCCAGTTCATTTACGTCGCCGCGCAAACAGGTGATCTCTCTGGACGGGCTAAGTGGGACACGTTATGCTTTTAAGGAAGATTGGCGTCGCTAATCTGCCAAGACGTGGCTGGCGAATCCCGGCTTGTCACCTTACCTCGGAGCAATCGTGAAAAAGTTCTTCATCTTATGCGGTATTGTCGCTTCACTCTGCACATTTACATTCGCGGCGGACACGCAACCTGATATTGCTGCCGCCACTGCCGCGGCCAAGGAACAGATCACGAAACGATCGACTGAATACGCAGCCGCGTGGGCCAAGCAAGATGCCAAGGCCGTTGCCGCGTTGTATGCCGAAGATGCAGACTTGGTGATTGCCAACGGCCAATCTTTTCAAGGTCGAGCCGGCATTGAGCAAGCGATGCAGGAATGGTTCGGCGGCATCCTGAAGGACACCACTTTTGCTGAAACAATCGAAAAGGTTCGTCTGGTGAAAAAGGACGTTGCCATCGTTGACTCAGAACTGCAAATCAAAGGCTCCGGCGGTGACGAAGCGGCTGGCCATTTCCATCTTGTTACGATTCTGAGCAAGCACGACGGCCACTGGTTGAGCGAAACCACTCGAGCCGTACGATACGCGCAGGAATAATTAAAACTGGGAATGACGAGTCTGATCCCCAGGAAGTATGGCTTGTCGATTTATTTAGCCGGGTCGCTTGCGAACCATTAGTCTCTACACATCTCTCGTCCCGGTCTGCGGAAATTTTTAAGTTAGTAATATGTTCGGTAGCGCCAGCTCACTTCCTCGGGTATTTCATGAAGTATTGGTTGCGAGGCCTCGCGTTTTTCTACA
>JBBRMF010000278.1:0-6802 GCA_038230975.1 Tepidisphaerales bacterium
CGGACGGCTGGCTGTATGGCAATCAAGGGGTGTTTACAAAATCACTGATCGGCAAGCCCGGCACGGCTGACGAAAAACGGACTCCGCTCCATTCCGGAGTCTGGCGATATCATCCGGTTCGCCATGAGTTTGAGATTTTTGCCGAGGGTGGGAGCAATCAATGGGGGCTCGACTTCAATGAGGCCGGTCATCTCTTCATGACTCACTGCCGTAGCTTTTGGGGAGGTGGCGGCACGACGCATGTCATCCGTAACGGTCATTTCTGGAATCAGGCGAATGCCGGTTATGCCCCATTCATCTCAAATGCCGCTCCCGATTTTGCTCCGGATTTGAAAAATTTCATGCCCGCTTCGGCACGATATGACAGCGGTGAAGGCGGCGCGGGAAAGGCTGGCACGACGGCAATCTACGGCGGCCATTCGCACGTAGGCACGATGATCTATCTGGGGGACAATTGGCCGCAGATCTATCGCGATCATCTGTTTACCCACAACCTGCACGGTCATCAGATGAATCAGCAGGAGAACGTACGCCAAGGCTCCGGATATGAAACTCTGCACGCGGGTTACGATCTGATGTTCTCGCCTGATCCACAATATATTCCCGTGGATTTACAAACCGGTCCGGATGGGGCGGTCTATGTCATTGACTGGTGCGATCTACAGCATTGCCATAATCCCGCGGAAGAAAATTGGGATCGCAGTAACGGTCGAATCTATCGGATTTCCTGGACCCAAACCTATCACCCGGTGAAAGTGGATCTAGGTGCGAAAAACGATGTGGAGCTGGCGGCGTTACAGACGCATCGTAACGACTGGTATTCGCGAGCCGCGCGCCAACTCTTGCAGGAGCGCGCCGCCAAGAAAAAGATCGATGAACAGGCCATTGCCGCACTGGCGCGATTGGCCAAAACCTCGCCCAGTTATGCGCACGTTCTCCGCGCGATGTGGACCTTGCACGTCATCGGCGAACTGGATGAATCGCTGATTGCAGTGGCGTTACATCATTCTGACGATCGCGTGCGCGCGTGGGCCATTCAATTGGCGACGGAGCGCACCCCGACGATTTCAGCGAAAACGCTCATTTCGCTTGCCGTCAATGACCCGTCACCGACGGTTCGATTGGCGCTGGCGTCGGCTCTGCCGGCATTATCACCCGAGACTTGCTGGAATGTAGGCACTGCACTTGCATCGCACGCGGAAGATGCCGCCGATCGATTTCTTCCGAAAATGATCTGGTGTGGTTTGGCATGTGTCATCACCGAGGACTTCGCGCGCGGGATGGCGATTGCGGAAATGACGCCGATGCCCAGTCTGGCCAATTCCATTCGTTGGTATGCCGCTACGCATGCCCAAGGCCGTGAAGTACTCGTGTCCCATATTGCCACCGATTCCGAACCGACCGCCGCGCTGGAATTACGGATTCTCGCTTTTGGATTGAAAGATGAAGCGCACGCTTCCATGCCTAAGGATTGGCAGCAGGCCAGTTCGCGATTTACCGGATCGTTGAGTGGCTTAACCAATCAGCTAGCCGCGCTCTTTGGCGATCAAGAAATCATAGCCAAAACACGGTCCGTCCTCGCGGATGATAAAAGACCGCTCGCCGAGCGACAATCCGCGTTTAACCTCTTGAAGCGCATCGGTGATAAGGAATCGATCCCTCTTTATGCGAAGCTACTGGATGTCGCGGAATTCCGATCACTGGTGATTCCCCTCCTGTCTGGAAGTAATGATCCAGAAACGGCTGCGGCTCTGATCGCGCGTTTCCCAAAGTTCAGTAATCCTAATCGCATCGCGGCGATCAATACGCTGACCAGCCGCCCGGCGCTGGCACTTAAATTGCTCGATGAGGTTGAAACAGGAAAGCTCGACAAGAAGTTCCTCGGTTCATTTCAGGTTCGTCAAATGCGAAACCTGCAGGATGCGGAGTTGAATAAACGACTCGATAAGAACTGGGGAAAAGTCACCGAATCGTCAGTGGAGATGAAGTTGACGATCGCACGGCTACAGAAAGCCTACCAGGAAGCGCCGCTCTGGGCTTATGACGCAGGAGCGGGCAAAAAAACCTTCCAACAAATCTGTGCCAATTGCCATACGCTGAATGGCGAAGGGGCAAAAGTTGGCCCGGATCTCACCGGCTCTGCAAAGAATGGTTCGGCCTATTTTCTGGAAAACATTGTCGATCCGAATGCGGTCGTCGGTGAGCAGTATCAACTGACGGTGATTACAAAGCGGGATGGCTCACTGATTTCAGGAATTGCAATTCAAGAGACACCGACAGCAGTGACCGTTCGTACGGTCCCTGAGGCTGTTGTAGTTGCCAAGACCGACATTCAGAGTCGCCAGCTTCGTAGGGAATCCATGATGCCGGCCGGCATTCTCGAAGCCTTGCCTGAGCGGAACGCTATCGAGCTACTCAAGTTTCTGACCGGGAATTAGTGGGTTTCTTTTTCAAGCTGATGTTGAACCCCAAATGATAGAAGCCCTGATAAAATCAGGGCTTCTGCTTCAAGCGAGCGCGACGGGGCTCGAACCCGCAACTTCCGGATCGACAGTCCGGTACTCTAACCAATTGAGCTACGCGCCCGTAGCGACAAGTAAGACAATTTATTCGCCATTCACAAGATGTCAAGTCAGTATACTGAGTCGCTATGATTATCGCCGGTATAGATGAGGCTGGATACGGACCATTGCTCGGACCTTTAGTGGTTGGATGTGCGGCATTTCGGCTGGTAGAACACTCCGGCGAACGCTCAGAAACCCTGGACGAAATTCCGTGTCTTTGGGAACGACTGAAAAAAGTTATTTCAAAGACGCGTTTGAAGAGCGGGCGAAAGCTCCATATCAACGACAGCAAGCTGGTTTACTCCTCCAGCGGCGGGATGAAAGAACTGGAGAAGACGGTGTTGGCCGTGACGACCGCGTGGCGTGAGTGGGGCGATGGATTTGACGACGTCTTCAATCACCTTGCGCCTCATGCGTTGCCCGACATGCGACAATCGTCCTGGTACCAACCGGCGGCGGAGGAATCATTTCCGTTTTCGCAGGAAGGCATGCCAATCAAAATCTTTGCGAACGCTCTGCGGCAGGAGATGAATCGCGCGAAGGTGCAGTGCGTTCATCTTGGGGCACGAGTGCTATTTGAAAAGCCCCTCAATCATCTTTTTGACAAGACGCGCAATAAAGCCAATGCGCTTTTTTCAATCGCGGCGATTCATTTGGACTATTTGCTGCGGGAGCACGGGCGAGACAATCTCACGATTTTTTGCGATCGGCAGGGGGGTCGGGAACATTATGGGCCGTTGTTGCGGACGATGTTCGAAGACTGGTCGCTTGAAATTGTTCGCGAAGAGGATGGACGCAGCGACTATCGGCTCCATCAAGCCGGACATATTGTAAGATTGACTTTCCGGGAGAAGGCCGAGGCACAGTGCCTTTCCGTGGCGATGGCGTCGATGGTGAGTAAATACCTCCGTGAGGCTCTCATGCATCGTTTTAACGCCTGGTGGCTTTTGCGGCAGCCTGGGCTGAGCCCCACGGCCGGTTATCACACGGACGGTGTGCGATTCCTAGCCGACACAGAGGTGTTGCGAAAGCAGTTGAGGATTGCAGACCACGATCTAATTCGATCAAGATAGTATAGATAGATTGCCCAACCCGCGCGAAAATATTACGGCGTGGTCGATTTGCCGGGTTAGATTCTTTCAATGTTTGTGACAGGAGCGGACGATGCCGATTGAAAAATGGTCCGAAAAAATCGTGGTAGTCCATCTAGGTGACGATCCGCAGTTTACGGAAGATGTTCAAAGTCTTGGCGCGATAATCCGCCAGAACGTCAGTATCGTGCTGGATTTTAATGCCGTGCGATACATTAATTCTTCAAACCTTTCGCGGCTTCTTAAGCTTCGGAAGCAGTTGACCAGCACCGAAGCGCGGCTTGTGCTTTGCGGATTGAACAATCAGGTGTGGGGAGTCTTCCTGATCACGGGACTCGATAAGATATTTGAGTTCAGCGACAACGTGCCGACGGCTCTGGCCACGCTGCAATTGGCCTGAATCTATTCCTGCCACGCCTCAATTTCAGTCACACCACTGCGGGCCTCGCCTTTATTGGTGAAGGTAATTCGGAACTTCGTCGCTTTGATTTTCGGAAAAGTGACCGTGTTAGTCATTCCGCCAGTCGGAATTTTCGGAATGGCGACTTGGCCTTCAATGTCAACCCATTCATTTCCCACTGAACGCTGAAGAGAATACTTCGCCGGTGCTTGCACGCCTCCTCGATCATCGAAAATGTGGATTTCAACGCGTCCGATTTCTTTTTTCGCGCCAAAATCGATCTCAAGCCAGTCCGTTGCGTTTGGCGAACCGAAGCTCGTCCAGCGATTCATCGGTGTCGGAAGGAAGTTAATTTTGCCATCGATCGCGCTTTCTGGTTTCCCGCCAAATCGATCTGAAAACGATGCGGATGCTTTGGGGAAACCCTGCCCACTGCGATTAAAAGCAAGATTGCCGGCAGGCATCGGTGCAGGAACAAACGGCAAAGTTCCATCGCCCCAGGCTTCTACCTCCGTCAGTCCTGATTTCCCATCGGCGGCATGCGTCATGACAATTCGGAATTTTTCCACATCCGTCGCCGGGAAATGAATCTCATTCGCACGATGTCCTGTCGGCTTTGACGGCGTTCGCTTCTGATCGGGGAATGATTTCCAGCCAGCTCCATCTGAATACTCAATTTGGTAATCGGCGGGAGCGACGATCGGACCGCCATCGTCCAGAAAATAGAGTTTGATCATATCCAGCCGACGTTTCGCTCCAAGGTCGATCATGATCGAATCTGAAGCGTTCGGTGAGCCGGCCGATGTCCAACGATTGGGAGGGTTCTTATGATACCAATAGTTGCCGTCATTGATTTTAGAAAGGGATGTTCCCTGAGCCACGAATGAGGCGGTTAACCGGGGAAAATAGTCGCCGTCATTGTTGACGGCAAAGTTCATTCGGATGGTTTGCTGCGCACGTTCCTCAACGGCGGGCGGGAGCTTCACGGAGAGCTTGCCCAGTGTCGGCGATGACGCGATGCGCTTACCATCGGCGACAATATGCAGGCCCGCCCCGATGCCATATCGGCTGCCCGTACGGTCCCAGACGATTGCCAGCCGATGACCACGATACGGCACATCGTCAACCGCAAAATAATCCCACTCCGCCGGCGCCAGCGGATCAAGGCTGAGCGTGTCGTCGTCCTGCGTCTTCAAACCCACGAGGCCCGTGATAATCAAGTCGCAATAGCCCGAGTGAAAATAGTGTTCGCTATGGTTATATCCATCGTGACCTTCAAACGATCCCGTATCCGGATGCAGCGCCTCGGCCAAATAGGGTCGGCCTTGTTTGCGGTGCGATACGGCGTAATTGTGCAGAAGCTTCACGTAGTCAGCGCGCGTGACAAACTTCTGGTCGTATCCTTGCAGAAGGTTCGCCATCGCTTTGAGAGTCTGGGTGGTCGCGTAAGGCCATGATTGTCCGCTCCACCAGCAGCAGGATTTCTGGAGCAGGAACATCGGATCATTTCGCTCGACGGTTGTGGGCCCACGATCGGCGTAAAAGTACGCCGGGTCCATCAGGAACTTCCACGCCGCTTCAAACCCCGGATCAGGTAGATTGAATTGCCAGGGAACGTAACCGATTTCTTCGCGACCATGGGGGCTGCCGGCGTAACGACCGCTCTGATAAGTCAGCGTGCCCGCTTTGACGACATTGCCTTCTTTATCCTGCTCCTCATCGCGATACATCGGAAAAAAGAAGTTACGATTCGGATCCCAAAGGCGGGTTTGCAATTGCTCTTTAATTCCTGCGGCTTTTGCGAGGAAAGTTTTGGCGGTTACCGGGTCACCCGCGAGATCGGCGATGTGAGCGATGGCCATCGCATCCGCCCACATATAGGCGTTAAATGACGGGCGAAACCCCGGCGCGCCACGAAGAATATCTTTGGTCTGCCGACTGCTGATGTTGAATTCCATCCCGTCGTCATGTCCGATTTGCCAGAACATTCCGATGTTGGCAACCCACTGCCGCTTGGCCCAGCCGTCATAGTTTTTGACGAGGTCCGACAGCAGGTCCGTTACAAACACTTTTTCGGGATGGACGAGGTGGACGGCCCAAATGGCATCTGCAAGCCAGGTCGAATAATTGCGCGGCTGTGCTCCGGGCGTGCGCAACCAATAGCGAGAATAATCACGGGCATAGCGTGGGTCGCGCAACCAGCGAACTTCATAGAGCTGATGACCGGCCGGGCAACTGATGGCTCCATACGCGCCGGACCAGAACGGTCGATCAATAAATTCCGTGAATGAATAACCGCTGTTGGGTGAACCATACGTGAGATGCTTGGTCAGGAGTTCCCAGCGGTAGTAATAAGTCGTGTTGATGTCGGCGTCCGGGCACTCGAAGAACGGAATATTGGCCTTAAACCATTCCGAATCGCGATTGTCCCAGAAGGACTGTGCGTCGAGTAATTTTTGCTTATCAAGAATGTCGGCGGACGCGCACAAACCCATCAGCGATAGAATGCACAGGACCGTCGCAATGCGGAAGTTTCTCATGCGGGCGATTGTAGCGTCTAAGAACCAAATCGTGATAGATCGCCAAAAATTTAGGATACGGCGAAATTTGCTTAAAGCGATTTTCAACTTGGTGTGGCTTCGTCACGAATAGGATTTAGGGTGCCACGGGTCGCGGTACTCCGAGACCTGTGGGTAGTGGATGCACGCAGGAAACAGGTCTCGGAGTACCGCGACCCGTGGCACCCA
>JBBRMF010000279.1:0-6797 GCA_038230975.1 Tepidisphaerales bacterium
CCGGTGTCGATCAACTCGATGAACCGCACTCCCCGCTCAGCCAGCCGCCGGGCAATCGTACTCTTCCCGACGCCGCTCGGGCCGACGAGGACGATGAGTTGGCCGGGATGGTGGAGGGAGGTGGTCATTTAAAATCCGAAACCAGAATCCTGAAAAACTCGAAATCCGAAATTAGAAATCTGAAAAAAGCTCGAAAATCAAATACCAAAGCTCGAAGAAGAAGGGTTTAAATTTTAGCATTTCTGCTTCGAGATTTTTTCGATTTTCTAATTTCGATTTTATTCGACGTTCTGCACCTGTTCCTTCAATCGATCAATCGCGCCTTTGATCTCGACGATATGCCGGGCGATCTGGGCATCGTTGGCTTTGCTGGCGATGGTGTTCGCCTCACGCAGCATTTCCTGCGTGATGAAATCAAGCTTGCGACCGGGGTGTTCACCGGTGCGGCAGGCGCTTTCAAAGGCTTCCATATGACTGGTCAGCCGTTGGATCTCTTCACTAATATCCGTTCGTTCCGCGAAAACGGCAACTTCCTTGCAGAGCACCGTGCTGTCCAATTGCAGTTCTGCCTTGCCGATCAACTGATTGACCCGTTGCGTCAGCTTCTTGTGATATTCCTCGATCACAAACGGGGCACGCTTTTCAATCTCGGCAAGACTGGTTGAAATCACGTTTGCGTGTTTCATCAGGTCTTTGAAAAGATTTTCACCTTCACGCTGCCGCATGCCGTTGAGCTTGATGATGGCTTTGATCGACAGCTCGCGAATCAGGGGGCCATGTTCTGCGATTTCATCCGTCTCATCGCGAGGTTCCTGACAAACCCCGGGCAAACTCAGCAAGGCACCGAGGTCCAGTTTCAAGTGTCCATCAAGGCCTTTGATGGCCGATAGCTGATCGATGTACGCTTTCAACGCCTTGGTATTGATCTTGTAAGCGGCTTCAGCACTTTCGCTGCGAACCTTTAAAATATAAGTAACCGATCCGCGTCCCAGTTGCTCACGCAGGAGGGTCTCTAACTCCGGTTCGAGCCCGCTTACGGTATCGGGAAGCTTGATGACCGCTTTGAAAAAGCGATTATTGAGCGACCGAATTTCCACGGCGTAGTGCGTGCCGTTCTTTTCGGCAACGGCATCTCCAAACCCGGTCATGCTGACGATCATGCGGCCTCGATCCAGAATCAATTTAAACGGCTGGGCCGATCGCCCCCGCCTGTCCTACTTCGCCGGCGTTTGTCCGGCGGGGGTTGAGTTATTGGTGGTGTTCCCAATCGGCGATTTTGCCGACGCGTTCGAATGCGTCATCAGGTTCAGAATAATCGCCAACAACAAGAAAATTCCAAACAGGATGCTGGTTGCCCAGGTGAGTACATCGCCGGTTTTGGCGCCGAATGCGGTATTGCCGCCGGCACCTCCAAAGGCACTGGCCAGACCACCCCCACGACCTTTTTGGATCAAGACCAGCATGATCAGAACAAGGCTGATGAACACGAAGAGCGTGATTACCAGCCCAAGGAAAAATCCTGCAACAGTTGCGAGCATATCAACTCCGAATATTGTCACTGACTCAACGATTCAGATTTTAGGGCAACGCGGGCTAAATCTCTATACCCGGTCGACTCTTGGAATCTACAGGCCTGCGTTCACGATGGCCAGGAACGAGTCGGCCTTCAATGCTGCGCCCCCGATCAAACCACCGTCGACGTCCGGTTGGCCGAGCAGACCCTTGGCGTTATCCGGTTTCATGCTGCCGCCGTACTGAATGCGTACGCGATTGGCAAAGTCCGGGTTCCAAATTTTGGCAATCGCCTGGCGGATAAACGCGTGAACTTCCTGCGCCTGGGCATCGGTAGCCGTGCGACCGGTCCCGATCGCCCAGACGGGTTCGTAGGCGATGACCAATCGATCGGGATCCTGCATTTTGCTGGTCAATTCGTTCAATTGGGACTGAACGACAGCGAGCGTTTGATTGCCATCACGTTCTTCCAGCTTTTCACCGACGCAGTGAACCAGAATTAACCCACCGGCGTAAACCGCATCGGCCTTCTTCGCGATCAACTCCGATGATTCCATCAGCACATGGCGGCGTTCACTGTGACCCGTCAGAACGAATTTCACGCCCACATCTTTGAGCATCTCCACCGAGATTTCACCGGTGAACGCGCCGCTTTTTTCAAAGTAGACATCCTGCGCACCGAGCAAAACGGTCGAGCCGGCCAACGCCTGGCCCACGGCATCAAGGTAGACGAACGGGGCGGCGACACCGACCTGCACTGCGGCAGGAGCGCCTTTTGCGACGCCCTTTGCCAATTCGATTGCCGACGCCTTCGTGGTGTTCATTTTCCAGTTGCCGGCGATAAATTTCGTACGTGCCATGAGGATCCTAAATCTTTACCATTACGAATGTAGCTAAATTCGAAATCCGAAATCTGAAATTTGAAAAAAGCTCGAAGCATCAAAGTCAAAAGCTCAAAATGAAAGCGGTATGTTTTGAGCTTTATTCTTTATCCTTCAAGCTTTTTTCTGATTTCGACTTTCGATTTTCGGATTTCACTTTGCAGCCAACTCCGCCGTCTCCGCAAACTCTTTCCCGAAGATCGCGGCGATTTTGCGGAGTTGTTCCATCAGGTCTTTAAAGACTTCCGGCAGAAGCGCCTGTGGGCCATCGCATTGGGCTTCGCTCGGGCAGTAGTGAACTTCAACAATGACGCCATGTGCACCGGCGGCCATGCCTGCGGCGGCCAGCGCGGGGACGAAATCCCGTTTCCCGGCGGCATGGCTCGGGTCGACGATGATCGGCAAGTGCGACAACTGCTTAGCCACCGGAATACTGGTGACATCCAGCGAATACCGAATGCTGTCTTCAAAGGTCTTGATGCCGCGCTCGCAAAGAATCACACCGCGATTGCCCTGGCTAAGGACATACTCGGCTGACAAGAGCCAATCTTTGACCGTCGCCGCCAATCCTCGCTTTAGCAGCACCGGCTTGCGGGTTTTGCCGACTTCGCGGAGCAGATCAAAGTTCTGCATGTTGCGGGCACCGATCTGCCAGCAGTCGATGTACGGTTCCATGTCGGCCACCTGCCGGGTGTCCATCACCTCGACGCAGATCGGCATCCCCAGTTCATCACCGCAATTTCGCATCCACTTCAGGGCGGTCATTCCCAACCCTTGAAAGGAATAAGGCGAAGTTCGCGGCTTGTAGACGCCGCCCCGCAAAACGGTGGCCCCCGCATCGCGCACATGGCGGGCGATGCGGTTTAACATCTCTTCATTTTCAACGGCGCAGGGCCCGGCGATGCACATCGCCTGCGAACCACCGACCTTTTGCACCGGGACTTTCCCACCACCAATTTCAACGATCGAATCATCCTGCTGAAATTCGCGGCTCGCCAGTTTGTACGGCTTCATGATCGGGACGACTTTTTCCACGCCATCCAGCGACCGCAAATGTTCCTGATCCAGATTCCCCTCTTCGCCAACGGCCCCGATGACCGCGCGGAATTTTCCACGGGAAATATGCGGCGTGCTGCCCATCCGCTCAATTTCCGAGACCACCTTGTCGATCGCTTCCTGCGCGACGTTTGGGTTCATGACGATAATCAAAACACAACCTCCAGCAGGAAAACCGAGCCATTAAACGACAATGCCCACCACGACCAGTGTTTCCACACGGGCAGAGCCGGGCAGGGGAAAGTCCGGTAGTGTACCGTGGATTGCTTCCAATCTCAACAGAGATTGCAGGATTTGTCGGGATAAGCACTTAAGGGGATTTGCGCATCAAAGGAAGAGGTGTATTAATTGCGTAATGGTTCTGGGCACACCATCGCTTCGCGTGGGATGAAATGAATTAACCCTGCATTGAAATCGTCGCTTCCATGCGCGAATCCGGCGACGGAAGATCCAGTCGCGTAGCAACCGCAGCGGCTTTTTTCTTGCCGATTTGTTCCAGCAGCAGGCTCCAGGTTTCACGCTGGTAGCGCAGGACGCTGAGCGCATCGTCCATCGCCGTCATACTGTGATGCATATTGGCTTCGACAAGCTGGCGATAGGCGTAGGTGTACAGGGCCGCCAGTTTTTTGCACAGTTCCGGATAGACATCATGTTTCAAGGTACACGACAGCTCAGCCAGGATTTTCTGAACCTTACCGATCAGATTGTAGCTGTCTTCGTATTTCTGGTTCTGCAGCGCGAGCTTGGCTTGTTCACCGAAGCGTAGCGCGCCATCGAAGAGCATCATCTGAAGCTGCTCGGGGGTAGCGGTCTGCACCTTGGTGCGAAGATACTGTGCTGCTGCTTGCGGATTTGGAGTCATGCCGGTGTCCTGAAGCAAAAGGGCAATGCCCTTGCCATGCAGTATCGGCAATTTCCGGATGAACGATGAGGGTGGTTAATGGCTGATAATGTCAATCAAGTCCCAATATTGCCGTTTTTTTATTACGCACCTGAAGATGAGCTTGTTGAACTGCTGTTGGATTTATTGGCTGTCGGGCTTACGGAGGTGATCGTACCCAGGGAACCCAGTGCGGCCTGTTGAGATTGAAGGCCGGCCAGAATGCTTTCCATGCTTGCGAATTGCTTGGTCAGTCGTGCCTTTTTGGCCGTGAGCTGGTCATTAAGCTGTGTGATTCGGTCCTGGAAGGTCTGGTTTTGACCGTCGATGGCTTTGGTCTCGATCGGAATGACACCGCTCACCGGATCCGTCAGTTTGTTGATCGTCTTGCTAATCAATGTACCGAGGCCGGTCGTTGCCTGCGTGAAAAGGTTCTGCACGGCATTTGGATCGGTCCCGAAGGCCGCCGTGAATTTAGTGGCGTCAAATTTCAGCTGTGCCCCGTCGGTAATTCCGACTCCGACATCCCCCAGGATTTTGTATCGACCCGCGTTTTTCACGACTGAGTTATACAAATCATAAAGATTGGACTGAATCGATTGGATCGTGTTTTCACCGAGCAGCAATCCGGGTTTTTTGGTTTTAGTGTCGAAGGTGGTCAGCGTGTTAATCTGCGTGATCACCGCGTTGAACCCGTCCGTGAAGCTTTTCAATTGCGTGCTGATGGCGGCTGGATCTTTGCTGATGCTCAGGGTGACTGGATTTGCGCTGGCATTGTTCAGGTCGATCGTCACGCCTTTGATGACATTCGTGATCTGATTGCTGCTGGAAGTGACAAGCAGCGGTTGAGCTGCGTGCTGTCCGCCGATGAACAGGGCGGCATCCTGGGCTTCGACCAAATTGTGCGCGGCCAAACCGGTCGCGCCGGCATCGAAGATAAATCGGCCATCGCGGCCCGTGTTTTTGGCGTTCAGTGACAGGCGATAGGGGGTCGCGCCCGATCCATCATTCAGGATATTAGCGGTGACGCCGAAACCCAGATCGTTGATTTTCGTTTGAACCGTCGAAAGCGTGTCGTTGGCATCGACAGTGACGGTTTTCTCGAACGCACCGTCAATCGTCAGGTTAGTGGCTGTCCCCACGAGGTTCAGGTCTGAAGCGGGGGTGCCGCTGGTGTTCTCAACTTTCAGTTTTGCACCACCGCCGCCGGTGTCGGTGAGGAGGATGCCATTTCCGTTGGCGTTAATGGATGCGGTCACGCCAATATTTCGCGAATTGATCGTCTTTAAGACATCGCCGACCGTCACATAATTGCCGGTGGAAAGATCAATTTCAGATTGCGAGCCCGTGGAACCGGTGATGCGGAACTTTCCGGGCGCGACGCCTTTCCCACCGTTGAAATCCGCCAGCAGCGTGTTGGCGGTCACGTACTGACGGTGTAGGTTCGCACCGTTGACGGTCGTCACGGTTGCGTCGTACTCACCCTTCAGCCCCAGTGCGGCGGCGCTCGTCGATGCTACATCAAAAACTTTCAGCGGACCCGCGCCGCCCGTCGTATCGATAAGCTGAAGCCCATTGCCGGAACTGTTGAGCGAAGCTTTGATCCCGACGCCTGATTGATTGAACGTATTGATAAGGTCCTGCACGCTGGTGGCACCCGAGAGATCGACCGTCGCTGTCGCGCCGGAGCGATCGACGATGCCAATGCTGCCGAGCGGAATTCCTGAACCCCCATTGAGCGACGAAATGAGTGTGCTGTTCAATGAAGCGATCAGCGGGCTGCCGGAAATGGTTCCTGCGATCCCGGTCCCGGCAATCCCAAGGTCAGAAGCGGCGTTTGATCCACTTAGGGCAGCTACGCCGAAAGATCCTCCGCCGCCGGTGGTGTCGGTCAGGCGGATCCCGCTTCCATCGGGCCGTACGGCGGCAACCACTTTTCCGGCGGTTACCTTGTTGATTGCGTCAAGCACCTGCCCGATCGTCTTGGCGGTGGCCAGGTTGATATCGAACGTTGAACCGTCACCGGCCTGAATGCGGAAGTCATCACCCGCGGATGCCGTGCGGACGCCGCGCCCGTCGTTGATTTGGGCGAGCGCCGTGGCGCGGCCGATGGTGTTGAAGCTGGTGCCGGTCAGGCTGTTTGCCGCGACACTTCCGACGATTCCTAAATCGGCTGCCGTATGACCGCTGCCCAAATCCTGAACAATCAGATTCGGCGGGGTGGGTTGTCCAAGGGCAGGGGGAGTGTTGGATTGCCCTGTGAGATCGGTCAGCACCAGCCCGTTTTTGCCAACGGTCGCCTTGACGCTGATATCGAGCGAAGTGTTGATATCGCGCACGACGTCATCGAGCGTGATGGCAGATGAGATATCAATCGCCGCGGTTTTGCCGCTGCGATCCGTAATTCGGAACACACCCCGCCCGACACCGGCACCCCCGTTGAGCGTGGCAAGGGTTGTTTGACTGGA
>JBBRMF010000280.1:0-6790 GCA_038230975.1 Tepidisphaerales bacterium
AGAATTGATCGCCGCGCGCGACAACGTCGTTCAAAAGATGCTTCACGCTCTGTCCCCTCCCCCCATGAGTACATGGGGGGAGGGGACCGGAAATTAATCATGCGCTTTGAGTACCCCGGCGATATCCGTCTTCATATCGATCACCGCGCGCTCCACGCATTTCTGCCAGTCCCCCGAAATATCCGCATACTTCTTGTCGCGGTGTGCGTACAAAATGCTACGGCTGGCGGAAACCAACGCGCCGTGTCCGTCCTTACTAAATGCGGCACGCGTCATTTCAGCGGTGGCACCCTGGGCACCATAACCAGGAAGTAAAAAGAAGGATTGGGGAAGCCGTTTGCGAATGGATTGCATCGTATGCGTTTGTGTCGCGCCGACCACTGCGCCGATGCTACTCCAGCCACTGGATCCCACCATGGACGGTTGCGATGCGATGACATGCAGTTTATCCGCCAGCATTTCCGACCAGGTACGGCCATCTTCAAGCTTCACATCCTGCAACTCTGCCGAGCCGGGATTGCTGGTGCGAACCAGAACGAAAAGACCTTTGCTGTAGTCACGGGCGGTCTTGATAAATGGATCGAGCGTGTCGAGACCCAGCATGGGGTTGACGGTGATGGCATCCGGCAGGCGGATATCATCGTGCTCGTCGAACGGAGGCTCGGCCAGATGTGCCGCAGCATACGCGCTGGCGGTGGAACCGATGTCGCCGCGCTTGACATCGCCGATCACCAGCAGATCCAGGTCGGCGGCCTCTTGTACAAGACTGTAGTAGGCTTCAACCCCTTCCCAGAGATACTTCTCAAAATACGCCGATTGAAATTTCACGCAGGGAACATAAGGCGCGACCAATTTAAGAACGGCGGTCGTGAAGGCAAAGATGGCGTCGATCGCCGCCTCGGAATCATTGGCATCCCGCTTGGCAGACTCCCCGGCGATCGCGTCGGGAAGCATCTCGAAAATGGGATCAATTCCCACGCAGATCGGTGAACCCTTACGTTGGATCGCATCCACCAGTCGGTCGCCAAAGAGATCGGTCATGACTTCCTATTCTTCCTCATCGCCCGGCGATTCGACCAGGGCCTGCCGAAGTTGATTTACGTCACCGCCGGCGGCGTTGATCGCACTGCGAATAATCGTATGGCCTTCATCGAGCAGCGAAAGCAGCAGGAATCTCGTGGATATTCTTAGTTCTCGCAACGCCTGCGCTTTAACGATCGCCCCGTTGATTACGCGCTGGGCCTTGGGAGACAAAGGCAATTCTCCGGTGATGATCGGGGTCTCGATGGCCGTTGGCAAATCACGTTTCACCGCAGACTTTAATTCACTCGGACTCAAATGTTGCAATCGTAAAATTCGCTCCGCTTCGCAATCCTCGCAATCAATCACGCCGAGAAAAAGGTGTTCCGTACCGACAAATTCCTGATGATGCTCGCGCGCACTTTTTTGGCTGCGATCCAGCGTTTGTCGGAGTGTGTCTGTGAAGGCTTCGCGCATCGGTCCTTTCCTTCCTGACTTGATTCCGGAAATCAAAGACGCCACGCGCAATTTCACCCGTGACAGCCGTGTTGCCTGGGCTCATTTCCTTCACTCGCGCTCCGCCGGGAGGCATCATAGCGGACCGAGTCGCGGTCGTCGAACGTCTAAAATACGCTCGGCACATTGGGTTTTCGTGAAGGCTTGCCGCAAGGGTGGGGTGTCCGGTAGAACCATCACTATGAAATATCGAACTTTCGGTCGGCTGGGTTGGCAGGTGTCGGACATCGGCTTTGGCGCATGGGCGATCGGTGGATCCTGGGGAGCGCAAAACGATGACGAATCCGTCCGTGCCCTGAACAAAGCATTGGATCTCGGATGCAATTTCATCGACACCGCGCAAGTCTATGGTGACGGTCGCAGCGAGAAGGTCATCGCAAAAGTGTTGGCTGAGCGAAAAGGCGAACACGTATACGTCGCCACTAAATTCCCACCGACCCCCGAAGGTGAATGGCCACCCACTCCGTATGACCGCTGCGAAGACCGCTACCCCGAAGCCTATCTTCGCGAGCGACTGGAACGCAGTCTTCGCGATCTTAAGACAGAAACCATTGATCTGGTTCAACTGCACACCTGGACCCGCGCCTGGAACCAAAATCCCACGGCCTTGGAGACCTTGCGCAAATTTCAAAAGGAAGGCAAGATTCGCGGCATCGGTATCAGCACGCCAGAGCACGATCAGAATTCTCTGATTGAACTGATGCGCGGCGGATGGTTGGATTCCGTTCAGGTCATCTACAATATTTTCGATCAGGAACCCCAAGCCGAGTTCTTTCCTGCGGCATTGGCTGGCAATGTAGGCGTTATCGTGCGCGTGGCGTTTGATGAAAGCGCGCTCACCGGAAAACTCACCCCGCAGACCAAATGGGAAGCCGGCGATTTCCGCAATAACTATTTTGCCGGAGACCGGTTAGATCGAACGGTTGCGCGCGTCGAAAAAATTCGCCAGACCGTGGGGACGGGCGAACCGGATCTGGCGACTGCCGCCTTGAAGTTCGCGATGAAGCCCAAGGCGGTATCGACGGTCATCCCCGGCATCCGCAGCGTCAGGCAGGCCGAGTTAAACTGTGGCGTGAGCGATCAACCGCCGATGAGCGACGAATTAGAACGCACGCTCCGCCCGCACCATTGGCGTAGAGCATTCTGGTATGCGGGGAAATAATAAGATTGAAAAGCCCACGGAGTTTTCACCGTGGGCTTTTTTGAAGCTCTTTCCCAACGGCGACGATTGGCTTCCATGCGGCACGGCTTCCGTCCATGGCACATTGATAGTGCAGCGGTTCGATCACGTGAGCATCGGTACCATCCGGCCGTATCACCCATACAGGCCGCTTATCTCCCGGCTTTTCCGCGTAAACTTTTTCCGTCCGGTCCTTGTGCTGCCAGTACAACTCATCGGTGAAACGAAACGAGATCCAGTTTCCGTCCGGCGACCAGGTCGCGGGCGTACAAACCTTGTTCAGGTGCGTCAACTGCCGTGGCGCGTCGGAGCCATCGGCCTGAACAACGAAAAGTTCCAGCGCTTCACCAACTTTATACGAATAGACAATCTGCTTCCCATCCGGCGACCAACCCGGAAAGATCGCACCCCATTTATTCGCATCCTTCACCAGCAGGTATTTGTCGGAACCATCGGCGTTCATGAACCACACCGATACGCCTCCCGGCACTTCGCCGGTATAAACAATCTTCGTGCCATCGGGTGAGAAGCAGGGGTCATGGCCGACTCCAAGGATTTTCAAATCCGTTCCATCGGGACGGATGCTGGCCATCTCCGGCTTTGCGCGGTGAAATCCGAAGACAATGCGATCGCCCACCCAACTGGGCATGTAAGCCACTCCGCTTCCTTTTTCGTGAGTGAGCGCGCGGACATTGGATCCATCGACATCGCATACGAACAGGTTGTACGTGCCGCCCTCGCGGTTGGATGTGAATGCAATCTGCCGACCGTCCGGCGACCAGCACGGGTACCGATCTTCTGAAGACGGGCTGCGGGTAACGTTGGTCGCATCGCCGGTTTCCGGGTCAACAATAAACACTTCCGTGTCGCCGGTTCGGACGCTGGTCACGAGAAGTTTGTGCCCGGCCAGCTCGCCCGCAAAACAGGACGCCGCCGTCATGAAGGAGACAATGCAACTAAGCGTTGAGGATCGCATCATGGATTGAACCTTTCGTGAATTGGATAACTTGCCTGGGAACCGATTATTTCCCTTCGTGTTTGCCAGGTGCCGGATAGTTCTTCGCGGCATCGTCGAGCACGAGTACCCAGTCGGTGGCCTCTCCCGGATCGGGAGGGGTAAACTCGTGAATGCCGACATTCGCGAACTCTCCGATCAGCGTTGCCTTCCCGTCGCGCGGATTGAACCACCATGCCTTTATTTTTGGCCCGGCGATCTTGTCCATTCGTACGGAGAATGTTCGCCCGACCGGAACGTAGACCATGGCGTACGTGCCATCCGAGTCACGGGTCGCCACGAACCGTCGCGTACCCGCTCCGGGGACTGATGTCGGCACATCTGCTGGCGCGATTATTGAGTCATCAGGGATGCGGGTGAGAAACGGACGCGATTCAAGGAGTCTCCTCCCATACTGCATCTGAACAGCCCCAGACTGCTCGATGGCCAGGGTCCATGGCATTAAAGGATTGTTGACCGGTTGGCGTCCCGGTGCATACATCTGCCATACCGAGTGGTGCCCATACGTGTGCCCGCAAGCGCCGCTGAACAGATCCCAATACAAAGGCCGGCGGGTATCTGCCGCGATCGAATGACCTTTCTCCTTGGCATTGAAGGAAACCGGGTGTCCTTCATAAATCGGCTCACCGTCAATTACGGGTTTGATCGGCACACGATCGTAATCGATGCGCGTCTGGTCATAGTGTCCGGTGAACTCGACGCCGTGACCGTTCTGGCGCATGTTAAAGTCGAGCCATGGCTCATCGTGGAAGTACTGCGCCGACCCGCGCCCCCCGTTGGGATGCAGCGTAATCAGGTGCGCGCCACCGTCCCCTTTCTTCAGCCCTAGCGCCATGGCTCGGAGCGTTTGCTTTTGTCGGTCATTTTCGACTGCGCGGTCGCCGCCGAGAATCCAGATGATTGGTTTGTCCTTGTAGCGCCGGCCGATGAATTCACCGTAAGGCCCGGCGTTTTCCGGTGTGAAGATGGATGTATCTCCGCCTCGATCGGCGTGCCATTTGTCGCCCCAGGTCGGAAGCATTCCCACGTACAGGCCAAGTTGCTCGGCACGATTGACGATCCAGTCGACGTGCTTGAAGTATTCTTCGTTTGGCTTGGCGGGGTTGTCATCGAGCAGCGGGATCTGGCCGTAGGCGTTGGGCGCATGCAGTCCGTCGAATTCCGCCAGCACCACGGCCTGAATGACGGTGAATCCTTTTTCCGCTCGGTTCTTTAAATAGATGGCGGCGTCTTCGCGGTTGAGTCGGTGGAATATTTCCCAAGCCGTGTCACCGAGATAAAAAAAAGGTGAGCCATCCCCGTTGACGAGAAATCGGTGGTTGTCGCTGACCCGCAAACCCCCGGCGGCCCAGGCATGGCCGGGTGCCATCGTTATGAAAAGTGCCAATGCGATTGCAAGAATGTGGAATAGGCGCGTGAGGCGAATTGCGGTCATCGGATTTGTTCCTCCACCCAACATCATAATGGAAAGCGGAAGAACAGATAGCTGTTCTTCCGCTTTGCGTTTTTGGATGATTACATTTCCGTATCAGCTATCGCTTGCGGCGATCGCGACGGGCTTTGCGCTTCTTGCTGCCGATTTTGCGGCGGCGGCGGGGCTTGGCCATGCGTCGTCTCCTTTCACTGTCGAATGTCAAACGGTCTATCGAGGTCCGGTTCTATGCGTTTCCAATTTCAAAGAGGAACAGCGTATCGCGGCGAGAGGGATTCGTCTAGCCTTTGACAGCCACTGAATCCAAGAAATCGACTGATTGAGTAGATTCCCCCCTGAGAATGGTTGCATCCGGCGGTTTGATCGGTCATTTTAGGCCCCATGAACGCCGATTCTTCGCCTCAACTATTGACTGAGCATACTCTTGCAATTCGGGTGCGCTACCCGGAGGTGGATGCGATGGGATATTTGCACCACAGTCGATTCCTGCAGTATTTCGAAATGGGGCGCATCGAACTTCTGCGAACGCGCGGTCATAACTACGGCGACCTCGAGCGCGATGGCATCTTTTTTGTTGTCGTGAAAGTGGAGTGTCGCTACAAGGCCCCCGCGAAATACGATGAAGAATTGCAGCTAACCACCCGCATCGCCCGCCAAACCGCCGTCCGAATCGACCATGCGTACGAGCTTCGGCGCGGCCCCACGCTTCTGGCCGAAGGGGCGACGACGATCGCCTGCGTCGGCAAAGAGGGTCAGTTGCGGGAAATCCCCGAATACCTCGGAAAAACGTCGTGAAAAGATGATTATTTCCTCACGACTTTAATTTAGCGGTCTTCCCATTTTTTCCGGTTTTATTCACCGGTTTCGTCGAAAACTCAGCCTGCGCCGATTCAAGCAATTCCCTGGCCTGCGCTCGCGTGGTTTCGGTCACGCGCGGGCCACCGACCATCTCGGAAAGTTCCTGCAGGCGTTCGTCACCGTTCATCACGCGAACCGTCGTTTCGGTCTGGTTCCCGCTGACGCTTTTGCGGACCGTGAGATGCCGATCCGCGTAGCTGGCAATCTGCGGCAGATGCGTGATGCACAAAACTTGCCGATGCTTCGCCAGGTCGGCCAGGCTCCGGCCAAGGACCGCGCCCAGACGTCCCCCGACGCCCGTGTCGATCTCGTCGAAGACGAGGGTCGGGATCTGATCGACCTCGGCCAGGACGGTCTTGGCGGCGAGCGTGACGCGAGAAAGCTCGCCGCCGGAGGCGATCTTTCGCAGGGGCTTGGGGGCCTCGCCGGGGTTCGGCGCGAACACGATCTCGACGTGGTCGGAACCGTCCTCGCCAGGCGAGGGGGTCATCGGGTCATCACCGAGTTCGTCCGACTCGACCTCGACGGCGATTCGCGCCCCGCCCGGGAACAGGGTCTTCAATTGGCCCTGGACGGCGCGGGCGAACCCCTTGCCGGCCTTCCGGCGGGCGGCGGTCAAGACTGCGGCGGCGGATTTCAATTCGAGCGGCCTGGCTTCCCTCACCCTCGCTGGGACGGTGCAGTTCGTGGGCCCGGTGACTGTCCGAGCCAATGGACTGCTGACGGTTGGGACCTCCGGCGTCATCTACGCCGATTCTCCAGTGCACCT
>JBBRMF010000281.1:0-6773 GCA_038230975.1 Tepidisphaerales bacterium
CATCAAATGCCTCCCGTCTCGGCGATGGGACGACGTTTGAGTTTGAAATCGAGGATGACCCCAATGAGAATAGCTGCCAGGACAATGTATTTCAGAGGTGGCAACAAGGCGAGCTTACCGCTGGAACTGATCGGGTTTTGTAAGAAGGCCGGTTCGATCCCAAGGGCCTCGGCCATTACGAAAAGAGCAACGGCTCCCAATGCGCAAGCCATGACGACGAATGATCGCCTGTCGCCGCGCTTGAGAGATTTTTCCATCTGGTCCCACACACCAACCATCCCATCGGGGAACGCCAGTACCACGCCCAGAAACATTGCCCCTTGAATAAATGGCCAGACATTCGGTAGATCGCTATTCAGCGCGGTGTAAGTGTAGTTGACGAGCAGCGTGCCAAAGATCGCGCCCCACAGTTTGCCGCGCCCACCGAGAGCCACCCAGATCACCATCACGATGGAGGCCTCGACGTTCATATTCTGCGGCGTGACGATGCCGGTCTGCGGGGCATACAACATCCCACCGACCCCGGCCAATCCGGCGGCGACGGCAAACGCGAACACCTTAAACACATACGGCCGATAGCCCGCAAAGTAAAGACGAGTCTCTTTGTCGCGAATCGCCACCAGCACGCGACCGAGCTTCGATCGCGCAATCGCGCGGCAGATGAGGTACGCAAATGTCAGCATCACAAGCGTCGTCAGATACAAACCCAGAATCCATTTTCGCGAGGAAGTAAGTGGACGATAGAAATTGGTCAGACCGTTCGTACCTCCGAGCAGCATTTCATTTCGGCTGATCAATAGCCAGGTGCCCCAGGCAACAGCCTGCGTCACGATCGAAAAATAGACTCCTCTCACACGACTGCGGAATACAAAGAAACCAAAGATTGCCGCCAGCGTCATGGGAATCGTAATGCCTGCGAAAATGGCAAAGAGTATCGATCGGAAGGGCACCCAGAACGGAGGCAATTCTCCGTGATGACCGTAGTAGGCGAATTCCATGAACTGTGGGATCTTATAAATACCCCCGGCTCCACCGCCTTCGGGCAGACTGAGATGCATTCCCATCGCATACGCACCGAGACAAAAAAAGAGTGCCTGGCAAAGTGAAAGTATTCCGGTATAACCCCAGATCAAATCGATGCCCAGTGCAACGATCGCGACAGAGAGGTATTTCCCGAGAAAGTTCACTTTAAAATCAGGAACGATTCCCGCCGCGTTGAGCAACGGGATCCCCAAAAAGAAAAATGCGATGATGCTGGCAACGGTGATCCATCGAAGGCGGAAAACCCGCGGATCAGGCAGCTGCGCCAAGAAAGTCTGCGAACGGCGGTACGCAGCCAAAGAGCTGGTCAATGTTGTGGAAGGTTCAGTCTGGGCCGGGGCATCATGCATCGGCATTCCTCCCCTTTGGTGGGAACAGGCCCGACGGTTTATATTGAAGGAAAATAATCACCATGCCGAGCACCGCAACTTTTCCAATAACCGATGCTCCGGATTTTAGAAACGAGACATGCTGAAACAGTGGTTCGAGGTACTTGCCGATGAATCCCAACCCGAATCCCGCGATAACCGCCCCGGCAAGTTTGCCAACTCCACCCACCACAACCACCAGGAAACTATCCACAATATAATCGGATCCCATCGCAGGATTGATTTTGTCATAGAGTGGCACGGCTACTCCGGCTAACCCGGCCAGCCCGCACCCTAGCGCGAAGGTCAGTCCGTCAATTCGCCGCGTGGCAACGCCGAGTGCGGCAGCCATCTCACGGTTCTGAGTGGTGGCCCTCAAGATCAATCCGAACTTGGTTCGATTGACAATCCAGTTGGCGGCCGCAATACACAAGATACAGAAGATCAGGATGTAGACTCGGTTGAGTGGAAAGACCAGATCGGTCGCCACTTCAACACCACCTTCCATCCAGGTCGGCGGCTTCACAGAACGATTGTTGCCGAATAAGGAGCGAGCCGTCTGGACAAGAATCAATCCTAATCCAAAAGTAGCCAGTAATGTCTCAAGTGGCCGACCGTAGAGATGGCGAATGATGGTTGCCTCGCAGACAAATCCGATCAATCCCGCCACGAGAAATGCCGCGGGAATCGCCGCGATCAGGTAGTAGTTGTACCAGGCGGGAGGAAGATGTTTGAATCCCTCGCTCACGAGGTAGGTTGTAAATGCGCCGATCATCATGAATTCGCCATGGGCCATATTGATGACTCCCATCAGGCCGAAGATGACTGAGAGCCCCAAGGCTAGCAACACCAGAATGCTCCCCTGAGAAATCCCGGCGAATGTATATTGCGCGATCTGGACGCGCGACTGATAGCTTTCGGTTTTGGCGATCGCTGTCTGGGCGATTTGCTCGGCGTCATGATCCCCTTTGTCGTGAGAGGCATCGAGCCATTTCTTTAATATGTTCGCGGCACGAGAAGATCCAATATTACCCAGCGAAACGGCAGCTTTTAATTGCGCGGCATGATCTCCCGTCGCAAGATCAATACTGGCTACTGCCTCCCGGAGCGCGGGCGCGAAATGCCCCTGAGGGTCTTTGTCGAGTTGACGACTTAAGGCGGGGGCGGTTTTCGCCAGATCTTCCATCACCTGTGCATGGTCGGCTGATTTGAGGAACGCTCGATTCGCCCGCTCACCCGCATCGCGAATGCTCTGCAATCGCGTTTCAGGATCAGGAGCCAGCAGCGAAAGGCTCGATATCAGATCGAGGATCGCTCTTCGTTGCGGCCTCGGGGGGGCATTGATCGCTTTGGAGAGATCGGGTTTCAGAACCCCTGAAGGTTTACCATCCGAACCGAGTATCGGATTTCCCGTGATTGCATCAAGCAGCGGAAGCATTGACCCTTGGCCGGGAAAGTTTACCCGCTTGCCATAGACGATGAATTTGCCCTCGCGATTTTGAAGCGATCCATCCCGATACGCTTCAAGCAATGGAATGAGCCGTGCGTCCCCTTTTTCAGCCAAGACGCCGTAGATTTGTTGACGACCCGCTTCGTTTGAACCCGGTAGACGACCCACCGCGTCGATTACTTCCTTGGGCAATGGATCGGCCTGAACCGTCGCAGCGAATGCGAGCGCCACGAATAGGACCTTCATGAATCGGAGCATGAGATTCCAGTGGGAAATACAATAGGACCCTAAAAAAAGGGCCGCCACTCTACGGAGTTCCGCCAAAAAACGCAGGGTCGGCTTATTCAGCCGACCCTGCACGAAAAGGGTTACTTCGCGCCCGTCAGTGTCTTCAGTTCCTCCGGGGAGTGGAGGTAACTGCTGTATGAATCAGGATGCACCAGCGGCGTTTTAGAGATGATCTCGAACTGACCATCTGCCTTGATCGCGCCGATCAATACCGGCTTCCAGGTGTGGTGATTCAGCGAATCCATTTTCTTCTTGCCGCCCGGAGCATCGAACTCAATGCCGAGTACGGATGGGATGACTTTGTCGATATCGAAAGTCCCTGCCTTTTCGACAGCGGCTTTCCAGACATAGACTCCGAAGTACGCCGCTTCGATGGGATCGTCCGTTACACGGTTTTCACCGCCGGGCAGTCCTTTGGCCTTGCAATAGGCTTTGAAGGCTTCGACAAATTTCTTGTTTTCCGGATTGTCCTGCGACTGGTAGTAATTCCAGGCAGCCAGATGACCGACGAGTTTTTCGGTCTCCATCGATCGCAGCTCATCTTCGGCAACCGAGAACGCCATGATCGGGCACTTGTCGGCGGTCAGACCCTGGTTGGCGAATTCCTTGTAGAAGGGCACATTGCTGTCGCCGTTGATAGTCGACAGAATGCAGGCGTCACCGTCCTTGGCAAAATCCTTGACCTTGCCGACGATCGTCTGGTAATCGCTGTGACCGAACGGCGTGTATTCCTCGGCGATGCTTGCTTCAGGAATTCCCTTGGCAATGAGGAACGCTTTCAGCACTTTGTTGGCAGTGCGTGGGAAAACGTAATCGGTTCCGAGCAGGTAGAACTTCTTTTTCATTCCACCGTCTTTGCTCATCATGTATTCAGCAGCGGGAATCAACTGCTCGTTCGGGGAAGCACCTGTGTAGAAGATGTTGGGACTTTGTTCTTCACCTTCGTACTGCACCGGGTAGAACAGCAGTCCACCCCCGTAAGGATTTTCGGCTTTCGTATACTTTGCCTCGAAGACCGGAAGAGCCGATTTTCGGCTGACGGAGGTCCAGCACCCAAAGGTTACCGCAACCTTGTCCTGAACGATCAACTGCTTTGCCTTTTCCGCAAAAAGTGGCCAGTTGGAAGCCGGGTCAACCACGACGGTCTCGATCTTTTTTCCAAGGATTCCACCCTTCGCGTTGATTTCATCAACCGCCATCAGCACCACGTCGCGAAGAGAGGTTTCCGAGATGGCCATCGTACCTGAGAGCGAATGGAGAACACCGATTTTGACGGTATCCTCGGCCATGGAAGGTGCGGCAGCAATCAACCCTCCCAATGTCGTGAATGCGCAAATGCCAGCGCGTAAAATTGCAGAAAAATGCTTAGTCATCCGATCTCCTTCATGTTGCGATTAGCTCGTTCCCACTGAACCGAATCACAAACGGTGTGCCAAGGAGAATTTGGCCTGGTCAAACGCTTCATGGGCAAGCGATTTCAGCCGGAGTAGATTCAAGCGAATTAGCGCAATCGCAACGCAAAGGTGATTTCAAATCCCTGAACCGGCCTGACCTATTCGCGCTTCCGGTGCATCAACTGTTACACTTGCAACACGTTGCAGAATGTTTGGCGCGCCTTCAAAACGTGGTCGACAATGGCGTCGACTCCTTGTCCATGTTTGACTTGCGCAAAAATAAACGGACCCGTTCCGCGCATGCGGCGGGCATCGCGATCCATCACCGCCAGATCCGCTCCGATCAGTGCCGCAAGGTCAGTCTTGTTGATCACAAGCAGATCTGATTGCGTAATTCCCGGGCCCCCTTTGCGAGGGACTTTATCCCCTCCGGCGACGTCGATGACATAGATTGTAAAATCCGCAAGTTCCCTGCTGAAATGCGCGGCAAGGTTATCCCCACCTGATTCCAGAAGCAGCAATTCCGGTTTGAATTCATCGTGGAGTAATTCCAGCGCAAGCAGGTTTGCGGAAATATCTTCCCGGATGGCCGCGTGTGGGCAGCCGCCGGTTTCGACGGCGCGAATGCGTTCGGGTGCCAGCGCCTGATTCCGCGTGAGAAACTCCGCATCTTCCCGGGTAAAAATGTCGTTCGTCACCGCGCAGAGCGAAAGCCGATCCCGCAGACGCAGGCACAACTCCAGCATGAGGGCCGTCTTACCACTTCCAACCGGTCCGCCGACACCGACTGTGAAGGCTCGCCTTTCAATATCGCGATCCGGGCGCGGCCGCTCTCGTTCGGCGAAGAAACCGGGGTGATCCCACTCGTCGTGAGCGTGATCCGAAGTTCCTACTGGCCCATTATTCATCGTTCCCATAGGCGTATTCTCCATCCATCAGCTTTGAAACAATCGCGAATAAAGTCGATCCTGCGTGGCCTGCAGCAAATCAAGCATCGGTGAAGTGTTGGCGACATCGTCAATTGAAACAGTTTGCGCGCGTGTGACCCACTTATCGACATTTGGGCTGAGTGCATGCTGGATCGATTGGCCCTCCAGCGGGCCGACGATGCCCAATCGCACAGCACTGGAAATCGCGCCCCGAACCGTCAGAAAGAAGAGGAGTTGACAGGCATCGCGCTCCGAAATACCCATCACTTTTAAAGAGGCTCCTAAGAGCGGCGCAAAATGCCCGAATCCTTTTTCCTGCCGTAACCGGAATCGCATTTCGGTTAATGGAGCGATGTTGAAGACTTTCTCCGTAGCCGCCAAAAAAGCCCCGCCCTGTGCGCGGCTGGCTCGATTCGCCACGTGATTGCACAGGAAAACATGGCACGCGCGATCAATATCCCACCACCGCTCAGAAAAACGAAATGCCTGCGTCATGAATGGCGCAGCTGAGAAAGCGACGTTGCGCAGTTGCGCGTCGACGAATTCCCGCAATCGTTGTCCGTCGATGACGATGCCGCTCTGGTAGGCTGCTTCCAATCCACCGGAATGGGCAATCCCACCGCTCGGAAATGCGGAATCGATCAGTTGCCACAGGAGCCAGTCTTTATTCATTTGCGTTTTTCAAATAGGGCACGAAGGTTGTTACGCAAAACTCGTGCGAATAGATGATGGATTGTATCTTATGATTGTTCCGGGCATCCTTGGTGCTCGCAGGGAAGATCATGTCGACCATGCTAAATGATATTCAGGCTTTCCGCGGAATAGGTTGCAAAGAGGTTTTAAAGATGGTGTGCGAGCGACTGATCGGTGATGTAGGTGATCCGACATTTACGGATTCCGAAGTTGCTCGCGAGCACGACTTTCTTGAAATTACATGGCAGGAGTCGCGCAAGAGGTTTCTTCGTAAAACCTCGCGTGCCGGTCGTGACATCGGTGTGCTGTTGCCGGCGGGGATCGATCTGCGGCATGGGGCAGTCCTTTATTTTGATTCCCATCTGTTACTTTCAGTGAGTATTTTGCCTAGCCAAGTCACGGTGATTCAAACCCGCACGCCGGAAGAAGCAGCACGGGTTGCCTACGAACTGGGAAATTTACACCTCCCGGCCGAGATCATTCCTGAGGGCATTCTCACACCTCAAAGCGATGATCTCGATGCATTCCTCACACGATGCGGGTTCAAATATCAACACGATCTGCGACGCTTTAAACCCTATCCGCCCAAAGGCATTCCACTCCCACGGCG
>JBBRMF010000282.1:0-6761 GCA_038230975.1 Tepidisphaerales bacterium
CCGCTGCCATTGATCGGACGGCAGTTCATATGTGGCACAGCGCCTGGATGCAATATGACCGATGCCTCGGCGGCGGTCGGACTCAGATCCTGACGAATCATCAATCCGGCGAGGAAAGGATTGTCAGCGGCCGGCAGGGTGGTCACTCTTGCTATAATTTCTCCATCACCTACCAGGGATTGAAATGCGAAATGACATGAATCAACAGCGCCCCAAACTCCCCAGCCGGAAGCGCGGAGCGTGAATGTTCCATTTTTCTCGGAAGTGCCTCCCGGAATCAGAACGGTGCCGATATCGGTATGTTTCCAGGGTGTTGGAAGTAGGTTCGTGGGTTGGATCGATTGCGTGGTGGAGGGCGGGGAAGAGCGCGCCGTTCTATCCGTGGCCACAGCCGAGTCGGCATCTGGCATCCACATCTTCATCGCTTCGGCCAATGGAATTGTGACGGGAACGGCACCTTCGGGCGTCACCCGGATTTGATTCGCTTTAGAGAGATCGATCTTGCCGAGGTAAGATTTACCCTGCCGATCGACCACAGTTCCACCGTGAACAGACTGAATGCCACCTGCGCTGGTGACCAGTACTGCAAAAACAAATAAGAAGGTTCGCAAAGCGGTATTCCCTGAGTTAATCGATGTCGTTGGAAAGATGAAGAATCGGATTGGCCGCACCCATGTTATTTGCCTTGCGGTGCGCGATTTGTCGCTGCACGAGCCGCGTTGAAGCTTTCATTTCGTTCATTGATGAGGGCCTCGTAATTCCGCTTCTCGCGTTCCAATTCATGCTGTGCGCGGTGACTTTGTCGAAAGGTCTCCTCGTAGCGTGTACGCCAATCGGTCAG
This sequence comes from Tepidisphaerales bacterium, assembly GCA_038230975.1. GTDB lineage: Bacteria > Planctomycetota > Phycisphaerae > Tepidisphaerales > Tepidisphaeraceae > JANXVV01. The sequence goes on from JBBRMF010000282.1 coordinate 842, forward strand.
CTTCTGAAAAGCGATGGACAATCGGTCCGACGATATTTTCGGGTCATTCAAAATGTACATTCGTGCGTATCGATCCTCTCGCGCCCAGCCCATCTTCAAATCCGCGATAGATACTTCAACATCGCAGGCGTCGACCTCATCCTTTAGTTTGTAAATCTGAGACGGATCGGCGTTGGGCGTTGTGGCATCAGCTAAGCGACCGAACGCCTCGGAGCGTCGCTTCTTAACCTCCATCAACGCCATGACTTCCTTCGCATCGGCGTCTTTCATACCGCCGATCAAGGCGTCGTACGAATCCTCATTGGCAGGAAGATATTCATTGATCTGTGCCTGATGGAAGCGGGCCGTCAGTCGCTCCGTCCAGCGAACGTTGGTGCGTTGCATCTCCTGAACGCGCTTGACGAGCTTGGTCGAGGTGGGTTCGTCGCCGGTTTTCAGGAGGTCGGCTGCCTTGGTCCAGGCTGCCGATTCTTCGTTCATATAGGCCGTGATAAGGGCCATGTCCTTTTTGCCCATATCCGGCAATTGCGCCGCGAGGGTCACCAGGTTCGCCAGATCAATCTGGCGGGCGGCAGCGGCTTCATTGTACGACTGGATCTGATTCGCAAATTTTTCGGCGGGCGTTTCGCCTCGGCACCAATTGCCAAATGTCGTCGCTAGTAAAACAAGGATCGAAATCCGCACACGCTGGCTCATACTGACTCCACGTCTCTACGATAAACAGGTTACTTCGACGGATGCTGAACTTTGTTCACCGTAACGCTTTGAATGTAATACTTGTTGTACTGGTTGCCATCCGACTCCAGGGCAAAGTTATAGCTCCACATGCTGACAAACTGGGCGTCGGTGATTTTCCATTTCATCGTGTGCCATTCTTTGTTGTCTGGTACGGTGTACCAACCGCAATCTTTGTAGCCGTTGTTAGACTCGTAGACGAGTTTGAAACCCGCGTTGTCATTGGCCGAGTTCCGTCGAACGACCACAGTGATTTCAATAGGCACAGTGGTATAGGACAAAAAATTCGGGTCCACGACAAATGCATTTCCGCCCGGCACGCTCCCTGCTCGTGCCGAACCGCCGTAGGCGATTACATCGGCGGCAATGGACTCTCCGGACAAGGTGTGCAGTCCTTTTTCTATGTTTTTCTCTCCCATCGACACCGATACCGATTTTGCATCCGAGTAGTCGCCACCCCAGGGGAAATGTCGAGTCTTGTTGGCTTGGGCCTGCGCCAGGAGATTGGCAGGCACGCCGATGATCAGAACCGGCGCGGTGGTCAACTCCATGGTATTGTCGCTCGAGGTGGCTCCGGTCAGCGGATTCACGATCTGCACGGGTTGGCCAAAATTAACGTGATCGGGGTTTCCTTTGTGCGCCCAGGTTGCAAGGACCGTGGTCTTGGCACCTCGGAAAATAAACCCGTAATTTTTTTGGTTGAGGAGTACCCATCCAAGATAGGTCGGATGCTGGCCGAGATGTTGGATCATCTGCGCCATGGCTGTATAGGCCGGGCGCGCCTTCCCGTTACCATCGAGCAGACCCATCGGGCCACTGTCGCCGTCCCGGCCCTCGAACCATTGAATGCATGTGACGCCCTGGGCAATTCCCATCGTGTACGCTTTGACCAACGCTTGTCCCTGCTTGTCCGCGCCTTTTGAAGCATCGGCACCCAGCTCCGTAAAAATAATCGGGACATTTGCCTTTGCCGGGTTTTGGACCGCCAACATTTTCCGGACGGTCGGAACGATATTCATGTAGACCGCTTCAGTTCCGGCATTGTCCGCAACCGTGCCGAGAATTTCGTAAGGATGCAGAGTGATGTAATCGAAATGGTCCTTCGCACCGGCTTTAAGAACCTGTTCCAGATAGTTCACATGCACCGATTTGGCAGCAAGACCTATCCTGCACGTTGGATCGGCGGCTTTGGCCGCATCGTAGGCACTGACGACGATCTTCGCGTAATCCGCGGGCGTTTGATTTGGACCAATGAAGTTGGGAGGCTCGTTCCACACTTCCCAGTATTTCACCTTCCCCTTGGCGTGCTTCACCACTTCCGATACGTAGTGGGACCAGGCGGGCAAATGATTGACGGGCAGGCCGACCGAGCGGCCCGTCTTATCCCACGGCACGCTGCCGATCAGAATGCCGCCGAAATCCATCTGATTACTTTCCATGTAACTCATCTGCTTGTCGAGCGTTTCCCAGGTCCACTTACCTTCCTCCGGTTCAACGTTTCCCCAGCCAGTATGACAAGTGCGCATGACATGAATGCCGATCGAAGCCATCCGAGGAATCCAGCGCGCATTGTCTTCGGCGGAGCGATTGTTCGTATGGCAACTGCCAATGCCGAAGGGACTTAGGGTTGCGGATTTCGCCTGATCAGGGGTATCCCCCGCAACACTATCGAGTGGAGCAATCCATCCGACGCACGAAATCAAGATGTACTTGGCGACACGCAGGGTTCTAGAATGAGACGGGCGCAAGTTGTTAGTCAAAATGTTCATCAGTCAATTTCGGTCGAGGCACGGACAGCAAGTTTTAGCGGCTATCGCAAAGTACCATGGGAAATCAGTTGCGTTACAGGTTTATTTACTACACAAAAAAGTCGTGCGTTTTTAGCGTTTAGGCGTTCCTGATTCAATGGCAATGCGAGACAATGCAAACATGCCGATCCTATTCATCGTACTTATCGTTCTTGTCATTCTCAGTTTCGGAGGTGGTGTCGCCAGACCCGCCTATCGGACACATGGCATTTCACTGGGCACCGTACTGCTCATTGTCCTGATTCTCTGGCTGCTCGGCGTGATTGGAACACGGCCGTTCTGATTGATGTACGTAATTTTTGTAGCTTCCGCACTGAGCTGGAGAATTTTTAGGTGGCGTGGGCGTCTCGCCCGCGTTCACTTCTTAAGACAGCACGGGCGAGGTGCCCATGCCACCATTTCTTCCCAAGCTCGGTGCGGAAACTACAAAATTCAATATCGCATAGTCGCGCACTAAGCTTTTTGTTTTCGTTCCGTGAATTATGATCTGCTGCCAATGCTGCTGACACTGACGACGACGCATTCACCCGCCACGGACTTGGGGTACCTGCTACACAAAAATCCGTCTCGCCCGCAGTGGTTTAATTTATCGGTCGGTCGTGCGCATGTCTTCTATCCCGAGGCTGATCCAGATCGCTGCACGGCAGCGCTGATGCTGGAGATCGACCCGGTTGGATTGGTCCGCAATCGTCGTGGCCCGTCCGGGGAGGGTTTCTCGCTGGAGCAGTATGTCAACGATCGACCCTACGCGGCCAGTTCTTTTCTGGCGGTGGCGATTGCACAGGTTTATTCCTCGGCGCTCTCCGGCATCAGTAAAGATCGACCGGAACTGGCCAAGACACCGATCCCCCTCGTAGCCCGCCTGAGTGTTGTACCTTGCCGTGGTGGAGAGGCGCTGCTCCGCAAACTGTTCGAGCCGTTGGGCTACACGATCAGCGCGACGCAACATGCCCTTGACGAAAAATTCCCGGAGTGGGGCGAAGGGCCATATTTTACCGTTGAACTTTCGCACACGATCGTGCTGCAGGATCTGCTGGCGCATCTTTATGTGCTGATCCCGGTGCTTGATAACGATAAGCACTACTGGATCGGTGAGGATGAAGTCGCCAAGCTGCTGCGGCACGGCGAGCCATGGCTGGCATCGCATCCGGAGAAAGAGCAGATCGTTCATCGCTACCTCAAGCACTTCAATTACCTGGCCAACGATGCCCTGGCGAGATTAATTGACGCTGATCCCGAGGAAGCCGAAGAGTTTGACGAGCAGCACGCCGGTGAAGAAGAGCAGGTTGAGCGGAAGATCAGTCTCAACGAGCATCGACTGAATACCGTGCTGGAGGTTCTGCGGAAGTCCGGTGCCAGGCGAGTGCTGGATCTGGGTTGCAGCTACGGCAACCTGTTGCGACGGCTATTGGAAGAAAAGCAGTTCGAGCAGATCGTCGGCTTGGATGTGTCGCATCGCGCGCTGGAAATCGCCAGCGAACGACTGCACCTGGATCGCCTGCCGGAACGTCAACGTCAACGCATCCAATTGCTGCATGGCTCGCTCATCTACCGCGATCAACGATTGGCTGGCTTTGATGCAGCGGCAGTGGTGGAAGTGATCGAGCATCTGGATGAGCCACGCCTTGCAGCGTTCGAGCGAGTGTTGTTTGAATTCGCCAAGCCGACCACCGTGATCGTGACCACACCGAATGTGGAATATAACGTGCGGTTTGAAACGCTGGCGGCCGGGCAGTTTCGGCACAAGGATCACCGCTTCGAGTGGACGCGGGCAGAGTTTCAGAAATGGGCAACCGGGGTGGCCGAGAGGTTTGGATATAGTGTGCGATTCCTCCCGGTCGGACCGGAGGATGCGGCGGTTGGGCCGGCGACGCAGATGGGGGTGTTTGCTACGTCCGCAGTTCCTACATCCGCGTAGAGGGGCATACATGGGGCTTGATGCAGTAGCTGCGACGCCAAAGGGCCTTGAAAGTAAGTTCGACTGCGGGTAGTTCATGGGTTCGATAATTAAGCGGGATTCAATGGCTGCGATCTCAACCTGATGGTAAAATGCATTAATCAGGAGGCCGCATGTTGATCCGGGCGGAATATGAAAATGGCATTCTCAAACCGGTTGAGCCTTTGAATCTCACGGAAGGCCAAATGGTTCGCATCATCGTGACGACCGATACGACCTTATGGAATCCATTGAAGGCCATCGCGGCCACGGAGCGAATTGCGGCGTTGCCGGCAGAAGAACTTCCATTGCGCGAAGTGGGAGGCAAACCCGTTTCCGAGGAAGCTGACCGTTTCGTCTACGGCGACCGGAGTGAATTCGCAGAGAAGAAAGCACTGGGCATCGTGGAGATGTTTGGCAAGGTCGACTTCGATCCTACCTACGATTGCAAAGCCGCGCGGCGTCGAGGGAGCAAGCGGAATCCCAAACTGTGAGCCATGCGAGTGATCGTGGGCACCTGCTTTACGACCGCTGTTGACTTCATTCGGTATGCTCGGCTTGTCCCCATACGGCTATATCCGCTTCCATGACCCTCACCCTCCCCGAACTCTCCCTCGTTATCCTCATCGGCCCCAGCGGCAGCGGTAAATCCACGTTTGCGGCGAAGCACTTTAAACCCACCGAAGTGATCTCATCCGACTTTTGTCGGGGCTTGGTCAGCGATGACGAGAATAGCCTGGAAGCCACTGGCGATGCGTTTGATGTGCTGCGATTCGTCGTTGGCAAACGGCTTGCTCGGGGGTTGTTTACGGTCATCGATGCGACCAATGTGCAGCCGGAGAGCCGCAAGCCATGGATTGAGCTGGGTCGCGAGCATGATGTGCTGCCGGTGGCGATTGTGCTCGATGTCCCGGAACGGGTTTGCCAGGAACGCAATCGAGCTCGGCCAGACCGCGATTTCGGTCGACATGTCATTCGAAATCAGATTATGCAGATGCGGAAATCACTTCGCTATCTGGATCGCGAGGGTTTTCGATACGTACATCGGCTGAGCCCCGGCACGACCGAACACGGTCAAGCCTTGATCGGCGAGGTGACGTTCGAACGCCAGCCGCTTTGGAATAATCGCAAGTGGGACAAGGGGCCATTCGATATCATCGGCGACGTGCATGGGTGTTTCGATGAATTGTCAGAACTGTTGACGCAGCTCGGGTACACGATTGCGATAACCATGGAGAATGACGAGACGCAATTCCGCTACATCGTCACGCCGCCCGTTGGACGCAAGGCGATCCTGCTGGGCGATCTGGTGGACCGCGGCCCGAAAGTGGTTGAGGTGTTGAAGCTGGCGATGTCGATGGTGCAGAGCGGTGCCGCGTTGTGCGTGCCTGGCAATCATGATGTGAAGTTAATGCGGAAGCTACAAGGCCGGGATGTACAG
>JBBRMF010000283.1:0-6747 GCA_038230975.1 Tepidisphaerales bacterium
CGCACTTCGATTTCGTTCACATTGGCTTTGGAGAATATCTTGCGAATACTCACGCTCTCGATGTTGGCCATGATCTGCGTCCCGTTGTTTGCCGAACCCGCAAAACCGACGGGGGATGAATTGCTCAAACTGGATCAGGTCAAACACGCCGGTTTGAACCCGAAAGATGCCGCCGCCGCGATCACCCTGCCGCCAGGTTTCAAGGCGACCCTCTTCGCGGGCGAACCCGATATCGTTCAACCGGTAGCTTTTTGCATCGACGATCGCGGCCGACTCTGGGTTGCCGAAGCCAACAACTACCCCAAAAAAGCCCCGCTCGGTAAAGGCATGGATCGCATCCTCATCTTTGAAGATTCCACCGGTTCCGGCCATTTCGACAAGAAAACAGTTTTCATCGAAAACCTCAATCTCGTCAGTGGAATCGAAGTCGGTTTTGGTGGCGTCTGGGTCGGGCAAGCCCCGGAGATGCTCTTCATCCCGATTCTCGAAGGCGATAAACCCGGCAAACCCGAAGTGCTGCTCGACGGTTTTAACTACGGCGACACGCACGAAACCCTCAACAGTTTTAGCTGGGGACCGGACGGTTGGCTTTATGGCTGCCATGGTGTGTTCAATCCTTCAAAAGTCGGCAAACCCGGCACACCGGAAAAAGACCGAATACCCGTCACCGCCGCCGTCTGGCGATTTCATCCGACGAAGAAAGTCTTCGAGGTCTTCGCCGAGGGTGGCAGCAATCAGTGGGGCATCGACTGGAACGATCAGGGCCAGATGTTCATGACCTGCTGCGTCATCCCGCATCTCTATCACGTCATTCAAGGTGCCCGATACGTTCGCCAGGGTGGCCCACACACCGATCCGTACACCTTCGGTGACATCAGCACCATCGCCGACCACCTCCACTGGCAAACCGGTGCCGCCAATCAGTGGGCCGCCAACGGCAAGTCTGATGCCTTCGGGGGCGGTCATGCCCACGCCGGCGCAATGATCTATCTCGGCGACAACTTCCCCGCCCAGTACCGCAATCAACTGTTCATGAACAACATCCACGGCAACCGCACCAACGTAGACATCCTCGAGCCCTCCGGCTCCGGATACGTCGGTCATCACGGCCCCGACTTCATGAAAATGAACGATAGCTGGTCCCGCCTCATCAGCATGAAATACGGCCCGGATGGTGGTGTTTACTACATCGACTGGTACGACAAACAGGCCTGCCATTTGAATCAACCGGAGATGTTTGATCGGAGTAATGGGCGGATTTATAAAATTACGTATGGCGATGTGAAGCCGGTGAAGGTGGATTTGGGGAAGCTGACGAATGACGAGCTTGTCGATCTCCAGTTCCATTCCAATGAATGGTACGTCCGCCATTCTCGCCGTGTGCTGCAGGAGCGCGGTCCCAAAATCGAGATCAAGAAAGATGTCTGGCTCAGAGCTGAAAAGTTAGGGACGAATGCGGTCTTGCGCCTGATGTGGCTCGCTGAGGCGGCAGGCGGCCCGGGAAGCCATGCGGCGCCCTTCGAGTTTTACTACGCGGGATTTAGCGGACCACAAGATGGTTTCTTTCGAGGCTGGTGCGTGACGATGCTCGGCGAAGACGTCGAATGGTGCGCAAAGCATGAAACCGCGTTGGTGGAGATCGCAAAGGGCGATCCATCGCAAAATGTGCGACTACAGCTTGCCTCAGCGATGGGGCGCGTGCCGGTTGCACAGCGATGGGCAGTTCTTTCGGCGTTACTTCAGCATGCGGAAGATGCCAACGACCACAATCTTCCGTTGATGTATTGGTACGCGATTGAGCCGCTCGTTTCCCAAGACCGCAACCGTGCTGCAAAACTCGCGATGGATTGCAAAATCCCCATCGTCCGCCAATACATTGCCCGTCGACTCGCTCTGATGGCCGACCAACCCGCCGCCATCGCCGCCGCGATATCCATTCTTTCCGGCGGCGACGATAAATCCAAAGCCGAAGCCCTCACCGGGATCCTCGAAGGATTCGCCGGCAAACGCTCGATGCCCATGCCCGAGGGCTGGTCAGCTATTTACGAAAAGCTCGAGCAGAGCACCGATGCCGTCGTGAAACAAAAGAGCATGTCTCTGGCCACTATCTTCGGCGATCAAAAAGCGCTGGCTACCCTGCGGACACTTTTGGAGAATCCATCCGCCGATCTGGCGCAGCGTCAGAGTGCGCTTGAATCGCTCCTCGCGGCAAAGGACACCGCCACTCTCCCGATTCTTCAAAAGCTCGTTGCCGACCCCCAAATTCGCGGCGGCGTGATTCGGGGACTTGCGGCATACGACGACGCGAAGACGGCGGGACTCCTGATCGAGAGTTACAGTTCTTTCGATGGCAACTCAAAGCTCGCCGCGCTAAACACCCTTGCATCACGCTTTTCATCCGCGCATGAACTGGTCGCAGCGATCAAGGCGAAAAAAATCCCTCAATCCGATCTGACGGCTCCGACCGTCCGCAATCTCAACAGCTTGAATGACAAATCGATCAACGCCTGGATCGCCAGCAGTTGGGGCTCGATTCGCGCGACGCCCGATGACAAGATCAAAGAAATTGCCCGCTATAAAAAAATGCTCACGCCAACCGTCGTTGCGCGGGGTGATGCGAGCAATGGCCGCGCGATTTTCACCAAAACCTGCATGCAATGTCACACGCTGTTTGATGTCGGCGCAAAGATTGGGCCCGATCTGACCGGATCGAATCGTGCGAACGTAGATTACCTTCTGGAAAATATCGTCGACCCGAGCGCCGTCATCGGCAAGGACTATCTGATGGTCAGCGCCAAGACCAAAGATGGCCGTTTCATCGACGGCATCATCAAGTCGCAAACCGATGATTCCATCACGTTTGCCACGGTGAACGAGGTTATCACGCTTCCGAAAAATGAAATCGCCTCGCAGAAAATCAGCAATCTCAGCATGATGCCCGAAGGCTTGTTGGCCGGGTTGAAGGATACGGAAATTCGCGATTTGGTCCGCTACCTGGCAAGCCCTGCGCAAGTGAATGAGGCCCCGGCTTCGCGATAGATTTCCTGTCCCGCGGGCCGAGTATATTGGATGTATGGAATTATTTAGCCGGGTCGCTTGCGACTCGCGTCCATGTGCGATGGATGGCAGCAAAACACGCCTCGCAAGCGAGCCGGCTAAATAAGTCATTCAACTCTCAGCCACAAGACCATTGTGCATCCCCGCCGCCGCGTTATTCTTCCCACCCGACTATATCTTTTGAAAGGCCATCGCATGCACCGTTTTGCTCCGATCTGTCTGATCATTCTCTCCCTAAGTTGCGCCCAAGAACCGGTCGATCTTCGCGCCAAGCACATGGCTCGGGTTGAACAGCATCTGATCGCACCCGATTATGCCCGCGCTGTGCCGGCCGACCATGCATCGATTGCCGACCGACTGGCGTTTTGGCATGTGCCGGGAGTGAGCGTTGCAGTGATCAACAACGGCAAAGTGGAATGGGCCAGGGGATACGGCGTTGCTGATTTGGCAACTTCCAAACCCGTGGATGAGCACACGCTTTTTCACGGTGCCTCACTCAGCAAGCCGTTGAATGCGATCTGCGCGCTTACGTTTGTGCAGGATGGCAAGCTGGATTTGGACAAGGACGTGAATGACCAACTGACCGGATGGAAACTTCCACCCAGTGAATTTACGACGAAGATTAAAATTACTTTGCGTCGACTGTTGAGCCACACTGCGGGCATGAGTGTCGCGTATTGGGGCCTTGGATTCCCGGCTGATAAACCCGATGCGCCGTTGATCGACGTTTTGAACGGCAAACCACCCGCCACTCAACCGGTGAAGGTCGAAGAGTTACCCGGCAAGCGGTTCCATTACTCCGGGGGTGCCGTGGCGATCTCGCAATTGATGCAGGAGGAAGTCGCCAAACAGCCGTATCCGACGATCGTCAAACAGCGCGTGTTCGATCCCCTTGGCATGACCGAAAGCACACAAGAGCAGCGGTTGACGACCGAGCAGTTGCAGCATGTCGCCCCGGGATTCAAAGCCGGCAAGCGCGTCAACGGCCCCGAGCGTGTTTACCCGGCAATGAGCGGCGCCGGGCTATGGACGACACCGGAAGATTTTTGCAAAGTGGTCATGGAAATCCAGCGGGCGGCCAGCGGTGAAAAAACGCGAGTGCTTTCTCCGGGTGCCGCGAATGCGATGCTGACGCCGTATATCGCCAATGCGAAAAACGCGAGTTCGCAGAAGTCGACCTTGGGCATGGGGGTATTTTTGGCCGGACAGAGCAATGGCCGCACGTTCTTCCACGCGGGGTCTCACTCGGGTTATGCCTGCTATATGATTGGCCGCCTCGAAAGCGGGCAGGGCGTGGTGGTGATGACCAACGGCGACGATGCCTTTGATCTGATCGCGGAAATCGTCCAGACCATCGGCCAGGAATATGGCTGGCCCGATTACCACTTCATCCCCCCACCCCGCGCAAAACCCACTACGAATCCATCCACAACTTCAACGACAAAATCTGTACAATGAGAAAGTGAGGTTTTTGCAGGGTCCAAAATAAGAAAGAGAGTTACTCTATGAGCGAAGTCATTCCCGAAGGCGAGCAACCCAACCCTCCGAAGCCGCCGGAGCAAATCACCCAGGCCGTGCAGTATTCTCAGATCAGCGCGCGCGTGCCGGACAAAATCAATCGCGGCGTTTTTGCGACCAACGCCCTGGTCCTGACCGGCGGCCAGGAACTGGTGTGCGATTTCCTGCTTCGCATGGTCCCCCCGTTTATGCTGGCGGCGCGCGTGGTGATTCCTTACACGGCGCTCGCCCCGATGGTCAATGCGATCGGCGAAAATATCGAGAATTTTCGCGCTCGTTTCGGTGCCCCGACACCCTTGCCCGCCCCGCCGCCAAATGTGCCGCAACCCAACATTGTGGATGTGTACGAACAACTGAAGATTCCAGAGGACGTCGCGGTGGGTGCCTATGCGAACACGTTGATGATCTCGCACACCGCTTCTGAGTTTTGCCTCGACTTCATCCTCGATTTGTTCCCGAGGCCGACGGTGACGCAGCGAATTTATCTTTCATCCGCCCAGATGCCACCGTTCCTGAATACGCTCAAGCGGACATTGGAACAGTTGCAGAATCGGGCGCATCCGCAACCGCAGCAAACACCCCCGCAACCTCCCGTGAAGCCAGAGAATCCGCAACCTTGAAGCCTCGACCCGTACAACCCGACGGTCGAGTTCATGGCGTGATTGCGGCAATTCGTCGCGAAGATGGTCGCTGGCTGCTGATTCGCCGCAGCGAACACGTGCCGGCTCCCGGAAAAGTCTGTTTCCCGGGGGGCGGTATTGAAATAGGAGAAGACATCGAATCCGCGCTGATTCGCGAAATGCGCGAAGAACTTGGGGTGGCGATCAACCCGGTCAAACAATGCTGGAAATGGGACTCACCCGACAAGCCGTTAACGATCTTCGGATGGATTGCGGAGTTATTGACGGACGATCTTCAACCGGAGCCCACGGAGGTGGCAGAGATTCTCTGGTTAACGGCCGATGAAGCCATCGAACATCCCGATGCCATGCCCACCAATCGCGATTTCGTAACCTGCCTGATGAATTCGTAGCAAACTCCCCGAAACACCAGGAGCCTTGCTGCCGGCGCATCGTCACCACTCCGGCGTGTTTGCCGTTCAAAAATAGTTGAGCTTGTGCACCTTCTCGCAATGGCATCGTTTTCTTTTTTAATCATACGGAGGCAGCGCCGGGAAGAAAGGCTGGTATCCGAGAGTGTTGTATCGCCATGCCGTGAAGAGTTTGTCCGATCGCGGACGACCTTCGGCGGCATGAAGTCCGCTATTTACCGCGCGGTTCTGATTGAACGCGCGGCGTCGCTTCAGGAGTTTGCATGCAATCGATCGTTCCTTTGATGATGCTTTGGTCTGTTCTGGTTCCCGCCCGGCAGTGGGTCACGCCGAACCAACCTTTAGATGTGACGATTAAATCCCCCGCGCCCGTGACGCTGATTCTGGCTGATTTCACCGGCAGCACGATCGCCCCAACCGCTTCGGCAGACCTGCGTGATGGCCAAAAGCTGGACGTGAAGACCCTCTACCCGACCCTTACGAAAGCTGGCACTTATCTATTGTTTGCCGTTCCAAGCCGGCCGGGCCAGATGCTGTCACCCGCCAATTTTGTCGGCACGCCGGTCGTGATTGAAGTTCGCGATGATAAACGATTGGGCGCACCCACAGGCGCAATGGTGACTCGCCTTCAACCGCTGCAATACATCGAGATGAACACGGACGCGGGGGAAATGACCATCGCCCTCTACTACGATTCTGCGCCGGTGACGGTCGACAATTTCCTCAAACTCGCCGAGCAAGGCTATTACGATGGCTTGAATTTCCACACCATTCTCCCCGGTTTCACAGTTCAAACGGGAGATCCGAAAGGCGACGGCACCGGTGGCCCGGGTTATTCGATCGATGCAGAGTTCAACACGCGTCCGCATGAAACGGGCGTGCTCTCCATGTCTCGAATGCGCGATCCTCTGGAAGATCCGGCAACCGGAGTCGGACCCCGGCAGGAGTTCGCCAATTCCGCCGGCAGCCAATTCTTTATCTGCCTCGACTACAAACATACCCAGCAATACGACCGGTATTACACCGCCTTCGGGAAAGTCGTCAGCGGGATCGAATCCGTCAAAAAAATCGAAACAACGCCATTGGCTGATCCGAAGCAAGGCCGACCTGTAAAAGCCCCG
>JBBRMF010000284.1:0-6632 GCA_038230975.1 Tepidisphaerales bacterium
CATCATGCCAAGATTGATCCCTTCGCGCGGGAGATGCGCGCGATCGGTATCTTTGTCGGCCCATGTCAGCAGACGGCTCCAGAGCAGCAAGACCACCAGCACGGGCACAATCTTGCCCAGACTGATAAACGGGCCGGCTTCAACAGTCGCAATTACCGCGGCGGGAAACACCAAGGCCGATTGCATCGATTGGTCCTTTGTCGCAATTGCCGAAGTCGATCAATAGACTTCGGCAATAAACTCTGCGTTAAAAAAACGTTACGCGTCGTGCCATCGGTTGCATCACAATTCCGACTCAGACACAAACCGCCAGTTGCTATCTTAAACAAGATGCGTCCGGGAGACAAATAAGCAATGTAACGATTGTTTCAAATACGCCGGCGAGTGCATGCATCCAGTCTCTTTTAAGAGATGGGGTTTAAGATCAGGGCGGGTGTGGCAATACACGTCAGATCAGTTTTAGGTGCCACTATTTATTAGCCGTTGAGCGATAACCCGTCGCGCAGACTGAATCCCAACCAGGGCTATTTTTAACCATTGTAACTTCACCGACACTCCTTAGATACCGATAGATAGACAGAGGTGGATTCAATAAAGTCAATTTCCGCATGAAGCTGGATGACGAATGAACGCATCAAAATCATTTCGATTTCGGCGTTGGGGAAACGTGACCATCGAGATGCTGTTTCTCTGCACGACCCTGGCCGTGCTGGGGTTCGGCATCGCCGAATACGGCTCTTTTTTCGACGTGAAGAGTGCGGTGCAACGCGCCGCCCAGGAAGGCGCGCGTGAAGCAATTTCGCCGACTGCCACAAATGCCAGTGTCCAAAACATCATCTCCTTATGCATGACGAATGCGGGCCTGCAAAACTCCGGATACACGGTGACGCTCAGTCCGGCCAATATGTCAGGATTGCCCACCGGGCAGTCCGTCTCGGTTTCCGTTCAATGTATTTGGGCCAATGTCGGCCTGCACGCGCTACCGCCCGGGATGGTGAATATTTCCAATTCCCAGGTAATCTCCGAAACCGTTCTAATGAACCGGGAATAAGATATGGGACGTTATAAATTTCACATCGTAAAAAGGCGACCCCGAGCCGGGATTGCCACTATGTACGCAGTCCTGCTTCTGCCGGTACTCTGCGGATTCGTCTCCCTCGGCGTCGACATGGCCCGGGTGCGGTTGACGAAGTCCGAACTGGCCGCCGCCGCCGATGCCGCCGCGCGACATGGCGCAAGCTTTCTTCCCAACGGTAGCGGCGCAGTCATCACCGCAGCCGTCGCCACCGCAGCCAGCAACTCCGCCGGCGGCTCCCCAGTCGTGCTTGATCCCAATACCGATATCACGGTAGGCACTTGGGATCCGGCGACAAAAGTTTTCACTTCCGGGGGTGCCAATCCCAACGCCGTCAAAGTCGATGCCCAACGAAGCACCGCCCGAGGCAACCCCGTAAAATTGATCTTTGCCTCCATGTTTGGTCAGAACAACTGCGACATTCACGTCAGCAGCATTACGGTTCTCTCCGGCTCAGCCAGCAGCTTCACGACCCGAGTCGATGGAGCGATGAACCTGTACCTCGCTGGCATGCCATCTGGCTTCTACGGCGGCCCCACCGTTTCAGGAACCGCGCCTACGAATGCACCGAGCCAGGTTCGCGGCATTACATTGACGCCCGGCGCAGTCCTCACTTTCAGCGCCAGCGGATCCACCGCGGATGATCCTGTCAACATCAACCAGAACTGGACCCCCGATGGCCAACCCGGTGGCAATCGCACGAACGACAGCGGATATCTCAATGGGATGTCGCAGCTCAACACACAGCAAGGTTCGCTGGTAGGCGTCTTCCTCGATGCCAACGCCCCGACCACAGGCGGTACTCCCTCCTCTTTGAACATGACCGGCGCGGCGATGGATTACACAAGCGTCTCCCCCAAATTAAAACAGCCCTTTTTCATCGGCGACGGCAAAACATCTGGCAGGACTGCGCAACAAATCATCGTCCCCAGCGGCGCCACACGGCTATTCCTGGGCGTACACGACAACATCAACTGGGCCAACAACAGCGGTCACTTTCTCGTCAACATAAACGGCACACCCCCCAAAATCACCTTCGCAAGGTGAGAACCCACAGCCGAACCTCTGCATGTGACCGTCGGGTGCCAAGCCCCGAAAGATCACTCCCACCGAACCTGGTCTCCGTGTGGTGATGAACTTCATTGAGCCCAAAGACAAAATGAATACAACGCGATTATGAAATCTCTTCCAACATAGCAATTTGGCGTTAGATTCGAAGTCATCAGGAGTCGATGATGTTTTTGCTCCGGGTATTTTGACCGAAAGTCGAACATGAAGAATTTTGCCAACCGCTGTCGATCATTCATCGGCATCTTTTTCTTTTTCGCATCTTTCGGTTTGTGTTGCCTTCCCTGCAATGCCGAATCACCTGCGTTTAATCCCCCGACATCGCTGCCTGCTACAAAACCCCAACCATGGCAATTCGACGGCCAAAGCGATTTCCTCAGAATCCCTCCCTATGACGATCTCAACTACCCTACCGAGCTCGAAGGCTTCAGCATGATCGACAACGAGTATTGTGTGCTGGTCTGCAGTGCCCGCTAGGACAACGTCACTATCGCGAGGCTGCAATGGCTGAAACAACCATCCAATCGCTGAACTCAACCTACCAGCCAACGTGTCCCGTTGAATCGCATCAGCAGGATCGTTAGTCCTGTCGCGCCGACGCAGGATAACACGAATATGGACACGTCTAATTCCCACGACATGCCTATGCCTCGACGTGAGGCGACTGCCAGAAACCCTTCCACAAACACCAGGTGACTTAGAAAGATTCCGTAGGAGTATCGTCCAAGCTTCGCCAGCCTCATCGTGATCCAACCACCATCCGGTGGTATTGCGATGAGTAACACACCTATGCCGGATAGATGTCGTGCCATGCGATAAGGACCACTATTTACCGTCGCCATCCAGAGTACCCCGATCCCTAGGGCTACCAGCGTTAATCCGATGACTCTCGTTCGGGGATCGCGCTCAAAATCTAAGTCGCGCCCCATCAACACCAACCCAAGCGAGATTCCCCAGCAGACAGATGGCAGCATCCGAAACATCCGTTCAAGCAGGTAGTAGCTCCCCAGTGGATGAACAAATGCGGCAGGCATCGGCAAATAGCACATCACCACGCCAAGTGCCGCCAGCACCATGGCGGTCGGGATGCGCATGATTGGGCAGGATCGTGCCGCTTGAATAACCAAAAGCACCGCCGATGTGACTATCAAGAGGAATGGCAAAAACCAAAGTTGATGTGCCGATCCAACCCAGATGGATTTCCACGGTAGGTCTGGCTCATCGTGAAACAGAAAGAAGTGCTTCACTACACTCAATCCGGCATAAATCGCGTTCCAGGCAAAGAAAGGGACGAGCAAACGCCTCGCGCGGCTGCGGAAGACGTCCACGAGTGGTCTCTGATTGTCTCGCATTGCACTGCGGAACAAAAAGTAAATCGCCGATACCACAAAAAACGGGAGCGAGAACCGGGACAGAGGCGCTATCGCCAGCATTTGCCGTGAGATCGAACAGTGGACAAGGACTGTCGAAAATGCCGCCAGCGAACGAAACGCGTCAAACGAATTCATTCGGTGCGACTTTGTCGGAGCAATCGACGGCCGCCTGCCAGATCGCATCGACACTGAGAACGGATCCAGTGCTTGACATTGATTCGTCTCAAGGTGGATCGACATAACACCTCACGGACGTTCAACGAATGCCCAGAACGAACCCACGAATTGTCCGCTATCACTAACGCTCACCCCACCGAAAATATTTTGCGCAAATCCATTTTGAATTCCCGCATGTGAATCAGGGCTGCGAAAACGCTCCTGGCATTGGCCAAACAAGGAGTGCTCTACTTTTCCGACGGGTCGCCGCAACCGCGATTCTTCATTTCACCAGTATAAGAGGCTAGTTTTGGCAATTCATTCAGATTGCTTTTTCTCTATGCTAAATGATCCCGCACTTCGAAATTCGTGAAATTCGCTGTAGGGGGCGCAATTGTTCCTCAGGGAAAATCATTCCGTCCGTTAGAGAGCTCGCGAGTGAATTGATGACAGAAGCAATCTCACAATTCGAATTGCCCAATTTACCCACCCGAGCGACTCAAACTAAATATGGATTTGCATTTTTGTGCTTGACTGGTTTCGATCGCCACCGTCAAGGTCTAATTAAGATTCTCGCATCGTCATTCAGGAACCCTGTCGCAGATCGCACAGATCCCTGGCCTTCCCGAGTGTGTCCAACCGGCCGGTCTTTCGACTGAAGCGATACACCATCCGGTCGGGTCCATGCGTCGCATAGTATCGAAACAGTTCAATGTTTCGCGCCCCAAGGTCGTGGGCTCGAATCAGCGGAGCATCATCCGGCCAGGCCACATCCGTGTTATAGACCGGTTCCTGAACGATCTTACGCACGAGATCCGGATCATTCGGATCCAAGTCAAACGTGAAAAGGACGATCGCGTTGGTTTCGTTGGACTCGTGCAGTTGTCGCAGCCAGGTCGAACGGAATGGCTCATCGTTAATGCTCTTGTTAGTCTCATGAAGATTGGTCAACGCGAACGACACTACCACGGCCATAATCCCCGGGACCACCCTCGGCCAATGCTCACCCAACACTTTCATGCCCATCACGACAAGCAACACAACCGCCGGAACCACTACCACCGCATAGTGTTCGAGGAAGAATGTGTAACCCACATATCCAAGTATAAACAACGGCAACGGAGCCAACAGCAACCATCGCCGCCGATCTCTCAGTCCTAATAAACCAACCGGCAGCAATAACAGCAGTGGCCGCGCGGGCAAAGCAACATCCACCAATAGTGGAATCCGTCGTTGCCATACCTCCTTCATCGTGTGCGAAAGATGATGTTCGACAACAAAGGGCCTGACCCATTTCGCATACAACCATTTTTTCTGCGGCACAATCGATTCCGGCTCTGCCCCCGATGGCACCCGGTGAAACCCATAAGAAGTACCCGGCAAATCCCGTTGCGCGTACATTCCAAACGGACTTTGCAGAACATTCCCTGTAGCGCCACGATTGAACACCAGTTGCACCATCAAAAAGGGCATGGCTCCTGCAATCAGAGCCAGCACCGCCATCGACTTTGTTTTTTTTGTAGTCTGACCGTAGAGATCCAAAGCAACAGCAACTCCCACCGGCCCGGCAAAGCAGAGTGCATCCAGCGGCCTTGTGATCGCGGCCCATCCGGCGCACGCGCCGATGAGTAAGATCCAACCCATCCGGAATCCCCCGCCCCGCCACCGCGACCAGGCCCATATCATGACCAGCCCGAGCAACAGTAGCGGGAGCTGTGACAACAGCATGACCGATACCATCCGATACCAACTCAGCGAGACGATCAGCAGCGCCGCCATCATCCCCATGACGCCATCCACCCACTCGGTGACGAGCCGATAGACCAACCCCACGATTGCCCCGGCCACCAGAATCGGAATCACCCAAGTCGGCCAGTGAAGCCAGAGCGCCGGTACAAACAGCATCGCCGTCCCCGGGAAATACATGGATGCGTAGACGGGCTTCGAGAGCAAGTAGAATGAATCAAAGAAATCAGCCAACTCATGCCGCGGCATCCACAGATGACCGGTGGCGAGCATGCGCATTTGAATCATGTAACTGCATTCATCATGTGTCTTGGGAAATAGATCACGGTCTTGATTGAGAGCCGTCAATAGGAAATAGCTTGACGCCGCCAATGCGACCGCAACACTCAGGATCGTTCGCCCCTTAATTGAAGGACTCACCAGCCATCGACCCAACCTGCTTCTACACATTTGCATCGCCGGTAGCGACGCAACACCGCCGACGATCCCCGCCAGTAGCCATCGCCATAACGGCAGCGAAGCATGCAACCCGCTGGGACCGGCCGGCAACGCTAACCACATCGCCAAGCCAAAGATTGACAGGCTAACAACCGCCGCCTGCGGTTTCCGAGGAACAGCAATCGAAACAAGAGACCGGGGTAACTGTGGCTTCATCGTTCCGAACTCGCGTCGATACTTTGCGGCTTGACCGTGCCATCACATCTGTCCACGCCACACTATAACCGACGCGAGCTTCCCCCGCACTGCCCCTACTTCTCCGCCAACTCATGAATCGTGTTCCCAATTTCCCCTTTCACTTGCGACCCATCCGCCGCATTAAGGTTGTAACTGATATGCACGCAGTTGGCTTTCTGGATCTCCGGAATCTCGAGGAAGACCGTCTTCTGATCGGATGAAACCGTGGCGGATTTGATCGTCCACTGGTCGCGCTTGCCGGCGGCTCCGGTGTTCGGGTTCACGGACAGGGGATATTCTTTTGTGCCGTAG
The DNA here is from genome assembly GCA_038230975.1 of Tepidisphaerales bacterium. Classification (GTDB taxonomy): domain Bacteria; phylum Planctomycetota; class Phycisphaerae; order Tepidisphaerales; family Tepidisphaeraceae; genus JANXVV01. The sequence continues at coordinate 6,406 of JBBRMF010000284.1, forward strand.
GCGCTCGACCATTTGATGTTGAATGCCTCCGCTGTGAAGTTGCCGGGATCGCCTCCCGTAGCGGTTTCCAGCGGGCTGGTAAAGGTGATGGCGATGCCGGTTTTGGTCACATGCAAACCTGTCGGGATATTCAGCGGGGCGCCCGTGTATCGAACGCGATCGAAGCCACCATCCTTGCCGGCGTTGGATTGCCAGCCTTTGAGGCCGGTGATATAGAGTTGGCCGTC
>JBBRMF010000285.1:0-6612 GCA_038230975.1 Tepidisphaerales bacterium
CAATTTGCAGCCCGGCGACGCGATGGAATACACGGTTCAAGTGCGCGATAACTTTGAGCTGGATGGCCAGACCCATGCGCCGGTGAATAGTCGAAAGATGGAGCTGGCAATCATCAGCCAGAAGGATCTGGAGAACGCCGTCATTGATAAATTACGGCAAGTCACGGAGGAAGTAACTCAGGTTCAAAATGCGCAGAAAAACACGCGTGAATCCACTCGGCAGTTGCAACAAGATACAAAGGACAAACCGGCTTTCAACAAAGCCGACCACGAGGTCACCGACAAGAAGATCAACGATCAAAGCACGCTGGCTTCGCAGACGCGGTCGATCGCGCAGCGGGTCGAGCAGATGAAAGCATCGTTGGCGGATAACAAATCACCGAACCAGGAATTGAAGGATCTGACCAATGATGTGAAGAATGATCTGGAGCGCGCCGCCGAACAACCCATGAAGGAGGCGACGAATAAACTGGGCGAGGCCAATCGCCAGCAGGCTGACCCGAAAGCCTCGCCGCAGGAGCGGCAGAAGAATACGGAAAAGCGAAATGACGCGTTGGCTAAAGCGCAGGAGAATCAGCAGAAGTCTTCCGAGCAGTTGCAGCAGGCGCTGGATCGGATGAAGAATATCGGAACGCTTCAAAAGGCGATTGAGTCGGTGCAGAAGCTGTTGGAAGAACAGCAGAAGATCTCCGCACAGACGGCGAAAATCGGCAAAGAGAATCTCGGAAAGAAGCCCGAGGAGATGAGCAAGGAATCGCGGGAAGCTCAGGAGAAGAACGCCAAGGAGCAATCTGAGTTAGCCAAAGAAACGCAAAAGACTGCGGAGGATCTACAGAAGACAGCCGAGCAGATGGCCAAGAGCGATCAGTCTGCCGCCGACGCCATGAAGCAGGCAGCGCAGACTTCGCAACAGCAGTCCGTCCCTCAGAAGCAACAGGATGCGGCTGAAAAAGCGCAGCAGAATCAGCAGTCCCAAGCGCAAAACGATCAGAAGCAGGCCGAACTGGGTTTGCAGATGATGTTGGATACCCTGCGTGAGGCAGAGCGTCGCAAGCTGGAAAAGCTCGCCAAGCAGTTGGACGATGCGATGAAGGCCGTCGAAAATCTTGTTCGCCAGCAGGCCAGTCACAACATCAATAACCTGATGAATCAAGGCGGCGACAAAGCAAAGCTTGTTACGGATGATCTGCTGCGAGCCGCGAAACTGGTGCGCGATCACCTTCCACCGCTTCCACCAGCACCACAGCTAACCGGTCTACAGGAGCAGACGGAACGTAACACAAGCGATGTGCTGAAAACGCTGGGTGAATTGCCCGGTGGTGCCGAGGCGAGCGCCAATCTCAATCGGGCCTCCACCAAGATGGGATATGCGATCGTTTCGTTGCGCGACAAAAAATTAGTCGAAGCGTACGATCCGCATCAAACCGAAGCCTTGTCGGCACTTCAAGCTGCGCTGGCCAAGCTTAACGATCAGAAGAATCAAACACAGGCCAAGCTCGATCAACAACAAAAGGAAAAGATTCGCGAGGCTTACATCAAGATTCGTGACGAGCAGGTAAAAGTGAATACTCGGACCGTGAAGATCAATGCCGCCAAACAACCCGATGGCACGATGAAGCATGCGGAGCAGATCGAGTTGGGCAAGCTGCCGGGTGAGCAAGGAAAGCTTTCGGATCGCACGAAGAAAGTCGGTGAGGATCTGGCCGGGATCAGCATCATCTATCAGTGGGCGAACAGCGATATTGTTAAGTCGATGAGCGAAGTGAAAGACGAATTGGCTAAACCGGAAACTGGAATCGCCACGCAAACGGAACAGACACGCGTGGTCGAGCAGTTGCAGGCGATGATCGACAACCTGACGATGAAGCCGCCGGAAAAGCCGAAGTTCGATGAAAAAGGAGGGGGTGGTGGGGGACAAGGTCAGGGAGCGCCAAAAAATAAGTTGCCCAGTGAGGCGGAGCTTAGGCTGTTGAAGGATTTACAGCTTGCGATCAATAAGGCGACGACGAAGATTGAAACTCAGCCGCAGAAAGATAAAAGCAAGCTCGCGTCCCTCGGCGGACGGCAGGGGGAAATGCGCGATTTGCTGGACAAACTGTTGAAATCGGCACCGGGTGGCAAAGGGCTTCCTGCCAAGCCTGATAAAGCCGAGCAGTTGCCGGAAGAGGCGGGCAATGAACAGATTGAAGACCAGGAGTTGGAAAAGAATCTGCTTCAGGACAAGCCCGTCGAAGACAAGACCGAGAAAGATATTAATCTTGTCGGCGATCGGATGGCCCGCTCGCAGCAACGGCTGCAGGAGAATTACGATCCCGGCAAAACCACGCAGAAGATTCAAGAGCGGATCATCAAGAATATGGATGATCTGATCGCGTTGGCCAAGGAGCAGCAAAAACAGCAGCAGGCATCGAAGAGCCCAAAGCCGGGCGATCCGCAGCAAGGTCCACCGAAGCCGGGTGAAGGCGAAGCGCAGGCACAGAATCAGGGCGATGGGTCCGGAAAACCAGCGACGACTCCAAATGCCGGTCAGGTTGCCGCGCAGGGAGACCAGGCAACTGCTTCGAATGAAAATAATGCGCAGCTCGGCAACCTAAAGGAAACTGCGGAACAATGGGGACAGGTTAGTCCCAGGTTACATGATGCGGTTTTGGAAGGCGCCGGGGAAAAAGTGCCTGAGAAGTATCGGAAAATGGTGCAGGATTACTATCGATCACTGGCCACTAAAGCGACGGAGCGAAAATGAATATCTCTCGTCCGACAGTTCGACCGCGACGAAGAAACGTTGCACGCGTTGCGGCATTAGTGGCGATGCTGGCATTGAGCGTCAACGGTGAAGATAAACCTGCGCCATCAAAGCCGGTGGTTGCGGTTAAACCTAATCAAGTGCGTGGCGACGAGATCACCGATAAGCAGAAGCTCGCCGTCGCCAAAGGCCTTGAATGGTTGGCCCGCTCTCAGCAACCCGATGGCAGCTACAGCAAAGGGGCCAGCGGTGCGGGAATCACCGGGCTGGCAGGTTTGGCATTTATGTCGGCAGGCAATTTGCCTGGCCGCGGGAAATATGGGGAAAATGTCGTTAAGTGCGTAAAGTTCGTACTCGACTCGACGCAAGAATCCGGCCTGATTTCCGCCGATCAAACTCACGGGCCGATGTACGGTCACGGTTTTGCGACGCTTTTTCTCGGTGAAGTGTTCGGCATGACCGGTGATGACAAGGTCAAAGAAAAACTTCAGATGGCTGTCCGTCTCATCGAGCGGACACAGAATAAGGAAGGGGGCTGGCGATATCAGCCCCAACCTTTCGATGCGGATATTTCAGTGACGATCTGTGAAATCATGGCCCTTCGCGCGGCTCGGGATGCCGGTCTCAAAGTAGAGAAAGACGTCATCGACAATGCCGTGAAATATGTACGGCGTTGCAAAAATCCTGATGGGGGATACAGCTACGTCGCGAACCAGGGCAGCGGTAGCGGTTTTGCCCGCAGCGCCGCAGGCGTTGCCTCTCTTTATTATGCGGGCATCTTTGAAGGAGACGACCTCAAGGATGGTTTGAATTATCTGAAGCAGTTTGTTCCCGGCAAAGGCTCAAGCCCGGAAATGGAAGGGCATTACTACTATGGCAACTATTACGCAGTTCAGGCGATGTTTCTGGCGGGCGGTGACTACTGGGCTGAGTGGTATCCAGCCATTCGCGACCAGTTGATCGCGCGGCAGAGCCCGACCGGCAGTTGGTCCGGTGATGTCAGCGATGACTATGCCACATCGTTGGCTTTGATTATCCTGCAAATGCCGAATCGCTATCTGCCGGTATTTAATGGTAAGGGACCCGGGAGTTAAAAAACCGGGGTGCTAAGAAAATGACCAACGTACTTTCTCATGTTAAAAAAACGGGCCTGATCGCCGTTGCTATGTTTTTTGCTTCTGCGGTTCTTGCGGACGATTCATGGGTATTGACTGGATCTGATTTTCGTCGTTCCTCGGTTGGGGTCGAATCTCTCGATGGTAACGGAATTAAGTTAGTCACTCCGGATGGCGCAAAATCGGTTCGGTCCCTTGATGAAGTTCTCCGGCTCGAGCATTCGTCAACAGCACCCGCGACGACTCAAAAGTTCAATCTATTTCTACAGGGTGGGGATCGCATCGTCGGACAGATCGGTGAATTAAAGGATGAAATCCTGAAGTGGAATAACCCGGTCGTGGGGGACTTAAGCCTGCCGCTTTCCAAACTTCGCGCGTTCTCGCGAAGTAGTTCGCCGGCCGGATTGGATGTCGATCGCAAGGAGGATCAGGTCGTATTATCGAACCGTGATATTGTTCGCGGAGTGGTTGCCGGAATTGAAGACGGTAAAATCATGATGCAGACCGGTGGTGACACGGTTTCCCTCCCGGTGGATTCTTCAGATTCAATTTTCTTTGCCTCATCTCCTCAGAAAACAACCACTACTTCCAAATCATGGCGCGTCCAGTTGACAGATAATTCAGTGCTGACCGCGTCGGTTGTGGCCATCAAGGATGGCAAACTGACCTTTCAACTTCCTGGCCCAAAAGGTGTCGCCGATGCCAAGCTCAGCTACTCGGCGAACCTCGCGAACGTTCAGAGCATCGAGCAGTTGAACGGCCCGGTCAGTTGGCTATCTGACAGGACGGCCAGCATTAATAAACAGGTGCCGTTTAATTCAGAAATGGTCTTTCCGGCGCGGATGAATCTCAATGTTTTTGGAAAGCCTTTACGGGCGGGGACTCAGACATTTGAAAAGGGAATCGGCGTTCACGCCAACTCGGTGGTTACATTTCCGCTGGATGGATCGTACGGCGAATTTCGAACACGCTACGCCATCGATACTACCAGTGAGGTCGGAAAGGCGGTGATATGCGTTCGAATTCGTCTCGATGGTAAAATTGCCCACGAACAGAAGAATTTTAGAGCTTTTAAATTGTCTCCGGTCGTTACCGTGGACCTTTCGGGAGCCAGGGAATTGACGTTGGAAGTGGTCGCCGAAGGAGTTACGGATACTCAGGATCGTTTAGATTGGATTGAGCCGGCGTTAATTCGTACAGGCGTAAAAATTCCAGCAACCGCGCCATCTCCTACAAGCCGTGCAGTCGACAAGCTTTGACTCGCCGAATCTGAAGTTTCGGTTCCGCCGCCCGCTATAATTGGGGTATAATAGGATGCGGCGCGCTTTCCTGTAGTGTGCTTTTCGCCGATGTATTGAGCGATGGACGTGTTCGGCAAGCGAACGATTTTCTGGACCTGTACAATGATGCGTAAGTACGCCGCCGTATGCCTTGCGGGGTTATTTTTCCTTCTAGCCGCCCTGTCGGTGCAAGTTTCAGTATGCGCCCAGGTAACCCTCCCGCAACCTGGAGAATTCGAAGTACGGCCTGCTGCCCCTCCTTTGATTGAGTTGGATCGGAAAACGGTGATCCGAGCGTTTGAGCCAATCTACCTTTGCCTGACGGCCGAGCAATTCCCACCGGGCGTCGAGGCTGAAGTTCAGATCGGTTTGGGGAGCACTTGGAGCAAGGTCAATATTCCGGACAAAGAGTGGGTCAAGACCGAAATTCGCGGCCGTATCTCGTTGCTTCGTCGGGGAATTGTACTGCACTCGACCGAGACCAACGGCGTTCGAACGTTCTTATTCAAAACGCCCGGTGAATACAAAATTCACGTGAAGATCGGTCAGGATGCCACGATCCGTACTCTGAAGGTGACCGCCGCAGAAGCAGGCGAAGAAGCGGCTTGGACATTGCTCGGCGACCGTATTGAAGATGTGATTCACAACAATTTCCCTGACACGCCCGAGCAGGGAACCATTGATGCCTGCGGCAAGATCGTGGTCAAGTATCCCAAGACGATCTGTGCATCTTATTGTTCTTCATACATCCAAATTACGAAGTTCAAGATCGCTTTTGAAAAATTTGGCAAGGGAGGCGGCGCAAAAGTGTATTCTCAGATTGCCGGAGATTTGGAAAAATTTGCGAATGGCTTTCACGAGAGTTTCTACGGCGAGTTGATGGCCTTTTACGCCGGCTATGCGAAAGGTTTATCCGGCGATTTCCCACGGGTGGTTGTCATTGCCGACAACATGCAAACCCACATGACGCAGTGGAATGAAGGCGTCATGGAAATGCGCAGTGAAATTTTGGCTCATATCCTGCCCAAATCGGTTCCGATCGACCCTTCGCAACGTGTCCCGACGACGGAACCTTCAACTCAACCAGCAACATCGCTGACCGTGACTCCGGCAGCAGTCAAATGACCTGCAGGTTTGGGAAATCGTCAGCCCGCCTTTCGTCACCCCCGCACTGGACTTTATTTGGCCGATTCGCTTGCGAACCGTGTCCTGCGTCCTTCCAAAGCCCTCTGACACGGGTCGCAAGCAACCCAGCTAAAATAACACGATAACCCCACGCCGGGCGGGGATGGCTCAAATCCTCGGGTGCGTGACAAGATCGGCGGGTATTATCCCCTCTCCTGGTACTCCGGGGGAGGGAAGGGTGGGGTCTTATTCGATAAATTGACGTGGTTCAGCGGATTTCCCCCACCCCAACCCTCCCCCGGAGTAGGGTCCGTCGATTTATCTCCCGCCGCAGAATTTCACGATTCGG
>JBBRMF010000286.1:0-6602 GCA_038230975.1 Tepidisphaerales bacterium
GATGGTACTCCGCAATCTCATGCGGGCGGCGTACGATCGGCAGGTCAATGGTGTCCCAACCCCGACGCCGCCGCCCAAAAAACTAGTCGGTGTTCCGGCGCGATCGCGGTAGATCGAGTATGACTCTTCTTTGTCGCGAACAAATTTTCGGGTGCCATGGCCACGCCTCCTTCCGGTGCTGAAACGACAGGGATCTTTCCCGCGTGGCGATGTCTTTCCCGGGCCACAAAGGCATGGCCACGCGGAGGCCCGGTTTGTTAAAACAGCCTATCGAGAGCGTGGCCATGGCACCCAACGCGACAAAAAAGTATTGTACTTGGTAGGTCTCTGTCTTTGTACGCGGTCTTTGCAATCCCGCGATCGTTTCCTACAATCGCGGTTGCTATGACCGTTTACGAAACGACCAATCATCAGACGATCTACCACTGGGCCACCGCGCGCGGCTTATTTCCCGCGTGCGTGGCGGGCAGCCCCGATCGCATTCGACTCGGAAATGACGAATTTGCTCCGGAAATCGAAGACCTTGAACCCATCGAATGGTGGCGATGGTTTCAAGAATTTGATCGTCGCTTGCTGCAGTTGATCTATGACCCCAGCAAGGGATGGTTTACGCTGGGCAGCCGGCTGCCCCCACAGGGTGCCTGATTTTTAAACCGCTGCTGGATGGGATATGCAAAGCCAGTGGAACAAGGTTTTCATCTGCCTTTTGACGCTGTCGGTCGGGTTATCGTGCGCGTCTCACACCCAAGATTCGATAGTAGAGCATCTTCAAAGGATTGATTATGTTCGAACTGGGGGCTTGGTCTGGACGAATGATCATTTGCAGGTGAGCCCTTCCGGTGCAATTCAAGTTCAAGGCGGAATGCTCGGCAAAAAAGCCGGCCAACTGACTCCCGCGCAGATTCAAGAGTTAGTTACCCTGTTTCATGGATGGGATCGAACGAAGTCGGAGCATGTTCGAACCGGAATCATGGATGCGTTCGAATATGAAATTGAATACGGTCAGAGACGTATCCGCGTAATCGAATTTGAAAACGTTCCTCAAAATTTTACCCGTGTCCGGGAGCGGCTAGAATCGATCGCCGCGACCCTGCCGAATGCGAAGTAGGATCGATTGCGGAAAGATTCTTTAGCGGTGTTAAATCCGGTAGTACAAGAAGCTGTGGTTGTTTTATTCAAGGTAATTTGATTTGGTTTCGACAAACTCTAAATTCTTCGCATACTCCCGCTATGATGCGATCCCGGCATTGGCGGGCGTTGCTCATTTCGCGTTCGTCATTGGTTTGTTTTTCGCATTCAAACACCTTCACTGGTGGGCCTTAGCACCGCTCGGGCTGATCTACTCGATCAGCATCTCCTGGAACATCAACGGCGTCTCCCACAATTTCCTGCACAACCGCTTCTTTCGGTGGAAGTGGTTGAATCGATTATTCAGCATTATGGAATCGCTGACGATGGGATTTTCGCAGGTGTTCTACGAGTCGGTGCATCGACGGCATCACATGGGCAATGCCGATCTGCCGGACGATCACGGGAAAACCATCGATCCGCTTTCCATCTACCGGCACGGTCATGAGGGTGTGCCGGAAAACCCCTGGACTTACATTTTCCTGTCGTACTTTCGCGATGACCCACGAGAGATTTTCAACGACATCAAACGGCTGAGTGTGTCAGAGGCATGGTGGGGCGTATTTGAAATCGCCGCATTTGTGTTGTTCTTCGCCGCCGGTTTTGTGTTGAACTGGCGATTCATGGTTTATTTCCTGCCGTTCTATTATTTTGGACACTGCCTGTCTTATGTGAACGGATATTACCTCCACTACGGAAGCAACCCTGATCTGCCGATTGCGTGGGGCGTCAGTTCGTATCACAAGGTTTATAATTGGCTCTGGTTCAACAACGGATATCATGCCGAACATCATTACCGGCCCAGAATGCACTGGACGGAGATGAAAAGCTTTCATCAGCAAATTGGAGAACAGCAGAAGGCTGCTGGCGTGTATGTCATCAAACCCCCGCATGCGCTTGGGTTTTTGGCCGGTGAACCGCCGAGCCATGGACGACGACGTCCCACTCAAGAACAAAATACTAATATTTCCGATCACGCATCTACGGCGACGCATTGATTATCGGACGTGTCTGATTCTCGTGTTCCTGAAATTATTTAGCCGGTCTCGCTTGCGAGCCGTGTCAGATGGGATGCGTTCTCGGACACGGCTCGCAAGCGAGACTGGCTAAATAATTAAGGGGTAGGTTTCGCGTCTCGTCAAATCCACAAGAAATCATTGCTCAGAGCCGCTTTTTCCGATATATTCCCGGTTCACCAGCGGGTGCTGCCGTGTTCCATCGAGCGACTCTTTTATCGATATCACCCAGCTTCTGGATGGAACATTTTTTATCGGAAATCAATGAGCGCCCTTATCTCCAAGCCAGTGCATTCGACCATTTTTAAGACGATTCCCACTGAGTTGCCCACCGGTCAATTAGGCATGGGGACGGACGTCGAAAATGCGTTGAGCAACGCTCGAACTGCGTTGCTTGGCAAGCAGCATGCGTCGGGTTACTGGGTCGGCGAATTGCAGGGCGACAGCATTCTCGAGTCAGAATTCATCCTGCTCAAATTTATCCTCGGCCAGGAGAATGATCCGGAACTTCCGCTGATCGCCAATTATCTCCGGAAACTTCAGCAGCCCGACGGTGGCTGGTCAATGTATCCGGGTGGGGCGGCGGATGTATCCGGAACGGTGAAGGCCTATTTTGCTCTGAAGCTGATGGGCGACGATATCGAGTCGCCGCATATGCGCGCGGCGCGTGAGAGGGTTCATCGCCTTGGAGGAGCCGAGCGGTGCAACAGCTTCTCCAATTTCTATCTCGCAGTGCTGGGACAAATCAGCTACGACGTCTGCCCAAGCATTCCCCCTGAGATTGTCTATCTGCCCAAGTGGATGTATTTCAATCTGTACGCCGTATCGGCCTGGACGCGCACGATGATCCTGCCGTTGGCGATCGTCAGCAGCTTGCGCCCCGTGCGCGAGCTGCGGCCAGATCAGGGCATCCCCGAGCTATTCACCGGCTCAGAATTTTCTCTCGGCAAACTTCGCGGCTTGCCTAACAGTTGGCGAGAGATGTTCCTGCTGATCGACATGGCTCTAAAGCAGTACGATAAACTGCCGATCCAACACACTCGCCAGGAAGCACTCCGAGATGCCGAGCAATGGCTGTTGGAACACATGGAAGGTTCCGAAGGCCTCGGCGCAATTTTTCCGCCGATGGTCTACATTCTGATCGTCTTCAAGGCGCTTGGGTATGAAGAGGATCATCCTAAAGTCGTCGAAGCCCATCGACATCTTCGTGAATTGTTCATTCGTGAAGGCGAAGAGATTCGCATTCAGCCTTGTCATTCGCCGGTGTGGGATACGGGTTTGGCGCTTCACGCGTTGGCCGAATCCGGATTGAAGCCAGACCCCGATGCCGCGCGCCGCGCCAGCCAATGGTTGCTCGAAAAAGAATGCCGCGTTGCGGGCGATTGGCAAAAGAATTGTGCGGAAGTAGAGCCGAGCGGTTGGTATTTTGAGTTCTCAAACCCGCATTACCCGGATGTGGATGATACGGCGATGGCAGTCGTCTCCTTGAGGCGTTGCGGTGGCCCATCGGCCCGGCAAGCCATCCGCCGGGGGCTGCATTGGTTGCTGGCGTTTCAGAATGAAGACGGTGGCTGGGCCGCGTTTGATCGTACTCGCGAACGACCATTGCTGGAGCATGTCCCGTTCGCAGATCATAACGCGATGCAGGACCCGAGCTGCCCGGATATCACCGGCCGAGTGCTCGAGTGCTTCGGGCATTGCGGATTTACCGCCACCCGGCCGATGGCTCGCCGCGCGATCGAGTTTATCCGCAGCCGCCAGGAAGCCGAAGGATGCTGGTTTGGGCGGTGGGGCGTCAACTATATTTATGGAACTTGGCAAGTGCTCACCGGGCTCAAGTCGATCGGTGAAAAGATGGACCGCGATTACATCCGCCGCGCCGTCGATTGGCTTCGCAGCGTCCAGAAACCAGATGGCAGTTTTGGTGAGTCTTGCGATAGCTACGAAGATGCGAGTCTCAAAGGCATCGGCGAGAGTACACCGTCACAAACCGCATGGGGTGCAATGGGATTGATGGCGGCGGTCGGGCCGAATGATCCCGCCGTGGAACGAGCCATTCAATGGCTCGTGAAACATCAGGGAGCGGACGGCAATTGGGAAGAAAATTTCTACACCGGAACCGGTTTCCCCAAGGTCTTCTACCTCAAGTACCATCTATACCGGCTTTATTTTCCCCTGACGGCACTTGCGAGATACAAGCGGATGAAGCTGGGAACTGTTTAGCGGAATTGATTCAAGCCGTAGGCGACGTACCGGGTCGTTCGGTGCTCGTTCGGCGCAGGCTACCGAAGAACCCGGTGCGTCGCCTACGGCTTCCGCTTCCGGCATTAAAAATCGGCATCGCTCAGTCGAGCCTTTCCGGTTCAATCTGAATATTCTTTTCCCCGGCCGCTTTTCGCTCCTGATACTTCTTCACCCAGGTTTCAAAGCTCTTTCCGGCGGCAGTATCGCGACCGGTGAATTCAAGGCGCGCGATGCTGCTATAGCTGACCGCAACTTTATCATTCCGGTCTTTTGGAAACAGCCGAACAACACAATCGGCCAACGTCCTACCATCACTCCGGCGATCGAAGATGTAACCTTCAAGCTTGTGGCCATCCTTCATCGTGATCGATACATCACCCCGATAGTCGAAGGCTTTTTCCAACGCCGACCGAATCTCCTGATCGTCGGCTAGCGAAGGAATCCACCCTTCAAGATTCTCATGGGCTGTTCCCGGCGCATGTTCAAGCGCATCCGGATTTGATGGCATCGATTTGGTTTCTTGCGGCATTCCATCAACTCTTAAATGACCGAAACGCGCAGGGAACTTGATCCCTGCGAATCTTTGACGTTTTTCTCCCTCTCCCGGTACTCCGGGGGAGGGTCGGGGTGGAGGAAATTCGCCCGGCACCTCGATTGATTGAAAATCGAAAAAGGCCCCCACCCTATCCCTCCCCGGGAGTACCCGGAGAGAGGACAATACCTGCCAATCTCGTCACACATTCGAATGCACGGTATCCTGCTCGCGTGATTTGATACCGCTCATCGTTAACGGTACCACCGCTCCGTGATAAGCCGGAGCATCATCGCTTTCCAATGCCTTCATCGCGGCATCACTTTTGTAGCGGCCGAAGAGCGTTGCCGACGCGGTAGCCAGAAAGCCTTTCAAAGACCCGAATGTGTCGTGTACCGCACTGGCTTCGTAACCGCTGTGGACCATGCAGTTGGCACATTTGGGATTACCGCTTTCCGTGCCGTAGCTCGACCAACTGGTGGTCTCCATCAATTCGGAAAACGTATCGGCGTAACCATCCTGCAACAGATAGCACGGTTTCTGCCATCCAAACACGTTGAATGTCGGCATGCCCCACGGCGTACACGGATAGTGCCGCTTACCCATCAGAAATTCCAGAAACAACGGACTCTGATTGAATACCCAGCGCTTCTTGCGATTGCTCAAAATCTTCGTGAATAACTTTCGCGTTTTGGCCAGCCCCAGAAAATGCTGCTGATCCGGGGCTTTGTCATAGCTGTATCCCGGGGAAATCATCATCCCTTCAACACCCAGATCCATCATCTCATCGAAAAACGCGCGAACGCTTTTTGGCTCCGTGCCATCGAAAAGGGTGGTATTGGTCGTCACGCGGAAACCGCGTTTTACAGCTTCACGAATACCTTCCAAGGCAATGTCGTATCCACCTTCACGGCAAACAGAAAAATCGTGGTGCTCTTTCTGGCCGTCCATATGCACACTGAACGTCAAGTACTTGGTCGGTTTGAATAAATCGATCTTCTCCTTGAGCAGCAGGGCGTTCGTGCAAAGATAAATGTATTTCTTACGCGCGACGAGACCCTCCACAATTTCTTTAATCTGTGGATGCAGAAGAGGTTCGCCGCCCGGAATACTGACCATCGGCGCGCCACAATCATCAACCGCTTGAAAGCATTGCTCAGGCGTAAGCTGCTTTTTGAGAACGTGTGCTGGATACTGTATCTTCCCGCAACCCGCGCAGGCTAGATTGCAGCGAAATAACGGTTCGAGCATCAAAACCAGTGGGTATTGCTTACGCCCGCGAAACTTCTGTCTCAGCACATAGCTGGCCACGGTCCACATTTGAGATATAGGCACGCCCATACAACTCGGCTCCTTCCGCCGCAAATTTGCAAAGAAATATCATAGCAGAGATATCCGCTCCGCCCAACTATCGGTCGTCAGCGGTCGCTATACCCAGAAAATGGACATTTGACGCCAACCGTTCCAGAAGCTAACGTTCGTGCTTCGCTGGAGAGGTGGCGGAGCGGCTGAACGCGCCGGTTTCGAAAACCGGTTAACCGCAAGGTTACGGGAGTTCGAATCTCCCCCTCTCCGCTGATCCTGTCGCCCGTGATTCCTAAGTACTGGAATCACGGGCATTTGCATTCCTGGGATTCCCCTGGAGACGTCGGTTTGTAGCGCTATTTGTAGCGCTTTGTAAC
>JBBRMF010000287.1:0-6509 GCA_038230975.1 Tepidisphaerales bacterium
AAACATCATGACCATGTGCGGGAGCACGCCGGCCTCTTTCATGTCGTGGTAAAGCTCTTCCCCTTCGCGGCAGCGCTCGCCGATGCCGCAGAACATGCTCACTCCCTTTTGATGCCCGACCATGTTGTGAATCATTTCGGTAAGCAGTACGGTCTTGCCGACACCAGCGCCTCCGAAAAGTCCAGCCTTCCCGCCGCGCTCCAGCGGTACGAGCACGTCGATGACCTTGATGCCCGTTTCAAAGATTTCGGATTTGGTAGACCGACTGGCCAAAGGAGGCGGGTCACGATGAATGGTGCGCCATCGCACATCGGCGGGTGCTGGCCGTCGGTCGATGGCGTTTCCAAAAACGTCGAACATGCGCGACAGAATCTCTTTACCGACCGGCACCTTCAGCGGTCCACCGGTGTCCTTCACTTCCATCCCCCGGGCCAAGCCCTGCGTCGGCGTCAATGCAATCCCGCGGACATGGTGCGTATCCAACTGCATCAAAACCTCGATGATGATTTGTTCATCATGCCCAGCGTGCAGCACTGAATAAATCGGGGGTAAATGCGTGTTGAACCGGATGTCAACGACGCTCCCGCGAACCGACACCACTACACCAGGATGTTTCGTTCTCTCATTCATGGAATGACTCGGCTCCATTTCCAATTCCGAATCTCCGGCAGGTCCTGGCCATGTTGATCTATGTATTGTTTGTGCTCGATCAGCTTGTCCTGCATGATTTGCTTGAGATAAGCGCCCTTGGAGCCCAAATGGGGAAGGCGATCCACAACGTCCTGCACGAGATGAAAGCGATCGAGATCATTCTGCACTCTCATGTCGAAGGCCGTTGTAATCGTGCCTTCTTCTTTGTAGCCACGAACATGCAGGTTGCGGTTGGTGCGGCGGTAGGTCAGGCGGTGAATGAGCCACGGGTATCCGTGGAAGCCGAAGATGATGTGTTTGTCTTTGGTGAACAGTGAATCGTAATCCGCCTCGTTCAGGCCATGCGGATGCTCGCTGGCGGATTGCAGCTTCATCAAATCGACGATGTTGATGACGCGGATTTTCAAATCAGGCAGATGCTCTCGCAGAATGGAAACAGCCGACAGAATCTCCAGGGTCGGCGTGTCGCCGCAGCAGGCCATCACTACATCGGGCTCGGCGTTCTGGTCGTTGCTGGCCCATTGCCAGATTCCGATTCCTTCCGTGCAATGCACGACGGCGGCATCCATCGTCAGCCATTGCGGCAGCGCATGTTTGCCGGCCACCACTACATTTACATAGTTGCGGCTGCGCAGGCAGTGATCGAAAACCGAAAGCAGGCAATTCGCATCCGGCGGCAAATAGACTCGCACAATGCTCGCCTTTTTATTGATCACATGGTCAATGAAACCGGGGTCCTGGTGCGTAAATCCGTTGTGATCCTGCTGCCAGACATGCGAAGCAAGCAAATAGTTCAGCGATGCGATCGGACGTCGCCAAGGTAGTTCCTTTGTCACCTTTAACCACTTGGCGTGCTGGCTGAACATTGAATCGACAATGCGGATGAACGCTTCGTAGCTGTTGAACAGCCCGTGGCGGCCGGTCAGCAGATAGCCTTCGAGCCAACCTTCGCATTGATGCTCGCTGAGCATTGAATCCAAAACGCCACCTTCTGGCGCGAGGAATTCATCGTTCTTTACTTCACGTGCGTCCCACTGACGGTCGGTGACTTCAAAGACCGCGCCGAGCAGATTCGACAACGTTTCATCCGGACCAAAGACCCGGAAATTGCGGGGCTTCTGGTTCAGCTTGACGACATCGCGCAGGAATTGGCCTAGCACCATCGTATCTTGGCCATCCACCGTGCCGGGCGAAGGAACATGCACTGCGTGATCGCGGAAGTCGGGCATTTTCAAATCGTGCAACAGAATGCCGCCGTTGGCATGTGGATTGGCGCCCATCCTGCGGTTACCTGTCGGCGCAAGCTCGGCCAGTTCCGCATTCAGTCGGCCCTGCTCATCGAACAACTCCTCTGGCTTGTAACTTTTCATCCAGCGTTCAAGCTGCGCGACATGCTCGGGATAATCGGCATTCACCAAGAGCGGCACCTGATGCGAGCGGAAGGTGCCTTCCACTTGCAGACCATCCACAACTTTTGGCCCCGTCCAGCCCTTCGGTGATCGCAGCACGATCATCGGCCAGCGGGGGCGAGTGAGGTCATTAAGATCCCGCGCATTGATTTGGATATGCCTGATCTCCTCGATGACCTTCTCCATCGTCGCGGCCATCAGTTGGTGCATCGTTTCCGGATCATCGCCTTCCACAAAATGGGGCGTCCAGCCGCAGCCGCGTAGAAACTGTTCCAACTCCTCGTGCTCAATGCGAGCCAGCACCGTCGGGTTGCTGATCTTGAAGCCATTGAGGTGCAGAATTGGCAACACCGCGCCATCGGTTTCGGGATCGAGCAGCTTGTTTGATTGCCACGCCGTCGCCAGTGGGCCGGTTTCCGCTTCGCCGTCGCCGATCACGCAAGCGACGATAAGTTCGGGATTGTCAAACGCGGCGCCGAACGCATGACTGAGCGAATATCCCAGCTCACCGCCTTCGTGAATCGAGCCCGGTGTTGTGGGCGCGACATGGCTCGAAATCCCGCCGGGAAATGAAAACTGCTTGAACAGCTTTTTCAGTCCCGCCTCGTCCTGCGTGACGTTTGGATAGACTTCACTCCAAGTCCCTTCGAGGTAAACATTCCCCACAATCGCTGGCCCACCGTGACCAGGACCGGCGACGTAGAACATGGCCAGGTCATATTTCTTGATCACCCGATTGAGATGCACGTAGATGAAATTCTGGCCCGGGGTTGTACCCCAATGCCCGACCACCAGCGGCTTCACATGTGACAGCTTCAGCGGCTCTTTCAGCAGCGGATTGTCGTAGAGATAAATCTGCCCGACCGAAAGATAATTCGCAGCCCGCCAGTATGCGTTGATCTTTCGAAGCGACTCGGGCGAGAGAGGCGCGTTAACATCCGTTGTTTCCGACTCATTGACATCAGGCCGGACGTATTCATCAATGAAGCTTGTTGACATAATCAATTCCTACAAGTTGACAGAGGCGATCTTAAGGGAGCGCTTCTGGT
The DNA here is from genome assembly GCA_038230975.1 of Tepidisphaerales bacterium. Classification (GTDB taxonomy): domain Bacteria; phylum Planctomycetota; class Phycisphaerae; order Tepidisphaerales; family Tepidisphaeraceae; genus JANXVV01. The sequence continues at coordinate 3,110 of JBBRMF010000287.1, forward strand.
GTGGGTTGAATCGCGTGCCGGCCGGGACTCAAGGAGAGGTTGTCCGACATGACATAAACTAAAATGAGCGCGATCATCAGTACAACCGCGCACCAAACTCGCCAGTCTCGATGCGCGCGCTTCCAAAAGTGATGGCGCGGATGGACGTGATCCCGTGGCTTTGCGTCTTCGCTTTCAACACTATGCTTGTTGCCGCTCATTTCAATCCATCCGTGGAGCGGCTTTGGAAATTCGCCACACTCAGTTGTGCGTTTCACTTTCGCTTTGGTTACAGTCCGCAATCGAAGCACTGCTTGCGCAGCACACTACCGGGCCTGCTCAGCGATCTTCGATGCGGGTATCACTTCAGCAGTAAACCCGGCGGATGAGATTGCCTCTATTAACCGGTCCGACGCAATCAACGCCGTGTTGATCATCACCGTTGCAGATCCAACGGCCACCTTCTCAACTTTTACACCCGGCAAACCTTTGAGCGCGGCGCTGACCTTGTTTACACACCCGCCGCAGCTCATGCCGCGGATGGTCAAATTCACTTCTTTCATGATGTCTTTTCCTTTGGTTCGATTAATGCACCTAGCCCTTGATGTTTTCAAACTCGGCATGACAAAGAAACGTCAGCGCCTCTCACTGGTACGAATTGTTAGTCAGGTCGATTGCTCCTTCGTAGCAACAAAAAAGCCGACGCAGTTGAACACCCGTGGCATCCAACTGCTTCGGCTTACTCATTAACGGGTCTCCCGGCCATCGGCCGAATTACCCTTTATTTAGTCATCCGAGAACATCGATCGAATTCGATTCTAGGCCAGACAATCGTTCGTGACAATGGGAAATCCTGGGACCACTCAGAATAGGCTGAATGTCGCCGCGAACATCCAGTATGCTGGTCATCGGCGTTGACCCACAATATCTTCTGCCGCCTGCAAGGAGCTGACATGACTCTTTTCTCGCTGATCAGCTTGCTCGTCGTGATGGCGGCGCTTTCCAGCTATCTGAATTATCGTTACGTCCGGCTGCCGGCAACGATCGGCGTGATGGTGACAGCGCTGGTCGCATCGCTCCTGCTGCTTACAGCAGGTTCAACAGCAACCGGAATCCAGGACTGGGCCGCTGCACTCGTGGGCCGGATCGATTTCAACGATGCCGTCTTACACGGCATGCTGGCGTTTCTGCTGTTTGCCGGCGCGCTCCAATTGGATATTGAGGAATTATCCAAAGAGAAGTGGGTCATCGGATTGCTGGCGGTTGTCGGAACTTGCATATCCGCATTTCTGGTCGGATTGGGCGCGTACGTCATTTTCCGTTTTATCGGCCCTGGGCCGGCGCTCATGCCGTGTCTGTTATTCGGAGCGCTCATCTCGCCTACTGACCCGGTCGCGGTGCTCGCGATCATGCAGAAGGTCGGGGCGCCTAAACGGCTGGAGATTCAGATCGCCGGCGAATCGCTCTTCAACGACGGAGTCGGAGTCGTGATGTTCCTGACGCTGCTCGAGTTGAGCAAGGGCCAAGCCACGCCCGGATTAGGCGACGTCTCGCTCTTGCTCATCCGAGAGGTTGGCGGCGGCATCCTGCTGGGCTTGGCTGCCGGCTTATTGACGTATTACCTGCTCCGAAGGGTCGATGACTATCAGGTCGAGATCCTGCTCACGCTGGGGCTGGCAATGGGCGGTTTTGCTCTGGCAGACGCGCTTAACTTCTCAGCGCCGATCACCGCCGTCGTCGCGGGCTTGTTCATCGGAAATCGCGGACGGGCATTTGCCATGTCGGAGAAGACTCGCGAACACGTCGACACGTTTTGGGAACTGCTCGACGGTATTCTCAACGCCATATTGTTCCTTCTCATCGGCTTGCAAGTGTTGGTCATGCCGTTTCATGGACGATATTTCCTCGCCGGTCTTTGCATGATACCCGTCACACTTCTGGCGCGATGGCTCAGTGTCGGCGCGATCGTCGCGCCCCTGCGCCACCCTCTATCGTGCGACCGCGGCACGGTACGAATCCTCACATGGGGCGCGTTGCGCGGCGGAATTTCCGTGGCGATGGCCTTGTCGCTTCCGGCCTCTCATGCACGAGCGCCACTGATCACAGCAACCTACGTGGTGGTCATCTTTTCGATCATCGCCCAAGGACTAACGGTGGCTCGATTCATTCGAGGGATTTTAGGAGACTCCAAAAAGGAAGTGAATGATAACGCTGGAGCCGAACCAACCCCTTCGTCACCGCACGGTGTTGCTGGCGGCTGAGACATCAATCAGGTTCAGCAGTCGGACGCCTCATTGGGTTTGGGATTGTGCCAGCCACCTTCTGGCGCAATCAGCGAATCCGCTTCTTTTGGACCCCAACTGCGACGCTTGTAAGGGCGAGCGCGGTGGTGTTTCTTGAGGACCGGATCGACCACTGCCCAAGCGGCTTCGACGGCGTCTTCGCGTGTGAAGAGTGCGCCATCGCCGGCCATCGCATCGCCGAGGAGTCGTTCGTAAGGGGATTCTTCTCCGGGCTGTTCCTCGACCAGATGCAGCTCGCGCTGATCGCCGACGAACTCCTTACCCGAGCGCTTGACGCGAGCGGCCAGTGCGATGGCGGAAGTCGGGGAGATACGGAAACGCAAATAGTTGGTGCCGCTCATTGAGACGGCGTCGGCGAAAAGCGCCTGTGGTGGCGGCTTTAGTTCCACCAGAACTTCGCACACCGTTTCCGGCAGATATTTGCCGGAACGCAAATACCATGGAACACCTGACCATCGCCACGATTCGATGAACAGCCGCATGGCGCAGAACGTTTCGACGTCCGAGTTCTTCCCAACGTCCGGTTCCTTGCGATAGCCGGCATATTGGCCGCGCACCACGTCGTCGGGCTTCAGCGGGCGCATCGCTTCGAAGACCTTGGCTTTCTCGTTCTGTACGGTTCCGAAATCCCTTCCGGACGGCGCTTCCATCGCCAGCAGCGCGACGATCTGGAAGAGATGATTCTCGATCACATCGCGCAGACAGCCGGCCGTTTCATAAAACGCGCCGCGGTTGCCCACGCCGAAATTCTCGGCCAGCGTGATCTGCACGCTGGCGACGTAGTTGCGATTCCAAATCGGTTCCAGGAAGGAATTGGCGAATCGAAAATAAAGGATGTTCATGATCGCCTCCTTCCCGAGATAGTGATCGATGCGGAAGATGGAGTCTTCCGGGAAAACCGATCGTGCGACACGGTTAAGTTCCCGTGCCGAGGCTAAGTCGCGGCCGAATGGTTTTTCGACTATGACGCGCGCGTTTTCGGCTAACTTCGCTGCGCCGAGTCCCCGAATCACCGTCTCAAAAAGTGATGGTGGGATCGCGAGATAATGCGCCGGTTGGCGAGCACGGCCCAGTGCCTGCTTGATCTTTTCAAACGTGCCCGGGTCTTTGTAGTCGCC
>JBBRMF010000288.1:0-6471 GCA_038230975.1 Tepidisphaerales bacterium
CGCTTGCTTGAAGACAGCATGGATCAACAGCGTCTACCTGCGCTTTAATGTGGGTACATTCCCCGTCAATATTAATGACGTGCTGATGGCGGTCGGGCTTCTGATCTCGCTCATCCCCAAGGGCCAGTCCTACTTTGAAACGGAAAAGCCCCATCCCGGGCTTTCGTGGGCCATCGTTTTGTTTCTACTGGCCGTTGCTTCAGGCGGAATCGGCGCGATGCAGAATGGTGCCACTGCCCGGCAGGTCAGCACCACTGCACGTAACCTTTTTGAAGTTCCGGTGTTGATTTATCTCGGTTATCGGTTGTTGCCGCGCCCGAGCTCCGCGGTGTTTTATTGCTATCTGGTGGCTCTGGCGGGGATCTGTACCTCGGTACTCATTTCCACGAATTTCGGTGGACAGATCGAAGATCTTCAAGGTGGCAGGGACATTACCACGGTTCGAATCGTTGACTTCGTGTCGAATTACGCCGGGCTGGCATCGGCACTCATCATTTTCTCACTGGGTTCCGGGGCTAAACCGCTGTTTCGACCTTGGATCGCTGTCCCGTTGGCGGCCCTCTGCTACATCGGACAATTTGCAACTTTGGCCCGCAGCGACTGGCTTGCGATGACCGCTGGCATCGCCGCCGCGATTGTCATCATGCCTAAATATCGGTGGGGTTCTAAATTGACGTTCGCGGTGGTGGTCGTACCCATTATGGCCATCTTTCTGTATCTCGGCATGCTCGGCGCTGCGAGCATTTCCGGGAAGGACGTCGTCGGAAAAATGCGCGATCGAGTTATCACACTGCTTCCGGGCGAACACGAAGGCGTCAAGACAAAGGCATGGGACACGCGTGTGAGCGGGGCGATTGCAGAAACAAAACTGTGGATTGAGAGTCCGATCATCGGCAAAGGATTTGGGATTCAAGACACGCAGGCTGACAATACGCCCAGTTTCCGCCACAACACCTGGACGAGCACACTCGCGGAAACAGGGCTATTCGGGTTCGCCGCGTTCTCGTTTTTATGCATCGGTCAGATCGTGATCGGACGCCGCATGGTCAGGGATCGGTTGGATCGAGGTAGCGTACTTGTGGGCGCTTTGGGAGTCATCACCGGGGTGCATTTTATCGTTCACGGTTATTGCACGATGTCTTTCAACCAGGTGCGATGGGCGATTCCACTGGCACTGACTTTCGGAATCGTCATTCGATGCCGTGCCATGCAATTGGCAATGGCCGCGGAATACCAGGGCTACCTGCCTGAAGCCAATGAATTGCCCGCAGACGTGTTGCAACCGATGCTCGACGACGATGGCTCGCCGATGGTCGGCGTGTTCTAGGAACTTTCCCGCATCACTACAATCCAAAATCAGTTTCTCGCAACCTGTAAATCCACTTAGGCGGAGAGGTGTCGATTGGGCAGCAGAATTTCCATTGTAACCCCAAGCTACAATCAGGGACGATACCTGGAAGAAACCCTTCGCTCAATTGTCAGTCAGCGCGAGGATGTACACGAATTCTTTGTCTATGACGGGGGCAGCACCGACAACTCCGTCGATATCATCAAGAAATACGAGAGCCAGATTGACTACTGGGTCTCGGAAAAAGACAAAGGCCAGTCGGACGTGTTGCAGCGCGGGTTTGCACGGGCGACCGGCGATATTCTATTCTGGTTGAACAGTGATGATGTGCTGTTGCCCGGAGTTCTCCGCAAAGTACGCGAGGCATTCGATCAACATCCGGATTGGGCGGCGCTGACGGGTTGGCAGTTCTTCATCGACAGTAATTCACGCATCGTGCGATATTTTCGGATGCCACCCGAAAAAGAAAGTTGGCTTCGATGGGGCGTGCTGCATGTGTCACAACAGACCTGCTTCTTCAAAAAGTCGGTGTACGATCAGGTCGGTGGTGTCAATCCTGATTTGCACTGTGTGATGGATGCGGATCTCTGGATACGCATGCTCAAAACCGGCACTCCATGGGGTGGCATCCCAGCCTATATGGCTGGCTTTCGTCAGCATGGTGATGCAAAAGGCCATCCCACCGGCAAGTGGGCGGAACGCTATCGGCAGGAAACGCTCGACCTGCTCAGTCGATCACCGGAATATTTTAACCCGGTGAAATTAAAGATGGGGACGATGGCTCATCGAATCGCGATGACACTAAGCGGTCGTTATATTTTCGCCGCGCTGGACACCCGCCGGTCTGGCGGCAAGAGATGGGATGAGATATTTCCACCGGCACCCGTTCAAGGCTGAAGATTCAGGCACACATCCGACCCTGAATTTCTGAGACTCCATGAACGAGCCGAAACAGATGACTTCCGATGCCCCCGACACCATTCACTCGCTTAGGGCCGAACGTACCCGGCGGCTCAAGCGCACGTTTGTCACTTCAGTCTTAATGCGACCGTTGGCGCTTGTCACGCCATTTGTAGTTGCGCCCCTTTTTCTTCGATACCTCGGTGAAGAGCGAAATGGTCTGTACGGAACCATCATCAGCATGGCCGGCTTCATCGGCATGAGCAACGCTGGGCTCACCCTGGGGTTGATCAACAAGTTGACGGATTGCCATGTTTCCGGCGACAAATTGCTCGCGCGGAGATATGTTTCATCGTTGAGCTTGGCCTTGCTGATGATCGCGATCGCCGGCACGGTGCTGGCCAGCATGGTCATTCCATTCATTCCCTGGAAGTCACTTCTCAAAATTGAAAGTGCGCGTGCGGCTTCTGAAACGCCCTGGGCGGTATGGTTGACCGTGATTTTCACGTTGCTTGGTGTCGCCTCCGGCGTCCCTCGCGCGGTCTATACCGCTTACCAGGATTTGGAGATCAATAACTATTGGGACGGAGCCTCCAAGATCGTGGTGCTGTTGGCTTGCTTTTTGGCCGTCTACACGCCCTTTGGATTGATAGGCGTTGCATTCGCGGTGGTAGGCGTTCCGACGCTCATGCGTATCGTCAACAATTTCTCCCTGTTCTTTGTGGAAAAACCCTGGCTCCGTCCTTCTCCAAAATTATTCGAAACCGCCCTACTCCGGTCGGCGATGGTGCAGGGCGTTTGCCTGTTCATCCTTGAAGTGGCGATGTGGGCACTGTTCGCCTCCGATAATACAATCATCACCATGCGGCTTGGTCCGAAATATGTCACCAACTATCAATTGCTAGGAACTCTGTTTACCACGTCGTATGGCGTGTTTCTGATGGCATTGATGCCGTTGTGGCCGGCCTACGGAGAGGCGGTACGTCGAGGTGATTTTGCGTGGGTCAAGCGGGGTGTAAAGCTCAGCCTGATGGTTGTCTGCGGCGGAATGATTTCAGTGGGAGTGGTACTCTACTTCTTCGACGCCTTCATCTTTCGCCATTGGATGCACCAGCCAATCACCGTATCAAGAAGCCTTGTTTTGGCGATGACTGCAACGTTTGTTCTTCGCGGCTGGGTCGATTGCCGATCCATGGTTCTAAATCCTGCCAATATTCTCTGGCCGCAGATCTGGTTCTTTGCCGTCCACGCCGTGTTGAACATTGTGGGTGCGCTCGTATTGGCACCGCGCATGGGAGTGGAAGGCGTTGCCTGGGCCACTCCGCTTGCAGCGTTGTTAACCAGTGCCTGGGGCTATCCCTGGTTGATGCATCGATTTTTTAAGAATGCAGAATCCGGACGGCGGCTGCCTGGAACAGATTCACCCAGAATCCCCGGCGTGGTTTTGCCGGAAATGGATCTATCGAATTGAGAAACTATCCATTCGGAAGAAAAAGCAGGTTCGCATATTCGTAATTCGACTTGGCCTCGTGAAGCCGGAGCGCGCCATCTCGCCATTCGTGAGGCTGATAGCCCTTGCTCATCAAATACTGAACCACTTTTGAACTTTCCGTCACGCCGTCGATCGCATAGTCGCCGACTTCAATCGAAATCGCGGGTTTGATTTCCGTCAGCACGCGATCCATCCCGAGCAGAATGTCATATTCGGCACTCTCGGCATCGATTTTCATCGCGGCCGGTTTGGCACCGATCTGGCGCACATAGTCATCAATCGTGATGGCCTTAACATCGTAGATATTTGGCTTGAGCTTGGCCCGCTGGTTTTCATCGAGCCGCGCCCCGGCCAGAGAGTTAAACGCCGAATACGCGATGCCATAATCGTTGAACTGGATCGTCGTCGGCTTCGAGTAGGCCGCCACGTTGTTGATCTTCACATTCGGCCGCGATGCCGCATTTTCACCAAGGATTTCAAACGTGCTTCGCGTCGGTTCAAACGAATGCACTTGCCCGGTCGGACCGACCAGATGGGATGCAAGGCAAGTAAAATAACCAAAATGGGCGCCGACATCGAAAAAGGTCATCCCTGGTTTCAAGTAGTCAAGAAACGCACGGGACAGATCGTATTCGAGAAACTTGTATCGATAGATCGTGAGCGATACTTGTTCCGGCAGCACGACGACCATTTTCCCGCCCCAAAAGGTGGGGACGGTTTTCTTGACGGTTTTTCCATCGGAACGGCGGATCATCCCGGAGTAGGCGAGTTTTCCGCCGATGCGAAAAGCCTTGATCCACTTCGGTGATTCCTTTAATTCGGATTGGGCATCCAGCGCGCTGATCAGTTGTGCATCCATCTCGATCCTTGTTGGCCTGGTGGCGAGGCAAATCGGCACTATCGCCGCCTCATTTGGGCAAACATCGCAGCGCCATGGCCCATCGTCAAGCGCGAAGATTTCGTTAGCGTCATCGCATCGCTTGTCTTTCATCGGCCATGGGAGACAATGCCTTTTGCCGTTCCTCCGTATGGTTGTGAATCCGTCCCTGGAGTTTCCCCGTGATTAAAGTCGCCATGATCGGCGCGGGCAGCGTTGTTTTCTCGAAAAACCTGACCGGCGATATCCTGTCTTACCCCGAGTTTCGGGATGCCTGCCTCTGCTACATGGATATCGACTGCGAGCGCCTTGAGGTGGCCGCCGCGCTGTGCGGCAAGGTGGCTAAAGCGATCGGGGGAACTCCAAAGATTGAAACCACTACCAATCTGCATGAGGCCCTCGCCGGTGCGGATTTTGTCATTAATATGGTGCAAATCGGTGGGTTTAATTCGACGCTGGTCGATTTCGAGATCCCTCGGAAATATGGTCTGAACTTCACTATTGCCGACACCACCGGCCCGGGCGGATTGTTCCGCGCCCTCCGCACCTTCCCCATGCTCCGCGATCTCGGTGAGCAGATGATGCAATTCTGCCCGCGCGCGCTCCTGCTCAACTATTCCAACCCCATGAGCATGAACATGCAGACCCTCACCCGCACCAGCGACGTGAAAGCGGTGGGGCTTTGCCATAGCGTTCAAGGCACACTGGATCAATTGATGGGCTACCTCGGTGAAGATCCAAAACAAATCGCCTTCACCTGCGCCGGCATCAACCACATGGCGTTTTATACCCGCCTCGAAAAAGACGGTGTCGATCTTTACCCGCGATTATTCGACGTGATGGCCGAACCGGAGATCTACAACACCAATAAAGTGCGATTTGAGTTGATGAAACGGCTCGGATATTTCGTCACCGAATCCAGCGAGCACAATGCCGAATACAGCCCGTACTTCATACCGCACGGCCGGGAGTATGCCGCGAAATACAACGTGCCGATCGATGAATATCTCCGCCGCTGCGATTGCATTGTCGATGAATTTGCAAGACTGAAAGCCTTTTCTCGTAGCGAAGATCCGATGCACTTTCGGCGCAGCCATGAGTATGGCAGCACGATCATTTACAGCATCGTCACCGGAACACCGACGGTCGTCTACGGAAATACACCGAATCATGGGCTCATCAGTAATCTGCCCGATAGCGCCATCGTTGAAGTGGCCACCGTGGTTGATCGAAATGGTCTGAACCCCACTCGGGTCGGTGAGTTACCACCGCAATTAATTGGCTACATGCAGCCGCACGTCACGCAGCACGAGCTATTTATCCGTGCGGCTTTGGAAGGCCGTCGCGATCATGTCTACCAAGCCGCCATGTTCGACCCGCTGACGGCCGCCACGTTGACGATGGATCAGATCGTCGAAATGTGCGATGAACTCATCGCCGGGCATGGTTCATTGCTTCCTTGGCTCGATGCCAAAAAAACGCTCGTTCCTTCCAGCGGCAAAATTTTCAAGCCTGTCGATTCCAAAGATCTGCGCGCCAGTTGGGATGCCGCCCAAGCCAGATCCGCCGAAGATTTTATCATCGATTGGCACCTCATCGGCCCGTACAAAGGTCCGGAGGCCGACAAAATATCGCTGGATATACCCGCGCCGATCGAACGCGATCTTCAACACATCGACCTGGGCGCGCCTCACGGCAATCTGAAATGGAAACCCGCCATCGCCAACCCAAAAAGCGGTTATGTCGACCTGGCCCGAGATCTGGCCCCTGCTGAATTCAGCATTGCTTACGGTTACGCCGAAATCATATCCACAGAAGCTCGCGAGACCCTCCTCCGATGCGGCAGCGACGACG
>JBBRMF010000289.1:0-6462 GCA_038230975.1 Tepidisphaerales bacterium
CAGCGGCGGTGCGGCGGGGCGCGCTGCAGTCGCTGGTGATTGGGGATATGCCGTTTGGCAGTTATCACGCTTCGGTCAGCCAGGCGGTGCGGAATGTTTGCCAGATGGTCAAACGCACTGGTTGCGATGCGGTAAAGCTGGAGCTGGCCGATGGGCAAGGGCCGATCGTGCGTGCATTGGCCGAAGCGGGCGTAGCGGTCATTGCCCACTTGGGATTGAAACCGCAATCGGTGGGCTTGCTGGGAGGTTATAAGTTCCAGGGACGAACCGCCCGAGAGGCCAGAGAGATATTGGCATCATCCTTGCAGATGCAGGATGCCGGCGCGGCCGCGATTTTGCTCGAAGCTGTGCCCCCGGAGATCGCCAAGGCCGTTGTGGACCAAACAAGCGTGCCGATTATAGGATGTGGAGCCGGGCCAGCCTGTCACGCGTGTGTCATCGTGACGCAAGACGGATTGGGATTAACTCCACATCGGCCGCGCTTTGTGCCGACTCTTACGGAACTGGCCGCTCCGTTGAAAGACGCCTTTGCCGCGTATGTGCAAAGTGTTGCCACCGGAGCATACCCGGCTCCTGAACACGATTACGTGATGCCGCCGGCAGAGAAAGCGATGTTTGTGAGAAGTCTTCAAGAGGAACTGTTTGAAGATCCTCCGTTTTAATCGGCTCCGTAGCCCATGCCACATATTACTCATGATTGATACAGGAGTTTTTTTATGACCCGTTTCCGAAGATCTTTATCCGTTCTGGTTCTATCTGCGGCCTCCGTCACGGCCGGTTGGGTAGGCTATCACGGTGTACTGAATGCTGAATTTGCCCACGCCAAAGAGCAGGTCGAAGCCACCCGCGAACAGCTCACTAAAGCCGAGGATTTGGCGACCGTGTTCAGGTCTGTCGGCCGCGTGGTCGAGCCTTCCGTTGTCAACATCAACGTTCGCAAGACCATCAAAGGCGGGCACAAGCTGCCGATTGATCCCGACCTTCTCCGTCGATTTTTCCCGCGCGGTGAAGATGGTCAACCGCAAATCCCCGAAGACCTCGATGACGGTTCCGGCGGTGGTGCCGACATGGAACAAGTCGGCACGGGCAGCGGGGTGATCATGGATGTCGACGGTTCAACCGCCTACGTGTTGACCAACAACCATGTGGCCGGCGGTGCGGAAGAACTGATGATCACCCTCTCCGACGGACGCGAGATTACCAAAGCCAAGGTGATTGGCGCAGACCCCAAGAGCGATCTGGCGGTCATCAAAATCGAATCCGATCGGCTCATCCCCGCCAAGTGGGGCAACAGCGACGACCTGCAAAAAGGCGATTGGATCATGGCGTTCGGCAGCCCGTTCGGCTATGTCGGTTCCATGACCCACGGCATCGTCAGCGCCCTCAACCGCACGAACGTCGGGATCATCGGCCAACAGGGATATGAGAACTTTATCCAGGTGGATGCCCCGATCAACCCCGGCAACAGCGGTGGACCCCTGGTCAACCTCAAGGGTGAAGTCGTCGGTATCAACACCGCCATCGCGTCGCGCAACGGTGGATTCCAGGGCATCGGATTTGCCATTCCGTCCAATCAGGCCAAGGACATCTATTCGGCATTGAAAGAAAAGGGAAAAATCACGCGTGGCTGGCTCGGGGTCAGCATCATCGATGTTTCCAAAAGTATCGAGGATGCAAAGAGTTTGAATTACAACGGAGCGACCGGCATACTGGTTAGAGAAATACTTCCGGCGACCCCCGCCTACGGCAAACTCCAACCCGGTGATATTGTCACCGCAATCAACGCAAAACCTGTTGAAAATGTTCAGCAATTGCGAAATATCATTGCAAAAACGTCTCCGAATTCAGACGTGGTCATGAAAGTGTTCCGCGATGGAAAAGATCAGGATGTCACGGTGAAAGTTGCCGAACAACCTGAAGACGCCTTCGCTTCTCTCAACCGGGGTAAATCGCAGCGTCATGGCGGTGAAGGCAGCGATACAACCACTGAAGCCATGGGACTGAAACTGTCCACCCTCACCGAGGAGTTGGCCGATAAATCCGGGTTGACGGATGTGAAAGAGGGCGCGCTCGTAACCGCCGTCACCCCGCGCTCGGCGGCGGCTCGCGGTGGTTTGCGCCCGGGGGATCTGATCACCAAAGTCGACAAACACCCCGTCACCAACGCCAAAGAAGCCGCCGATGCGCTGGCCAAAGGGGATCTCACCAAAGGCATTCGGCTCTATGTCACCAGCCGCGATGGTTCGCGATTCCTATTCCTGCGAAGTGCCCCAAAATAATCCCTCCAATCCCCTCCCCCCGGCACCCCGGGGGGAGGGTTAGGATGAGGGATCTTCTCTTCTTCCACAAAAAAACCAATACGGAAAATAGAATTTAGCCACGGATAAACACAGATTGACACAGATGAAAGATTGAGACGAATGCATTTGTATTCAATCCGTGTTGATCGGTGTTCATCTGTGGTTAAATTTGCTTCGGTTCGCGGCGCGGGGCTTCGCGCGATTTGCGTAGAATTTGTTTTCATCATCCATCTCCATTACGCTCGCCGTAAATGGTCGATGTCTCCCCACCGCTGGTTTCGATCGAGCACGTCCACGTGCAATTTGGCCCGTTGATGGCCGTTCGCGACGTCTCCTTTCAATTGCGCGGTGGGGATTTGCTCGGCCTGATCGGCCCCAACGGCGCCGGCAAAACCACGTTGCTCCGCGCGATTGCCGCCTTGCAGCCCACCCACTTCGGCACGATTCGCATTCTCGGTGAAACGCTCCAACCCGATGCGCCGGAACTTCTGAGCCATGTGGGTTTCACGCCGGATACACCTGCTTTTTACGACGAACTGACAGTCCGTGATTTTCTTCGCTTTATCGGCACGGGGTATGATCTTTCCCGACGCGAAACAGACGAGCGCATCGACTTCTGGCTGGAAAAAGTCTGGTTGACCGAGAAAGCCGAAACCAAGATCAAAGGCTTGTCGCGCGGCATGAAGCAGCGCATTGGCATCGCCCGCACGCTGCTTCCCAATCCATCGGTTATCCTGCTGGATGAACCTTCCGCCGGGCTTGATCCTGCCGGTCGGGTTCAATTTCGGCAACTGCTCTGCAACCTGCGCGATCAAAGCAAAGCGCTCATCGTCTCGTCTCATATCCTGAGCGACATGGGCGAATACTGCACGCATGCCGGCATCATGTCGCAAGGGCGAATGGTGCAGTTCGGCACGGTTTCCCACGTCGCCGCGCACGGCAGCGACGGTCGATGCCGTTACACGATGACTCTGGCACGACCGGTCAATGGGTTGAAGGAAACGCTCGCCGATATCGAAAATCTCAAAGGCGTGAACATCGACAACCAGCGCGTCATTTTCGAATATCTCAGCGGTGCGGATCATTCCGCCAAGTTGCTGGCGGAACTGGTGAAGCGGTCTATTCCGGTCGCTTCATTCGCGCCGAACACAGCCGGGCTTGAAGAAGCGTATCTGCGTTCGGGAATTCGACAGGTGGACTAACATCATGTCTTCGACCTCAACTGTTCCGCAACTTCTGGACTACGACAGCCGCTCGTCGAGCTCGCGGTTCATCATGTTCAATAACCCCATCGCCTGGGCTCACTTTAAAGTGCGCGGTGGATGGAAGAACCATCTCTGGGGCACCGGGGGTTATCTGCTGCTTGTCACCGCTGTCATCGTGGTCACGATGCGGCTGAATCCGATCGGGGCCATGCTCACGATGTGGACCACCGCCATGCTCGGCCTGCAACTTGCCGTCTTCATCCCGTACGGCGGTACGATGATCAGTAACGCAATCCGTCGCGACATTTCCTCTGGTCTGCTGGAATCGCATCGGCTCATGCCCGTCTCATCTGGCACTGCAATTTTCGGTTATCTTGTCGGGCCCACATTTCAAGCGGTGTGCCTCGCGGCCATCAATTTCATCATCGGAACCACCACGGCAACACTCAGCGGCATTTCAATTGACACCTGGCTGATGGTTAATGTGATCGTCATTTCATTTGTGGCATTTCTCTGGGTCGGTTTCGTCTTCGCGGCGTTCGTCTCTAAAAATGCGTTTGGCATCCTGTTCGGTCTGATGATGTTTACCACGATCGGCAGCTCGGGTGGTGTGATGGAAATGGTCCCCGCGCTCAACGTGTTAATCACGCCTTTGATCGGCAACTCGATCTTCTCCTTAATTCAGCGCGGCGGACCCGTCGCGACGATCAGCTACGCTTGGGCCTTTATCGCTCAACTCGTCTTCGGCAGTATTTTCTATCTCGGTGCCATGCGACGATATCGGCGGGACGATGTCCCGGCCCTTGGAGTCACACTCGGGCTACTTCTGCTGGCTGCCTGGATCGTGACTTCTGCGATGGGAATTGCCCGATCTAACGAATTCATCTACGTCGGAACCCTGCGCCGGCCAGTCGAATACCTTAGCCGCAGCGTTCCGATCATCGCCACGCTTCTGTCGGGAATGCTGCTGGGTTTAGCCGCTATTTCTGCCGCCGCACGGGCCAGCGCCGAATGGATGCGCACGCTGCTGGCCAGTGGCCGCCGTCCCGGTGATCGCCCGGTCTCACCTTTACTCATCTCCTGCCTGGCAACGCTCATCGTGTTTCCGATCGTGCTGGTTTTAAAACCGCGATTCAACGTTCAAGCACGAATCCTATGGCCGGCGTTCATCGTCGTGTTGTCGTTTTTCGTATCAATGAATTACTTGTTACGCATCTTCTATCGCGCCGGTCGCAAAGCCGCGATTCTTTTGGCGATGTGGATCATCCTCACCTGGCTGGTTCCCATCGGCCTCGACGCGCTTCGACACACGCAATTGAGCAGTGATGACCGCCCCCTGTTTTCCCTGGCCAGCCCCTGGGGCGAATTGATCGATCTCGTTTCGGCCCGGCCTACCGGCGCTGTTTTCGGACTGATTTTTCAGGCGGTCATTGCAGTGGTTTTAGCGGCACTTTTTCACATGGCCGAACCCAATGCTCGTGTCCTGCTGGCGGCGTCCGATGTAAAGTAAAGCGTATGAAAGCATGGCTACTCGACAGCTTGAACGGAATCGATTCGTTGCGACTTGCCGACGTCCCCGATCCAATCCCCACCGACGGCGAAGTATTGCTCGACCTGGACTTTGCGGCGCTCAATCCGGCGGATCGTTATCTGGCCGAAGGGCAATACCCGGCCAAGCCTCCCCTGCCACATATTCTCGGTCGCGATGGTGTTGGTGTCGCCCGCGAACTCGGGCCGAACGTCACCGGTCTCCAGCGCGGTGAGCGTTACCTAATCCTGCGCGGCGATGTCGGTGTCAATCGAGCAGGCACTTTCGCGGAGCGCGTCCTCGTCCCGCAGGAATCACTTGTCCCGCTCCCGCCTGGTTGGTCAATTGCGCAATCTTCGTGCGCCTCGCTGGTTTATCTCACCGCCTATCAGGCCCTCACCCAATGGGGAGATCTGCCCCCGTCGGTCGTATTGATCACCGGTGCTTCAGGCGGCGTAGGTGTTGCCAGCGTTCAACTCGGCGCGGCAATAGATCATACCGTGATTGCCTTATCGCGCGATGCTATCAAACGCGACGAACTTAAAACGATCGGCGCGGCGGCCGCGTTCGATCCACTCGACACCCAATGGCGTCAGCACGTAAAAGATTTCCTCAAAGGTCGAAGAGTCGATCTGGCGATCGATAATATCGGCGGCGCAGCTTTCTCTGAATTGCTGGATACACTCGGCAATGGTGGCCGCGTGAGCGTTGTAGGACGTCTGGCCGGCCCGGTGCCCGAATTCAACACCGCGGCGCTATTCTTCCGTCGCCTGAAAATCGGCGGCGTTGCGGTCGGTAGTTACACCCACTCTGAAAGCCGCGCCGCCTGGAAATCAATCTTAGCACTGCTCGAGCGAACCGGTGCCAAGCCATTGATCGACAAAGTATTGTCATTCGATCAACTCCCCTCCGCCTTCAAACATCTCGCCGCCGGCCCGCTGGGGAAAGTGCTCGTTTCAATTAAATGATCCAGCCTCGCGGTACGATCGCATTTTTGTCCCCTCGCCCGGGTACTCCGGGGGAGAGGGCTAGAGTGATGGGCCTTTGTGCCCGCAAAAAAGGGCTTGCGGAAAAACTGGGAACGCTCATTACGCGTATATAAGTAGTGTCCCCTTTGATCTTCCTGGCGGATCCAAAGAGTTTTTGGATTTTGCTTCGTTCTCACCGTCCTCTCATTCGGAACAATTTAAGCTGGACCTCAATCAGCCAATACATTGGCCGTTTGCTGCCAGTTGCAGTCTGGCAGTGCGAATGATTTTGGATGGAGGTCCAGATGGTACGGAAGGTATTTTCACGGAAACGTAGTCGGTGGATCGTCGGGTGCGCGGCATCTGTTTGCTCGGCGATGCTGGGAACCGCGATCCCTGCAAGCGCAGGAGTCGTGATCGTCGGTGGATTAAGCAACTTCGATTGCCCGAACAATACGGGA
>JBBRMF010000290.1:0-6456 GCA_038230975.1 Tepidisphaerales bacterium
AAGCTCTGATACCGACTGGCACCCCCTGGCGGTCCATGAAACCCCGCTATCACAAGTATTGGCTCGCGCGAACAAAGACAGCATCAATCTCTACGCCGAGTCCCTTTGCAAGCGACTCGGTTTCGCCGTCACCGGCCAAAGCGGCTCGTGGGACAACGGCACCTCCGCAGTAAGCGCGTTCCTTAAAAAAGCGGGCGTCGATGAATCCGAGTTCCATCTCGACGACGGCTCCGGCCTCTCCAAGCAAAATCACATCAGCCCTAACGCCATCACCAAAGTGCTGATGTACGATTATTTTTCCGACAATCGCCAGGCATTCATCAGCAGCCTTTCCGTGGCCGGCACCGATGGAACGCTTGAACACCGTTTCGCCAATTCCGATCTGCGTGGCCGCATCTTCGGCAAGAGCGGATTCGTAAAAGGCGTCAGCTCACTTAGCGGTTTTATGGAAGGCAAAGATGGCAACTGGTACGCGTTCTCGATCGTGATGAACGGCATTCCCGAACTCAGCAACTCCGCGATCAAACCGCTGCAGGAAGCAATCGTGCGCGCGGTCGACAACCATAGCCGAAAATGAACCTTCATTGTGGCACGGGCTTCCAGCCCGTGTGAGCGTTACAGCCCCGCGGACCTCGGGCTGGTAAAAACATTATCGTGACCGGGAACGATGATGTCCGCGATCTCGTACACTTCCTGAAGGGCTTCCTTTGCGCCGGCCAGATCGTACGGATCAGGCAGCACTTGCCCGGCCAGAAAATGGTCCTGCGTCGGGACGGCATCGCCGGCAATCAGCACCGTGCTGGTCGACATCGAAAGCAGCAGTCCGCAAGTGCCGGCCGTGTAACCAAACAGCGGAAACAGGTCGATTCCAGGAGCCATATGATCGGGTGCGGCGATGCAGGAGTTAAGCAGTCGCAGTTCGGCGGTGAGGCGAACGCGATCTTCGTCGTCTTCCTCTTCAGGAAGTTCACCCAGCACGCGCGTCAGATGTTCGCGAACGGCTTGCTGCTCAAGCTCATGAACGTAGACCTTGGCGTGAGTGAACAGCGATAATCCACCACGATGAGCCGGACGAAAATTCGTGAGGAACACCGTGTCGATTTGCTCACTGCGAAGACCGGTACGCTCAAAAAGTCGCGCGCCGATGGCTGCCGCCGGAAGACCCGGGTCGACCAGGATATTCCGCTTGCCGACGCGCACAAGCGTGGTCGTGGCATGCGGAGTTCTAACCGCCTGAGGTTCATTCCACAGAATGTTGCGACTCAGCGTGCCGATACTGATGATGTCGAAGCGAATGGATGGCATGAGGATCAAGTTATGAGGAATCGAATGAGAATTCAAACCGGTCCAGAACCGCGTTTACTAAACGCTTCCCGTGGCACGGGCTTCCAGCCCGTGTTGGCGACCAAGTGCGACGAAAACTCTGTTTTAAAAAGGATTCTTAAATGGTGCATCGCTAACACGGGCTGGAAGCCCGTGCCACAACGAGGTTTCAAATTGCTCCGTCGAAAACTCGCTCTGGTAGGAAGCCTTTTGAGCCTCCTGTTAATGACCGGCTGTGCGTCATCCTCTGGTCCGTCGGAAGGCCCACGAGCGCTTTCCACCTCCTCGGTTGATTCCTGGGATTACAAAGGCGACCCCGGCTGGAAGCTCGGCACGTCCCATTACTCGATCTTCACGACCATCAAAGACAACGATGTCCGTTCCATGCTCCCCCAAGTGATGGAGGGGGCGTATTCGTTGTATTTGCAGCTTGTCCCGGGTGTGCCGCTATCCACCCGGCCCATGGACTGCTTTATTTTCAACGAACGGATGGAGTTCAATGAATACACCAAAGGGGCCACCGGCAAAGATTCGGCCATCTACCTGCAAATCCGTCGCGGGGGATACGCGCTCGGAGATCGATATGTTTCCTACTATATCGGTGTGAATAACACCGCGTCCGTGGCGGCTCACGAGGGTTGGCATCAGTTCGTCGCCCGGAATTTCAAAGGCCGACTCCCTCCATTTCTGGAAGAGGGTTTAGCCACGACATTTGAGGGCGTCGAATTCAAGGAAAATCTGCCGCGCTGGAACGTCGGGATCAATCCCCTTCGCGCCGACGGTCTGCGCCGATCGATCGACGCCAAAAACCTCTGGCCGACCGAACTGCTGATCCGCACGCACGCCGGTGAGGTCGTCAATCGCACCGGTGAAAAAATTGACGCGTATTATTCGCAGTGCTGGGCCTTTGCGAAATTCCTGCGCGAAGCCGAAGGCGGCCGATATGCCCCCGCGCTGCGATTATGGCTCGCCGAAACCGCCGCCGGTACGGTCTATGATCCAAGTCACACACACAACCGCGCCGGCCTGCCGTGGAATCCGGGAGCGGTCAAACCCATGTTAGAGCATTACCTGGGGATGAGCCTGCCCGAAATCGACAAAGCCTATCAGGCCTATATGAATAAAGTGGCCTTCGAGGAATACCCGAAGCAGTGGAATTTGAGTCAGTAAGTGAGAATCCTTATGTGGCGTGGGCGTCTCGCCCGCGTTTTCTTTCAAAGAAAGCACGGGCGAGACGCCCATGCCATATTGCGAAATCTAATTCTGTTGTTGTCATCAAAAGAATTTTTGGTTGATCTTTTGCCCCATTCATTGCTACATTGGTCAACCGTGAATGCAATATCCACCCAACCTGGAGTACCGGTGCATCGATGTACTTGTCATTTCACCGGTCGCGTCCAAGGGGTTGGATTCCGCTACACCGCTCAGAACATAGCCTTGCAATATGATGTCGGCGGATATGTCCGCAATCTGCCCGATGGCCGGGTTGAAGTGGTTATGGAAGGCCCGGATCTTGAAATCGACGCCCTCATCGATTCAATCAAACAGAAAATGAATTGCTACATCCAACGCCTTGACCGCCATCTCGATCCCCCCACTGGTGAATTCAACCGCTTCTCGATCCGACACTGAAAACTTGACTCAAATCCCCTCCCGAGATATTCCCTGTAACCATGTATCGAACTTTCGTGATCGTCCGGCATACTTTCCGCGAGGCCGTGGCGCAACCCATCTACAGTTTGCTCATCGGTCTAGGCGCGGCGATCCTCATCATCTTCGCCGTGCTGCCGTTTTTTACCTTTGGTGAAGACACCGTTATGTTCATGTCCGTCGGTCTGGACGTGATTCTACTCTTCGTTTTGATCGCCACGCTTTTCGCCACGAGCAAATCGATCTTTGATGAAATTGAGGACCGCACGATGCTCACCCTCATGAGCAAACCCGTGCAGCGATGGGAAGTGCTTGTCGGCAAATACCTGGGGATCATTCTCTCGGCACTCATGGCGATCACCATCCTCGGCGGTGTCCTGTGCATTGCAACCTGGCTGCGTATCCCCGGCGACTACACCATCCGCACAAACACGCTGGACGACCGCGAATTACAAACCCTGCTCGGCACCCGCCAAATGCACATGTTTGGTTTGATCGTCAGTCTGGTGCAGGTCTGGATGCAAATCAGCACGCTGGCGGCCGTCAGCGTAGCGCTTTCAACGCGGTTTTCTTTGGTGGTGAATTTGCCCGTCGTGATTTTCGTCTATATTGCCGGAAATCTCACGCGATTCCTGTATCCCCTGACCGGCTCCGGCACGCCGCTGGGTGAACGAAATGTTCTGGAGCGTGGATTCGCCGCGTTGATTCGCGCGGGATTGCCGTATCTCGAAGCATTCGATCTCAAATCCAAAACCATCTACGGCAAAGTGGCGGTGGCGCAATTCGTAAATGATCCCAGTGCCACCCCGATCACGCAGATCGCCGGATATCTCGGCCTTTCACTGATCTACGGCATCGCATTCACCGTCTTCTCGCTCAGCGTAGGCATGTGGCTATTCCAAACCCGCGAACTCGGTGGCGCCGAAGGCTGATTTCATCGAAAAATCGACAGTCACGCCTTCCCCTTCGCCGCCTTCTTCTTAATCTTCTTACCCTTAGCCTTCACTCGGTTCTTCGATTTCTTCTTCTGTTTTCCAACCGCAGTCACCACTTCAACAATTACGATCTCAGTCTCTTCCACAACGTCATCGATCCGAGGCGCAGACCTCGGTGGCTCGACAAAGTCCCGATTCCCGCCTTCCATGTCCTGAATCGACTCCAGCAATCGATCGACTTCCTTCGAGTCAAACACACCCAATTGTTCCAGTGCAAAAAGCGCCGCCTTTTGCTCGGCCATCTTCTTATTGGGCCCCCACGCCGAGTTATAGCGATGGCCATCGACGACCACGCAAACCTCGAAGCATTTGCTGTGGTCCGGCCCTTTTTCATCCAGCAATTCGTACATCGGCGTGCCCCCCAGAATTTTCTGGGCATGCTGCTGCAATACCGCCTTGTAATTCTGATGGTGTGAATTGGAGGCAATATCATCGATCTTCGGATTCATCGTCCGAAGCACGTATTCCTTGACGACCTCGAACCCACCGTCCAGATACACCGCCGCCGTGATCGATTCGTAGACCGCTGCCGCAAGTGAACTCGGCATCGTCGAACGATTGTGAATTCCCTTGCCCGTAATCAGCAAATCCGTCAGCCCTGTTTCATTGGAAACTTCGGCACAGGTTCGCCGTGAAACCACGGCGGACTTAATCTTGGTCAAATCCCCTTCCATATATTCCGGAAATCGCTTGTAAAGTGCCTCACAGACAATCAAATCCAATACCGCATCTCCCAGAAATTCCATCCGCTCATTGCTCTCCAGACGGCTGTCGGCAATGGAGGAATGCGTCAGAGCTTCCTTGAGCAGATCCGGATTCTTGAACTTGTATTGAAGAACCTTTTCGGCCAACCGTTGGATTTCGGGAGTCACGCAATACTCACAATCAGAGCGCGACCAACTCGCGCCACGGAAAGGAACTCGAGAAAAAATCGGCTCCACCACGAGACGATCGCGATGAAATGATGCCGAACGTCCATCGATACGGCAATTGGCAGGAAAGCTGAACCCAGGATTCGGTGATCCACCGTTTGGATATATGGGTAAACGGCATCGATCAGCGAAGCGCGAATTCAGAAACTTTACCACTGTCAACTGAGCTGCCGCATGCGGCAACTTCTGCAACGTATCGATTGCGCGCGTGAGTGTCAATTAAAATGAGAGCCGCAAAGCGAGGAGAACCGGCCCAACCGAAGGGAACTCACGGTTGCCTACACACCCCTCTCTTGCTCCAAAATGATATACGTGATATACATATTGCATGCCCAGTCCCGTACGTTTTGCAGTCGTGCGGAAAATGCTCGAAGATCATGGTTGGGTTTTGGCCAGAGTGAAAGGTTCACATCACTCGTTTAAAAAAGCGGGTGTTGGCACGTTTCCAATCCCGGTTCACAATGGAAAGGTAGCCCATGTCTATTTCAAAGAAGCTCAAAAACGCTGTGCGCAAGCTTGATCCGATCGATCGCCCCTTTAATGCCAAGGTTCTAACCGAAGCGCAACAGTTGGCGGCGGAATACCAAATTGCGGTGCGCTTCGATAAGGAAGAAGGTGGTTGGGTTGGCCGTTGCGTGGAACTTCCCTTGTGCATCGGCTTTGGCGCGGACCCGACAAAATGCGTGAACGAAACGCGTGAAGTCGTCGTCACTGCGGCCGCCGTCATGATCGAAAGCGGTGAGAATCTGCCGGTCCCCGTTTCTGACGAGCAACGCACGGAACAAATTAACCTCAGGTTGACGCCAACGGAGAAATATCGATTGGAAGACTCTGCGCGCCGGGGTGGATTTCGGGGTATTTCGGATTACGTGCGATCTACAGTTCTTAAATGACGGCCAGCATCGTTCTGATATACTCAGATGATACCGTGTTCGCAAAGTGCGCAAAGCAACAAAATGATCGCTGATTTAAGTTGGAAAATATCACGATGACCCACTCACCCACGCTACCCGCCTACGAAACACTCACAACCACGCTCCGCGAAATCGCCTTGCTCGGCTCCGTCGCATCCGTTTTGCATTGGGACGAACGAACGCAGTTGCCGGTAAAGGGGACAGAGCATCGAGCCAATCAGTTGTCGTTGCTGGCCCGAATGTCGCACGAGCAATTTACCTCGCCAAAGGTCGGAGAATTGCTCACAGTGGTTGAAGCGAGCGATCTGGTGGCTGATCGAGCAACGGACGCGGCGGTGAACGTTCGCGAAACTCGGCGATCCTATGACCGAGCCATCAAGCTGCCGGCTTCGCTCGTCGAAGAGATGACCAGGACAGAAATTCTCTCCCAAGCAGCATGGGTGGAGGCCCGGAAAAAATCGGATTTCGCGGCGTTTGAACCGTGGCTCGGGAAAGTGCTTAATTTGAAGCTGAAGGAAGCGGATTGCATTGGTTATAAAGAGTGTCGTTACGATGCGCTGCTCGATCCCTACGAACCCAACGAGACCGCCACCAACCTGACTAAAGTGTTCGAGACTTTGCGCGGGCCACTGGTGGAATTAG
>JBBRMF010000291.1:0-6452 GCA_038230975.1 Tepidisphaerales bacterium
ACAAGACTGTTCAAGGTGCCACGCGAAAAGTTCGTCAGGCGGTTCAGGTTGTCATAGCCGCCGTTGGTGCCGTTGGCCTGATACAGCTCGCTCTTCGCGGTGTTCACAAGGTTTTTGCGGAATAGCGCGTTACTGTTCGTGTCGTAGCCGTATTGGAAACGGTCGGTCGAACCGCCGGCCGTGCCGGTGTTGAGGTAGTTCTGATCGGCGGTTCTGCCGAAACGGTCGAGGCCCACGTAGATATCCCCGCCATCGCTCCCAGCTAGCGTGTCGCCGGTCTGCTTCTCGTTCCTTAAGTCAACATGGGCTTCGGGATGGCCGACGCGGAAAGCACTGTGCGTACCGAGACGATGATTGTTTCTATTACGCATGCAATACACGATCAACTCGCTGCGTGTCGGTTTCATTTCCCTCTGCAGCTCGGTATTTCGATCCGACGGTCATTACAACGGGAACGAAGGCGGTGGGCGAATACGCCCACCCTAACTACTGATACTGCATTTCCTGATTTTTAAGGAAACAACTTCATTCGTTTTAAAGCATTCAGAGTCAGTTTAACAAGGGCAGCTTCTTCGTATTGTTTGGGTGCAAACTGTTCAAACCAGCGATCGATTGCCCCGGCATGATTGTGTTGGCGAATCTGCGTTCCTAGAGCAGCCAGTTCAACTTGCAAATGTTCCGGCAGCGGAATTTCCCGATAGTCGTCGTTGTCAGAAATGAATTCGCCATAGTGTTCCATGGGATCCCTTAAGTAACCAAGCTCAGTAGGGAGCGTTGACCAATCGAGCGTCGTAAACGGCAAATTGAGTTGCAGAAGGAGGTTGATCATCCAACTAATGCGCGACACTTCTGCATGAACATGTCCAGTCTGAACCAGCCATTGACCAATTCGCTTGTAGTCATCCTTTGACTTAATCTGGTTAGCGACAATAGCAAGTTCTGAACGCTGTTCGGACGTGACGTTTTTCAAAAACTCTTCGATCTGGTCATCGAATTGGATCTCTCCATATTTCTCGGCCGGCGCGATCAAATAGGAAAACTCTTCCGGGACTTTAGACCAATCCAACTTGAAATCGGGGTCATCGAATACATTGGGGTGATCCGCAAAGGGTCGAACACCATTTTTCGCCAGGGAAGTAAAATTTCCCATCAGAGAAGCTATTAGCATCCCGACGTTTCTCAACCATTGATCGCGAGCATATTGAGATACGTCTAACTTCTCGGCCTCATGTTTTTTCCACTTTGAAAGTAGGTATCCGTCCCCGCGCTCGGCAAGTTGTTTACACGCCTCAGCCAAGATGGCTATTTTGTCGTCCGTTAGTAACTTCCAGGGATCCAGCCTGTAATGAACAGTCGGCTTATAAAAAACCTCCATCGCCGGAATAAGATATCGAAACTCCTCGGGGAAGTCTGTCCAATCGAGGTGAATCATTCGGGCTCCTGAACAAATCCTTGGTCAATCACAACCCTACAAATTCGACATCAACTAATTTGACAACGTGATCGGGCCTCCATTTACCGGACCACCTCCCAACTTCAAACCAGGATTTCTCTCCCGCGCCATTTGATTGGCTAGTTGCGCAAGCCACTTATCCAAATCATCATTCGGAGAAGTTTTTCCGTGTTTCAGTAGGTAGGGTCCGCAGTACTCTGCGGACCGCTCATCTCGGCGCTGGCGATGGTCCGCAGAGTACTGCGGACCCTACAAGACTGCTTAATGCGGGGTCGCCCAGTTTTCCGGTTGCCCCGTTTCCCGGGGTCGACCCTGTTTGCCTTCTCGATTATCTGCCGCAGCATTTTTTGTATTTCTTCCCGCTGCCGCAAGGGCAGGGATCGTTGCGGCCGGGTTCTACATGGGAAGAAAGCAGGCACCCGCCAAGTCCCGGGCTCGCAGCAGAGACTCGCATGGAATCCATGCGGACACTGCGTCGACCAATTTCCTTAATCTTTTCGTAGCGCCAAGTAAGCTCGTCCAGGAGATCCCCCGCCGTCTGCCACCAGCCCTTGGCGATTGCATTGGATTGTGCATCAGTGCCGACCACGGATTTTTCGATCTTCAAAACACCGTTCAATGAAACGCTCGCCGTGAAATGCGATGTTGCTTTCGCCGGACCCCCCGGCTCACGGGGTGGCGTGAATAGCAGGAAATCCAGGTGAACCTCGTCACAAAGGCAATCTGGGTTTGCGCAATACAAGTCCGTGATCAAATAAGTGTGGTCGTCGTTTCGATATTGATCTAAAAACTCCGTGGTGCCTTCGGAGTGAGCTTCGGAGATCACGTCGTGGAAGGACACCAGCCGATTCCCGGCGAGCGCCTCGGAATCAAAACGGCAATCGCGCAGGCACCGAGCGATCCGCTGTTTTTTCCGGATTGCGCCCTGAAAGATCGATCGTTCTCGGGCCGGGTAGTCGGCAAGAAACTCCGCAATCATCCTGGCCTGCGCGGGCGGTCGTTCCGGAGCGCTTACTTCCAGCCATGTGTTGGGATCGACGTTGAACTGCAATCGCAGGGGCGTCTCTGCCGGCAAGTCGGCCTCGACGACCTCCACCAGGTCAAAGGTGACTTCACTGCAAGGACACCCCGGTTTGGTGCATTGCAGTACCGAGACGCGAAAGGGACGTGGATGCAACGAAAACAAAACCTGCTCGGGCTTCACGGTGACTCCTTTCTCAATCAAACGAACCACAGTTTATGGGAATCAAGGCCAGCGCGGGTCATTCCGTGCGCTCGAATTCTTTGAGATTGCCGACCAGTATAGCGTTTCAATGTCCTGGTACCGACACGATCACAATCCGCTTGACAACGGGAACGCAATCAATACATTCAGAGAAATTGCGACGCAGTCTCAACTGACGTATACATGAAAGAAGGAAGATATGTCGCGTTCCGTTCGTCAAATTATAGTTGAGGTTGCTCTCGGGTTGGCACTAGTCAGTGGGGTCCCGGATTCATCTGAAACATTCGCCGCTGAACCAGCCGTCTCGGGACACTTTTCTGATTCTTCGAATGATTCGCGCTATGGCCCGCTGAGCCTTTTTGACCATCGAAGCATGTATGGGAAAGGCGCGTTCCCGGAGCCGTTTTTGATCGATAGTTCCGATCTGGAGGTCAACGAAATACGGTTTGACTGGCAGCATCGTCCGGGGAAGGGCCATGTCGGAGATTTCGGGAGGGTCGAGTTTGAAAAGGGATTTGGATTGTTGACCCTCGAACTGGAAGTTCCATATGAACGTGACACGGGGCGAAACTTTAATCCGATCACCCGGCGAACAACTACCACGCGATCGCAAGGCGTCGGCAATGTGAGTGTTTCCGCCCGCCATCCGGTCTACCAGTTTGTTTCAAAAGACGAAGTGATCGACGACACCTTTGGCGTGGCGATCGAAGTGGGCATTCCGACGAATTCGCCGGTCAGTAAGCACACCGAAATTGCGCCGAAGCTATTCAATGATTTACGATGGGGTGATCATTTCACCTTGCAAACCGTTCTTGGCTATTCGTTTCTGCGTGGCTCCGGTGAAGAAGGGGGGGCACAGGTCTTCGAATACGGAATGGTCCTTGGCTACTCGATTTCGCATGCAGATTTGCCTTTGCCGGGAATACAGAGGGTGGTTCCGGTGTTTGAATTCCGAGGTGAAACCGCCATGAATCATGGTGCGGGGCACAATGTGCTGTTTGGGAATGCGGCTTTACGCCTAAACTTGCGCGCGATCGGAATTGTCCAGCCGCGACTGGGCGTCGGGTACATATTTCCGATCGACAAAGGGGCCAGGGATGAGCTACGCTGGGGGATTTATACCAGTTTGGTGTTCGAGTTTTGAGGGCAAATGAGATGGAAGTCAATCGACGCGAGTTTGTGATTCTTTCGTGTGCGTGTGTCACGGGCTGCGCCGGATCAGGCCGTGAGAATGTGCCGGTCACGCTGCATGAAGTATCGATCGACGCCGGACCCATCACCGACTATGCAGCCGATGGCGTCTACAACCGTTTCCAGCACCGAGGATTCTTCGTCATCCGTAAAGGTGAACAGCTCTACGCATTAAGTGCGATCTGCACGCATCGAACCTGCAAGCTCAAAGCCGAAGCGGATCATACGTTTTCCTGTAAATGTCATGGGTCCACGTTCGATCCCCAGGGCAAAGTCACCGAAGGCCCCGCCACGCAATCGCTTCCAACGTTACCGACGCTGATCGATGCCGTTGGAAGACTGCAGGTCAAAGCGCTTGCCAATGGCATTTAAGGAAGGCCAAAATTATTTTATTGGCTGTAACTTCAAGTCAACCTATTGCTTGCGCCTGCGAGCAAAATTGCATTGCGAGTCGCGCGGGGCATTTCGTTCCGCTTGACACCCCCGGTTCGTTGCGTATGCTTACTGATCTGATCGCGGGGTAGAGCAGCCTGGTAGCTCGTCGGGCTCATAACCCGGAGGTCGGAGGTTCGAATCCTCCCCCCGCTATGCTCGGTGCCCGCAGAGAATCACCCGATTCTTTGCGGGCACGCTTGTTGGTGGACGATGCCTCGTCCTTCTGAACGACGCTTCCATCCGCCAGGATGAGCATTGGCCCGGCCACTTCCTCGATAAACCGATTCATTTGCGGCGGCGTAAGAAGTCCCGCAAAGTTCTGCTTGGCTTCAAGAAACGCCCTCCGCACATCCACCAACAGATTGTCTGAATCCGTCACCGACTGAACCGCCACCGATTCCAACGCCTCCCGCAACTGCTCCCGCTTGCCTTCGGCCTCGGCCATTTGCCGCGCGATCGACTTCTTGGCTAGCGGTTCAATATCAGGGTCAATTAAGATCCGGCTCAATCCAACCAATAGCTTATCCTGTTCGCCGATCTGCGTTTTGAGCCGGTCGGATTCTGTGCGGTTCAGGTCCAGCACATCCTTCGCCATCGCCATTGCCTCGGCCAACACCGCGTCCATGTCCTCGAACATGGCCGACATTGCCTTCGTGACACGCTCCATTAGCTTGTCTTCGCGCACAAATACCGAATTGGGACACGCCTCCGGCCCCTGCATCTGTCGCTTGCCGCACCCGTAATAGTGGTACTCGCCCTTGGCGTTCTTGCTCTTGCGGGCGTGACAGACATTGCCGCACTCGGCACAAAACAGGTGCCGTGTGAACGGGCGCAGCTCCCTCGGTCCTCGTGGCCGGCGCTGGCCGTTAGCCGCGAATCGCTCCTGAACCCGACCGAAAGTCTCATCGTCGATGATTCGCAGCGATTCATCCCGCTGAATCAAATGACCCGATTCTTCGTTGAAGTGGGGAAGTCGTCGCCCGGTCGCCCGATTCAGTCGGAAGCATCGGCGCAGATAGCGAACTTCTCCCACCACCATTCGATTCGTCAGGATGCCGCGCAATGTCGTGAACTGCCACGGCCCACCCTGGCGGGTTGGGGTTCCCTTCTCGCGTAGCCGACGTGCCAGTTCCTTCATGCCGATGCTCTCGGCCAGATAGGTTGTGAATAGGAACCGGACGACTTCCGCCTCCTCCGGCTGAATCGCCAGCTTCTTCTTTCCATCCGCTGCGGTGACGATCTGATAACCGTACGGCGGGGGGCCTCCGGTCCAGCATCCTTCCTTATGACGTTGAACCAAACCCGCCCGTGTCCGCTCGGCCAACACCCGGCTGTAGTCGGCGGCCACCACCAATTGTACGCCCCGCGCTAGCGCGTTCGTGCCTTCCGTGACACTGACCACCTCCACACCGCAGCGCTCCAAGTCCTCGACCAATACATGGGTTTCCGCAGCGCGCCCCAACCGGTCGAACTTGTAGACATACAGCTTATTAACCCGGCCCGCTTCGGCCTCCTGGATCAGCCGAAGCAATTCCGTTCGCCCGCCCATGGTTCGGCCTGTCTTAGCTTGGTCGATAAAGTGAACCAGTGCCCGGCCCGCCATCCGCTCGCACGCTTCGATCTGCACCGTGATGCTGGTTGAATCGTCCTGGGCATGACTCGAATACCGGCCATAAAGGGCATCATACTTACCGCTCTGCTGAGGATTGTTGTTGATCGCCACCATGGTCCTTGCTCCGATTGCGTTGCCGATACAATTCCACGGCTCGTGCCGCGATGATCTTGACCAGCCAGCGCCGCGCTGCCGCCCGGTCAAGCGTGAACATCTTACCATCGGAAGCATCGGAGGACCGCGCGCCGGGGCGATTTTGCGCCAAAGAATCCGTTTTGTGCGGTGGGACGACTGACAAGACCCGCCTCCGGCGCGTAATCGCAAGCGCCGGCCCGTGCCGGCCGCCCGCGCGACAACCGTATGGTAGATGTTAGGTATAGTCAAAGTCAATGGTATAATATAAGTCATTAGAGATTGCTTGACTTGCCAAGAGCCTTTTTTCGCCGCGCATTCTTCCCGCTCCCGGCCCATGGCGGAAGGATTTTCTTGCCGTGCCGGGGGTTGTCAATGTGGATCGCCCAGCGGGAGGGGTCCCC
>JBBRMF010000292.1:0-6404 GCA_038230975.1 Tepidisphaerales bacterium
CCATGCGGGGTTCATCGGGGATCTGGAAGAATTGCTGGGGATCAAGGTCGATGTCATTGACGCCGACTGCATGGCTTCTCGATTTCGTGCGATCGTAAAAAAAGTGGCGGTGCCGCTATGAGAACTGAGCGACTGCTTCTTAGCCGCATCCTCGATTCGATCGCTCACTGCACGCATCTGTTTGCCAAGGTACTCACGCGTCGGTCTGCTACTTCGATTGCCTTTGATGAAATCAAAGTTTGCTCCCTCGATAAGCGAGGCCGTGTACTCTGGCAGATTTGCTGGGACGAAGTCATTCGAATATGTACTTACAAAGTCGATGCGTATGTCGTCGATCAAATCGTTATCGGATTGATGGTCGACTGTGAAACTGGATACTATTGCTGCACCGAAGATCTAATTGGCTGGGATAAGCTGAATGCAGAGTTCGGCCGTCGATACGGTGTGAAAATGGATGACTGGTGGCCCGGAGTTGCATTCCCTCCCATGGTCGAGAATTTTACAGTGCTTTGGGAGCGTTAGCATGGCTAAAATCGCAATCCTCGTCGAAAAAATTTACGAAGACCTCGAACTTCAGTACCCCCGTCTTCGCCTGAAAGAAGCCGGACACACGGTTGACATCATCGGCCCGAAAGCCGGTGAAACCTACCTTGGCAAACACGGTTACCCGCAGAAGAGCGAAAAAGCCGCGAGCGATGTGAAGGCGACCGACTACGCGTTGATCGTGATTCCCGGGGGTTCATCGCCCGATCACATGCGGCGGGATGGTGGGATGGTCAAGCTAGTCCGCGACGCAGCGGCGAAGGGAGTTCCGATGGCCGCCATCTGTCATGGGCCGTGGATGCTGTGTTCGACGAATGTGCTCAAGGGCCGCCGTTGTACAAGCTACATGAGCATTGCGCATGATGTAATCAATGCCGGTGGCCAATGGGTGGATGAAGAATGCGTTGTAGATGGCAATATCATCACCGCCCGCTGCCCGGATGATCTGCCCGCGTTCAGCAATGCGATTCTTCAGTTTGTGACGGAAGGAAAGGCGACCGGCGTGAAAGGGAAGCAGATCGCGCCGGCGTGGTTGATGGAGATGATTTGATTTTGCGGATCTCAGTAGATCAAATTGAATCGATATCGAGCTTGAGCGCCGAATGTATATTCCACCTTATTTCCGCGAAGACCGCCTTCACGTGCTGCACGAAATCATTCGGCAATACAGCTTCGCCACGCTTGTTTCGCAGCACGAAGGATCCCTGATCGCCAGCCAATTGCCGTTCTTGCTTGATGCGGAGCGCAACGTTCTTCGCAGTCATATGGCAAGGCCAAATCCGCAGTGGAAAGAACTGGGGGAGCGCGAGGTGATGGTGATTTTCCAGGGGCCGCACGCCTACATTTCGCCGTCGTGGTATGAGACGAAGCTAGCCGTCCCAACCTGGAATTATGTGACGGTGCATGCCTACGGCGAGGCGAAGGTAATTGACGACGAATCGGCTGTGCGGGCGATTGTGACCGACACGGTTCACGAACACGAATCCGGCCGCGCAGAACCCTGGCCGATGCAATTGCCCGAGGAATATATGAGTAAACTGCTGCGCGGCATCGTGGGATTTGAGATTGCCATCACGCGGCTGGAGGGCAAGTTAAAACTAAATCAAAATCGATCTGCGGTAGATACCCAGGGAGTGATTGCCGGATTGCTTGGGGAGGCTGGCAGCGAACTGGCAACGTGGATGCAGCGAGTTTCATCGGCTCCAAAAGCTTTTTAGCCGCAGTGCCGAAGGCACATGTTTTATTCAACAAATAAAACGCGTGCCTTCGGCACGGCCGCTAAAAGGTTGCGGGCTGCTCAACCTGTGCGGGAACAACTTGCTCAATCAGGTCGCACGTTGCGGCGATCGAATCGACATTTCTAAATTTATTGGCGATCGCGCGACATCGATCTGCCATCTCGCGATTGGCGAGCATTTCGCCAAGCACCTTTACTACTCTTTGGGCGCGATACGCTTTCGGAGAGACTTCCGATCCGGCACCAAGCCGCCTCACGCGGGCGGCGTTGTCGTGTTGATCGTGTGCAAGCGGCATCACAAGTTGGGGTATGCCGGCGGCTAATGCCTGCGATGTCGTTCCGATTCCACCGTGATGCACTAACGCAGCGCACCGGGGAAGCAATTCGCTGAACGGGGCGTAGTCGAAATGGCGAACACTTTCGGGAAGATTGGTTGGAACTTGAGCGCGATGGCGGGTGAGTAACAGGCCACGCAAACCAGCGAGGCGGCAGGCTTCTGCGGACGCTTCCAACTGCGGCCTTGCCTGTGTCATGGCTGTCCCGAACGTGAAGGCGACGGGCGGAGGGCCGGCGTCAAGGAAAGCGCACAATTCCGGCGACATTCGATTGACACCACGCTCATCGTAAAGTGGGAACCCGGTCAGCTTCACCTGCGGCGGCCATTCCGGTTGCGGGGGCGCGAACCAATCGGGGAAGAGCCCGATCACAAGCCGCCGCGACATCCACCAATCATGGATGATCCGATTCGCTGGCGGCAAACCCAATTCTGCGCGGAACGCATTGAGCTGCGGCGCGACGACGGGATCGACCACCGCCCAGTCAATCATTCGATTGATGCCGCGAATCAGCGGGTGAGGCAGTTGCTTAAGCCATTGCATATAGACGAAGCGCGGCGGATCACCGACGCTGCGGAATACCGCTGGCGCTAGATGCAGCGTCACCAGCGGCACACGGAGAACTTCTTCGGCGATGCGTGCGCCAAAGACGATCGCGTGTGCGGTCACAACTGTTTCCCCGGGCACATAAAGTTGCTTGATGATGTCGAACGACTTCCGCATGAGCGGAAGAACGCCCAACTCAAAAACCGCCTTGAATCCATGCAGTGGATGCCACAGTTTGGAATCGGGGGACTCGATATTTTTCAGGTATTCTTCCGACGATCCGAGTTCCACAAACTCCAAACCCGCAGCGCGAATGAGTGGTTCAAAATGTCCGTTGGCTACGAGCGTTACGCGATGACCGCGGTCGCGAAGTTTCTCGCCGATTCCAATGAATGGATGGGTGTCGCCGTGGCTACCGATGGTGATGAGCAGGTGATGCATGAACTACTCCGAATACTCGCACCACGTCTTGGGTGTTTCCCAGACGGTTACCGAGTGCAGTTTTGTAGAACCCATCTTGAACATTGGATTCAGCATTGTATAGATCACTTTCGCAATGTTCTCAACGCTCGGGATCAGATCGCGAAACTGCGGCACTTCGGAATTGAGGTGCTTGTGATCAAAGGGATCGATCACCGTTTCGGCCACGATACGCTCGAACGCGGGGATATCGACGAGAAGACCGCTTTCGTTGGCGGCGCCGGATAGAGTCACCTGCACTTCGTAGTTGTGTCCGTGGCCGAGCGCATTGTTGCATTTGCCGAACGTACGGCGGTTTTCATCATCGCTCAATGACGGATTGTGCAGACGGTGTGATGCTGAAAATTCGAACTTCTGACTGAGACGCATCATCGGCAACTCCGCGACAAATGACGTAAGGGATAAGAATGGTGTTATTGCAAGCGACAACGATTGAAGTTCCGCCGGCCAAACTTCATGCAAATGACGGAACAGTTGGCTCACAATTGCAGGCCCGGTTTTTTGATTGTGAATCAAACGCTGGACGGCCGGCAACGCATCTCGCACGGCTTCGTCGATTCGCTTGATGTTGACGAGATATTGACTCTGCCATTCCAATTCGCCACGCAGCGTGAGGTGGGCGGCGAAATAGCGTCCAAGGCCGGTGAAAGATGGATAACCACCGTAGTTGTTCGATGGCGCATGGGACAGTTGATCGTCGGGAACATCGTTGATGGAAAATCGAACTTCTCGGGTGAGACGGAACATGCCGGGATTATAGACCGCGAGAAGCCGATGAGCGATTTTCTGTACCTTCGCGGACAAGCAGCGCAATCTCAAGAAAGTTGTCGGGTACGCGATTGAGAAGCGGTGACACCGAATAGCATTTTCAACCGGGGACGATTGGTTTAAGCGATTAAGAAAGACCCCTCACCCTAACCCTCCCCCCATGAGTACATGGAGGGAGGGGACTTAGAATCACATTCCCATCGTTCGACGAATGTCCTGGTATGTCACCAACAAGAAGACGCTGATGATCAGGGCAAAGCCGACGATCTGGGCCACGGCCTGAACTTTCGGTGACAGAGGCTTGCCTTGGATCTTTTCAAGAACGAGGAACGTAAACAACCCGCCATCGACAATCGGGATGGGGAGAAAGTTCACGACGGCCAGATTGGCGCTGATCATGGCCAGGAACCAGATCAACCAATCGGCACCTTTAAAAGCGAACCGAGCGCCGGCTGAGACGATGCCCACAGGCCCCATCATGTTAGAGGCGCTGACGGAACCTTGGAACATGCGTTTGAGCGTGAGATAAAACTGCAGCACGAAATCGCGCGTCTCACTCATTCCCCAGGCGGCGGCTTCAAGAGGCCCCGTGGCCTTCCGCGCAAACGAATGCTCGTGTAGCACCAGCTCGTGGGTCGCCCGCAGATTCTTAAGATCCTGCACATCCGATGCGCTCAAGGCCACGGTAAAAGTCTGTGGCTCTTTTTCATAGTCGTTCGGGTTTTTCGGATCGGGGACCGATGCGATGATCTTGTGACTTCCCTCCGCGCGGGCGAGTACGTCGCGGAACTGAAGCCAACTGGAGACCGCTTCACCGTCTGCGGAAATAATGCGAGCGCCGTCCGGGATGCCGGCTCTTTTGGCGGGGCTGTCCGGCAACACAGTGCTGGCAATCGGCAAGATGTCTGAGCCAAGTTGGATTCCCAACCCATGGCTGTTCTTATCGATACGCGTTTTCGGTTCGATCCCTTCAATGGCTTTTGTCTGGCCGTCGCGCTCGACGTAAACCGTCAGTTTTTTCCCGCCTTCGTAGGCTTTGTTGGCGACATCCTTCAGCATCTTGTCGTCAGGATGATTTTGCAGGTCGATCATGTTGATCGCCACGATCACATCGCCTGGCAGCAGTTTGCCTTTGACGGATGTGAGATCGGGAAGGCCATCCACCATCGGGCGGGGCTGCATCCCGATGAAACTCAGGCTCTTACTTCCATAGGGCCGCTCGAGGCGGGGGATGACCAATTCTTCGCGCATCACGCCTTGATTATTTTTGACGGTGATGGAAACGGGCTGCCCTTTGGAACCCTGCAAGGCTCGATCGAACAGGTAGTATTCGTCGACTTTGACCGGTGTACCTCGGATGGCAACGATCGTATCGCCGGGTTTAATCTTCCCGCGATCCGGGAGGCTGGTGGTGGTGTCCTCAAGCTTTTTGAATTCTTCCGCCGAGACTTCTTTGGGATCGACGCCGACCAGATCTTCACTCTGGCGAATCCCAAGGCTCAAAAATGCCTTCGAATCCGGTTCCATCCGTTCAGGTCGAATGGTGGAACGTTTGATCACCCTGGGGTTGCCCGGCAACTCAAATTCAATCGGCACATCCGCACCTTCACGAAGCAGTGCAGTGTTCAACGCGATTTTTGTGAAGTCATGTTGGACGACACCGTCCATGGTCAAAATTGTCGAACCGACTTGCAGCCCGGCTTTTTGCGCCGGTGAGCCACTCAACAGGCTGCCGACGATTGGAGCCGGTGCTTTGAGACCGATCAGGAAGACCACCATGAATCCGATCGCCGCCAGAATAATGTTCATAATGACGCCGGCGGATACCACGAGCATTCGCTGGGCGATCCCTTTGCGGTTGTAGGCGCGCGGGTCTTCGGCGACTGCGTTCGCTTTCAGATCATCCTGACCCAACATCTTCACGTAGCCGCCCAGGGGGATCCAGTTGAGTCGATATTCGGTTTCACCGAGCCCGAGTTCATCGGCGGCTTTGTTGATTTGCTCGTCGGTGTATTCCACCTCTTCTTTTGGCAGGGACTCACCTTTTTCTTTCGAAGACAGGTAAGCTTCGACCCGGCGGCGCAATTCTTTATTGGTCGTTCCGACTTTCCAGCCCATGCCTTTTCGGTATGCAAACAGAGCCTGCCCGAATCCCACGGCAAATTGCTCAACTCGAATCCCCACCCATTTAGCCGCTAGAAAGTGGCCAAGCTCGTGGAAAAAGACTACGAACCCGAAACCAAAAACCATCAGGGCGACCATCATTATCTGGTAGGGAAGGCTCATGCGATCGACTTTCTGTCGGGGACAATCGTTATAACGCGTTGCTTTGCAAAAAGTGGCATGGGCGTCTCGCCCGTGCTTTCACTGAAAAAATTCACCGGCGAGACGCCCATGCCACCAAATACAAAACCATTTAAAGTTCACGGACAAAAAGCACGGCGGTCCGCCGCGCCCCCTGAACGGCTTCCAGTATATCGTCCAACGACGGAGAA
>JBBRMF010000293.1:0-6300 GCA_038230975.1 Tepidisphaerales bacterium
GCAGAACAAGGAAGATAATTTCGGGACGGATCTTTGGACGCCGTTGTTTGAGGCGATTACGAAGATGAGCGACATTGCGTACACGGGGCTATTTCCGAAAACGAATGCTGCCGATCCGGTGGCGGAGGCAGCGAATGAGCAGTTGCGGTATGACATTGCGTTTCGCGTCATCGCAGATCATGCGCGGTGTTTGACGTTTGCGCTGACCGATGGAGCGGTGCCGAGCAACGAAGGGGGGGGATATGTGCTGCGGCGGATACTTCGAAGAGCCGTAAGGTTTGGGAGACAGCAGTTGGGATTGCGGGAGCCGTTTGTTCATAAGCTGGTGCCGGTGATTGTGGAGTCGATGGGGAATGTGTTTCCGGAGTTGAAGAAGTATCCGGAGCATGTAATTGAATTGGTGAAGGATGAAGAAGTTTCGTTTGGACGAACACTGGATCGCGGTATCCAGCTTTTCGAAGACGCAGCGAAGTCCGGAACAGTTTCCGCTGCCGACGCCTTCAAACTCCACGACACCTATGGCTTTCCGATCGACCTCACCCGCATCATGGCCGAAGAACGCGGCATGACCGTTGACATCGCGGGCTATGAAAAGCTCATGGAAGAAGCTAGGGATAGAGCTCGGGCTGGTGGCAAAGAAATAGGCATTTCCCGATTAGCGGATCTCCCGGCGTCAGTGCTTGGCGCGTTACGGGTTGCGGAGGTGTTAACAACAGATGATTCACCAAAATTCGAATCGCTTAAGCCGAACCTAAAGCCAAATGGCGAACGGATAAGCAAACATCGCGTGTGGGGCTATGGCCGAGTTATGGCTATTTGGAACGGCACGAATCTAGGCCTTTCCGATACGACAGCATCAGAGGGTGAGGAAATTGCAGTAATTGCCGACAAGACATGCTTCTACGCCGAGATGGGGGGGCAAGTAGGTGATCAAGGTCTGCTCTCACTCGCTCCGAGTGGTGCACTATTCAATGTCCAGACTACCAAGTGGGCAGGGGCTTACGTTCTTCACATTGGCCGAGTCGAAAAAGGCACGATGAAAGTTGGAGACTCATTCACCGCTTACGTTGATGAGAGCAGAATCAAAATTGAACAAAACCACACCACCACCCACATCGCCAACTGGGCTTTGCGCGAAGTGCTCGGCGATGATGTGCAGCAAAAGGGTTCGCTGGTTGATCCGGAGAAACTGCGATTCGATTTCTCGCATGGGAAGTCGCTGAGCGAAGATGAATTGGCGAAGGTGGAGACGCTGGTGAACGCGGGGATCGCGGGCAAATTGCCGGTGTATGCCCAGACGGCTCCGCAGGAACAGGCGTTGAAGATTCATGGCTTGCGGGCGGTGTTCGGGGAGAAATATCCGCCGATGGTGCGTGTGGTTTCAGTGGGTGTGCCGGTGGAGAAGTTGCTGGCCGATCCGACGAATGCGGAATGGCGGAAGTACAGCATCGAATTCTGCGGTGGCACGCACTTGGCGAATAGTTCCGAGGCGGCGGTGTTTGCGATCACGGCCGAGGAATCGGTCAGCAAAGGGATTCGCCGAATTGTCGCGCTGACCGGCGATGCGGCCAAGCAGGCAGTTGAGGCGGCGGCGGCGTTGGATGCACAAATCGCGGCGGCTCGGAAATCAGTCGATGCGGAATTGCAGGCGCAGATTGTTTTGTTGCAGAAGGCGGTTACGGGTAATTTGCCGCTTCGCGCTAAACGGCGGGGGCAAGCGGCGGTGGTGGAGTTGCAGGCGCGGTCCAAGGCGTTTGAGAAGGCGAATAAGTCGCAGGCATCGGCCTCAAATGTGGATGCGGTGGGAATTGCCGCCCACCTGCTCGAGAAGGCGCTGACGCTAGGTGGTGGGAAAATTGTCGTCGGTGAAATCCCCGGCGCCAGCGACGATCAACTGCATGCGGCGATTGCTTCGCTCCGGGCGAAATCGCCGAGCCTGGGTGTGCTGCTGGGAAGTGCGAACGATGGCAAGGTGAGTTTTGTGGCGGCGGTGAGCGATGATCTGATCGCCAAAGGTTTGAAGGCCGGCGATTGGATTCGTGAGGCGGCGAAGATGGCGGGAGGTGGCGGTGGGGGTCGACCGCAGATGGCGCAGGCGGGAGGGAAAAATCCGTCGGAACTGGGGGCGGCGCTGGATCGGGCGAAGGGGTTTGCGCAGGAAACGGTGAAATAGTGAGAGACTAATTTAGCCACAGAGGACACAAAGAACACGGAGGTCGGCACAGAGAATACAGTTCAATTAAATTTGAATTTCTCGTTGCAAGTCTCTGTGCTCTTTGTGTCCTCTGTGGCTGTTCCTGGCAAAATTGCTAGAGAACCACTTGCGATCAAACTACTTCAATGGCCGTGTCACGTACAGCGGTTTCACTTCTTCATCCAGCGTGATGTTGTCGTATCGGAGAATCGTGCCTTTGGCGCGTTCCAGGCCGGAAATGGCGATGTTGTAACCGACGATGGAGGCCATCTCGCGGCGGGACAGATCGCTCAAACGCAACTGTGCATCCAGCTTGGTATTAATGAAACCGGGGCTGACGGCACCGGCGCGGCCTTCGTCGATGTTCAGGCGGCGTAGTTCTTCCTCAGCCGCAATGCGGGCCTGACGGGTGCGGATCATTTCATTCCAGGTCGTCTCGACTTCGCGATGGGCTTTTTTCACTTCCAATGTGACCTGATCGATCAACGTTCGATACTGCTCGATGGTCTGTTGGCGTTGCAAGAGGGTTCGCTGGTAGATGGCTCGCGCTTCACGGCCACCGATCGGCACTTCCAATTGAAAGCCGAGGGTGAAGTCGGTGTAGTTGAAGCGACCTTCGTTTTTCGTGGCGGCGTTGAATGATTTACCGACGCCGAGCAGCGAAACGCTGCCGATGAAATCGAGTTTTGGCAGCTCATTGTTCTTTGCCGCACGAACGGTGATTTCGGCGGAATCAATTTTGGTTTGCTGCTGCGAGAGCTCGGCGCGGAAGGTCAGTGCCGTCTGAATTTGCTCGGCGGCATCAAAATGCACGGGGAGTTCGATCGGAACGTCGGCAGGCAAAATCAGATCGCCGGTGGAAACCGGAAATTCCGGATCATTCATCTTGTTTTTGACAACGTCCGACAGATCTTCGACCTGTGCGCGGGCACGGACAAGATCGGCACCGCGGCTTTGCACCGCAGCGTTAGCCTGGGCGACTTCGGTATTGGTCGTGCCTTCGGTACCGACGCGTTTTCGCAGCAGACCGGCGGTATCTTCGGTTTGGCGAAGCAGGGTCTCGCGAATATTTACTTCCTGCTCGGCCTGCACCAATTGCCAATAGGCCTGTTCCAGCTCAGCCAAATTCTTTTCCAGATTCAACCGGAAATCGAGCATGCTGCTTTTCTGTGTGTTCCTGGCGATGGCGATGCGGGCGGCGTTGGCTTCACCGCCGAAGTTTTGCAGGATCGGTTGCGTGACCTGCAGAGTCAATTGATTCGTCCAGAACGGGTTCGGGCGGAAATTGGCGGCGGCAGCACCTTTGGTGCCCGGGCCGCTGCGGAAGAACTGATCGGTCTGGCCACGCAGTTCAACTTTGGCACCGGTGCTGGTGTCTTGTCGAAGTCCGGTTTGAATCTGCATATCCTGAAAAAGAATCGTATTCCGACCCGCAATCGGGCTGATGCCCGGATTGGTCGAAGAAGGGAACAGATCGTTCTGATTGGCGAATTGGAACGTGGTGAAGTATTTCAAATCGTAAGCGGCATTGGCCTCGACGACGCGGGCGCTGTCGATGGCGGGTTGGTAGCTGTTGACTCGCACGTCGGCATTGTGAGCGACGGCAATCCGAACGACATCGTGCAGGCTCATGCGTCGAACCCCGCGCGGGCCGGGGCCGGGTTGAGTGGCGGCGGCGAAGGAGGGGCGGGTGGCCGGTTGGGTCGAAGACAAATACGGCGATTCAAGCCGTTCGGGCAGCGGGCGCATCGCCTGCGACGTATTCTCCGAAGCGTGGGCTCGCGCCAATCTCTGAAGAGTATTGGGATTGAACGGCGCAGGGTCTATTCCGCAACCCGTCAGGGTCGCCACCGCAAACGCGGCAGCGGACGAAATCAGCAGGGCGGAAAGTGCGCGGGCCAGTGAGCGACGAGAGTTCGAACGGTTTTGCATTGCCATCATTTCATTATTCCCAATTGAGAGAGGGCCATATCATAGGAACGCGCGGGCGACGCGCCAAATAGTGACCGCGCCAAATGCCAATAAAAGCACTCCGCCGATCAGATCCGCAGCCTTCATCCAGCGAAATTTTGAATGGGCGCCGGCCATACTCATCATCCCCGCAAACAGGCATACCCAACTGAGCGCGGCGACGAAAACGCCAAAACAGACAAGCGGCAGGTCGCCGGTCGGCGCGGGGGCCATTCGAGTCACCGTGGCAGGGACGGCGATGAACCAAAATGCCAGTGTCATGGGGTTCAGGCTGGTGAGTAATAGCCCGGTGACGTAGTTTCGGGTGGATGAGACGGTGGATGCCGTCGAAGTTTCGGTGAATTTGTTTGCCATTGCGTGACGCAGGCTGGATACACCCAGGTAGCACATGAGCGCCGCCCCGAGCACACCAACAATCGCGATGAGGATTGGGAAGGACATCGCCGGCCGAATGCTCAGGCTTACGAGTATCGCGTAACCCACATCCACGGTTACGGCGCCGCAACCCAAGGCGAAACCGGAACGAAAGCCGCCTTGCAACGTTCGCCTAGCGATTTCAACATTGACCGGTCCGATCGGCGCGGCGGCACCGATTCCGAGAAGCATGCCCTGCAGAATCATTGAAACGTGTAACATGGTATCGTTCTCTGGAATGTAACGTATCGCGGCAAGTAATTCGCCGATTGACGAATTATTTAGTCGGGTTGCTTGCGACCCGTGTCCGATGGCCTCGGATAGCAGCTAGACACGGGTCGCAAGCGACCCGGCTAAATAATTTCAGAGACCTCCCCCGCATGAATACATCGGAGGAGGGAATCAGAAAGAGCAATCGATTTAAGGATCTGACCTATGCGAAAATTATTGGTTGTAACGGGTCTGCTCATATCGGTCTTTACGGGAGCCGCGCCTGCGGATTTATCAACTAAAGAGTACTTGGACAGCGCTCGCCAATCTTTGGAGCAAGGCAAAAAAGAGGATGCATTGGCGGCTGCAACCAAGGCGGTGGAGGGTGATCCAAAGAATCCTTCCTGTTACGCGATCCGAGCGATGATCCAGGATGCTCGCCATGATTTTGAGAAAGCGGTTGCAGACTACTCCAGGGTGATTGAGCTAATGCCAAATGTCGTCGGTGGATATCAGCGGCGTGGGGAGGATTATTTTCGAATGGGAAAATTCGCGGAATCAGTCGCGGATTTTGACAAGGTGATTCAGCTTGAGCCCAAGCGCGAGCCTTATCATTGGCAGCGGGGGATCTCGCTTTATTACGCGGGCGAATTTGAGCGCGGAGCCAGGCAATTTGAGGGACACAAAGCCGTGAATCCCAACGATGTGGAAAACGCGGTGTGGCATTATCTATGTGTGGCGAGGCTGGGCGGCGTTGATAAAGCGCGGGCGGGGTTGATCAAAATTGAAGGTGATGCGCGCGTTCCGATGATGCGGGTTTATGCGATGTACTTGGGGACTGCGAGCGCGGCGGATGTGTTGAAGGAAGCCGAAGCCGGGGAGGCGACGGCGGAAGAGAGAAAGATGCGGCTGTTCTATGCGCATCTGTATATCGGATTGTATCAGGAAGCGGCGGGTCAATTGGATCAGGCCCGCGAACATATACTTCTGGCCGCACAGA
Organism: Tepidisphaerales bacterium; assembly: GCA_038230975.1. Lineage (GTDB taxonomy): Bacteria > Planctomycetota > Phycisphaerae > Tepidisphaerales > Tepidisphaeraceae > JANXVV01. Next base: position 5,790 of record JBBRMF010000293.1, read on the forward strand.
ATTATGCCGGAGACGATTACATGGGAGATGTGGCGCGCGTCCATGAAACGTTGCTCAAGCATGAGAAATCCCCGGCATCGCAGGGGACTCAAAAGCGGTGAATCATACGCCGGCGCGACCAAACTTCCGGGCAAGCTCGAAATGCAACGCGGAGGCTCGGAGATCGCGGAGATCGCGGAGATAGACGGAGAAATTCAATATTTTTTTGAATGTTCCAGACCTGCAAGCCCATTATTTTCTCTTCTCCGTCTGTCTCCGTGACCTCCGCGTCTCCGCGTTGCATTTTCGCTGCCCGGTGGCGAAAGGTTGCTTACGCCTGGAAGATTGGGCACGCCCCAAGAGGCGGGTGCGTGACAGTTCCGGCGAACCGGATTTCTCCCTCTCCCGGTACTGGGTCCGTCGATTTATCTCCCGCCGCAGAATATCACGATTCGGCCGGCACTTTCCAGTCGATCTGAAGTTTTCAGGTTCCGCCGGCGGGAGATGACGCGCGCCGTTGCCCGCAGTTGGC
>JBBRMF010000294.1:0-6261 GCA_038230975.1 Tepidisphaerales bacterium
GGGCAAAAGATACAGGTCTCGGAGTACCGCAGAGGGCCAAAAAACTCAAAGCGGTGTTTCTTCGGCTATCTGTGTTAGACTCGACACCTCGTTCAAATGGCAAGTTCAATAAGCCGGAACAGTCTATGCCAACCACGCCAACGGAAGCCAACCCTTCAAATCTCCTGCCTCCCGAAGAGCCCGACGGCGTGTATTTCAACAAGCGCGATGCACCCGGCTTCTTCATTCGTGTGCTGATCGCGGCGTTGGATCTCACGATCATCGCCGCCATCATGTATGGTCTGGCGATCTTGCTCATCAAAGTATGGCCAAAAGTTGACCGCCTCGTCTTTTCAATCTTGATGGTTTCCATTCTGTGGGCATATCAAGTTGCCCTGAAGCGCAGCCTGGGAACGGTTGGCTACCGGATCTGCCGTGTGAAAATCGTAGACCTGCACGGCAATCGTCCCGGTTTCTTCAAAATGACTTTGCGATTCCTCGTGAGCGCCGGCTTCAACCCTCGGGTCGACCTGGTCTGGTTGAATAACGATGACAGCCGCCAGGGAATGCGCGACAAACTCTGTGGCACGTACGTCGTCAAACGATCCGCGATTCCAGCAGGACGTGGCGCATTGGTCTATACAAATGTGTTTCTTCTGGGAATGTCGCTGATCTATCGAGAAGTTCGCAGAAAGGCGTGAAACCCTGATTGGGTCTGTAGAAGCCGATGAAAAACCAAGTCGGTGATTCGGCGTTCCATCGGTGCCACCATTAATCGCATTGTTATCGTAGGATCGTCGACATGAAGCAAAGCCCAAAACCGCTGAGGCGAACTGAATTTATCCGAGACGGCCTTTCTCCCCGAATACAACTGCTCGTAATCTTTATGTCCACGATGCTCGGATGCTCGTCAAACCCACTAGTTCATCGTTCAATTTCCGCGAGCCGAACCGAAGCAACACCCTCAACAATGCAATGTGTCGTTGAAAAACAACTCATACAACATCGCTGGCGGATTCGCCAAAAAGCCGGCGATCAGTTTTTATACGGCTACATTAACGATAAAGGCGAAATGGCTATCAAGCCAACCTTCGATTACGCCCAACCCTTTCACGAAGGGCTCGCGTGGGTGTTCGATCATGGTAATTGGAAAGTCATTCGTCCCGATGGTCAAACCGCCTTTAAAACCCGCGCTGAAATTCGCGATCCGCAATATTTTAGCGAAGGATTTTCCGTCATCAATGTCGGAGGAAAAGTTGACTTCGTTTACACCAACGGCGGAGTCTGGTTCTATATCGACGCGCATGGCAATGACACGATAGGGAAGCGCATAACGACAATCATCGATTCTCCCCTCAAAGACTTCTCAGAAGGTCGCGCGGCGTTTCGAATTGATCAGAAATGGGGGGTGCTTAACTCCAAAGGTGAAGTCATCGTTCCTCCGAAGTATGACAAAGTATCCTTTTGTTCTGAGGGAATGGCGGCTGTAAAATCCGGCAACCGATGGGGATTTATCGATCGGGATGGTCATCTGATAATTCCGATACAGTTTGACGACGTCGCTTGGTTTTCCGAAGGAGTCGCATCGGTCTCAGCGCACGGTGAGTTTCTCATTATCGATAAAGAAGGGAAAAAGATCCCCTCGCTCTCACACTTTTACTCGACATCCGATGGTTTTTTTAGCGAGGGCCTTGCTGCTGTCGAAATGCCGCAAATGGGAATGGTGCCCGCTGGCACTCGTTGCGTTGAATGTCGCGCGATACTAACAGGCTTGTCCTATGGCGAGGAATGCGAAAACTGCGGCTCTGATATCGAGTCGCCTCGTCGTTTGGGCTACGTCGACCATGGAGGAAAGCGTGTCATCGCCCCTCGATTCTCACAAGCGTATCCATTCAGACAGGGACTCGCCGCCGTACGCGTAGGAGACAAGGATACCGACTATTGGGGTTTTATAGACAAAAAAGGCAGTTGGGTAATCCCACCCAAATATCTCGATGCACCCGAACGCGGATTTGATCGCGAACTGGCCCTTGTTGCGCTTCCAAACGAAAAAGATCCGGCGAATAATGATGAGCCTCTTACTGCCTATATCGACCGAACCGGTCGAGTGGTATGGTCAGAACGCACGGATCACCTTCCGTGAAAACTCGTACATGGCCGCACAGTTCGTAGCTTCCGCACTGAGCCTGAGAAGATAGTGGCATGGGCGTCTTGCCCGTGCTTTCTTCGGAAGAAAACGCGGGCGAGACGCCCACACCACCTGAAAAACCCCAAGTTCACCGCGGACCCTACTCGGCACCATATCGACTGGTGGCCCCTTTTGCCATTTTTCGATGATAAACCGACCAAAAGAAAAGTGTGCGAGAAGGCTCAGAGTTCCAAACAAACCACTGGGACAAATTCCTCCTCATTTCACGAAAATCGCGAAATGGCGGATTTTTCAACACCCTCGAAACTGTTGCAATTTGTTTCATTTTGTTGCATCAGTCGCGCGATCCACGGCAAAATCCAGCCGCGCGGTTTGTACGCTGGGGTGGGGTGAATCGATCCCCGCAGGATCAACTTTTGCAGCAGTGCTTTCCATTCCAAGGCAACTCGCGCTATCATAGCGATTCGTTTTGGTGAATCGTATCGTTACCCGAGGGTGCCGCGTTGCGGGCCTCATTTTTGGAAGGAATGCTTATGTCACGCTGCTGTTCCACGTCGAAGTTCATGAAGTCCCGGTCGATGCTGTTCGCGGGTGTCGCCGCCACCGGGATGGCGTACTTGTTTCTGACGGCCGGCAATGCGCCCAAGGCCACCGCAGAAGATAAAGTGAGCCAGACCGTGAAGGTGGCCGAAGGGCACGAGCACATGATGCCCAAGGGTGAACCGCTTTCCACCAAGGATATCAGCCTGGATCAGGCCCATACCATCGTTGCGGCGGCGGCGGCGAAGGCGGCGGAGATCAACACGAAGATGGACATCGCGGTCGTCGATGCCGGGGGCAATCTCAAGGCGTTTATCCGAATGGATGGCGCGTGGCTTGGCAGCATCGACATCGCCATCAAGAAGGCGCACACCGCTCGCTGGTTTGATTTTCCGACCGGTGAGATCGGCAAGCTCTCGCAGCCGGGTGGGCCGTTGTTCGGCATCGAGCAATCGAACGGTGGATTGATCAGCTTCCCCGGTGGCATCCCGCTGAAACTGGCGGATGGTACGGTCATCGGCGCGATCGGTGTATCAGGATCGAGCGTCGACAACGATCACACCGTCGCGGCGGCCGGCGCGGCGGCGATTAAGTAGTCTCATAGTGCCGAGTCATGAATAAGATTTAGGGTGCCACGGGTCGCGGTACGCGTATACTTGTGCGCGTGGGAAACCCGCAGGACACTGTGATCGTTGTACCGCGACCTGTGGCACCCATCAACTGGTGAAACCCTAATTCTTTCGCGTGACAAAGCGCAAAAATCATATCGCCCGGTGTTTTCGCCGGGCGATATGATTAGCTGAAAGCGACCACGATCAACTGAGCACAGACAATCGGAGCGAGCATTCCCAAGGGTGCAACCGCCGCATACGCGACGGCCGGAACATCGGAACCGGTCAGGTCATGACTGAACAGCAATGACGGTGAACTGGTCATCGCGCCGGAAACCCAACCACTCAACGTCAGGAAATTCAGTCGCAGGAAATACCGTGCAAACATGCCGACGAGTAATACGGGCAACAAGGTGATGAGCGCGCCCCAGAAGATGAAGCCGATTCCTCCGCCATGCGATACGCGCTCGATGAAGTGATTGCCGGATTGCAATCCGACGCACGCCAGAAAAACCGCCAAGCCAAAATCGCGGAAGAGCTGATTGGCGGCCACCGGCATGTACCACACGACCGATCCCACATTTCCAAGCTGCGACAACGCGATCGCCGCCAGCATCGGCCCGCCTGCCAATCCGATTCGTAACTTAATGCTGAGCCCGGGAATCGCCAGGGGAATGGCACCGATGAATACCCCCAGCACGATCCCGAGAAAAATCGGCACGAGCTGCGGGCGATTGAGCATGTCCGGTGAATTGCCGAGTTCTTCCTCGACAGTCTTGAGACCGGCTTCGGGCCCGACGGCCGTCACGCGATCGCCGAACAGAAGACGGAGCGACGCGGTGGGGGACAATTCAATGCCCGACCGATTCACGCGCGCGACGGTCACTCCCGCGCGACGGGTTAAATCAAGCTCGCGCAATTGGCGACGCAGAACCTGTGTGCGGGTGACGACCAGATCCATTCGCCGAATGTCCCCGCTGTTGCCAAGGTCGATCGTACTCGGACGGCCCATGACGTTGATCAACTCATCCAGCGCTTCCTTCTGTCCGACAGCGCGATAAACATCACCGACACGAATCTCGGTTTCACCGGTCGGTACGATCACGAAATTATTTCGCAGCAGGCGGCTAAAGGTGATGCCCCTCGCTCGCAGCAGCGGGTGTTCTTTCAGTACTCTGCCGGCGTGTTCTTCCCGGGTGATTTCCATATCTACATATTGAACCGCTGGGCGATACGATTGCTCCGCCGCCACCATCGCCGCTCGTTCAACCGCCATGTCAATGCGGAAAATCCGCCGAAGCAAAGCGATCACCAGAATGGGCCCAAGAATGCCGAAGGGATAGGCGACGGTGTAGGCCAGGCTCGCCACATCGGTTGCGGCCGCGATCGTGTCAGGATGGTTTGCCAGTACATGGCCGAGCGCCTCCTGGCCCGCAGCCAATCCGGGTGTGGTGGTGAATGCGCCGGCATATAAACCCGATGCCGATGCGCGGGGCATTTTGGTGACTCGTACGATTCCGATCGCCAGCAACGCCCCAAGCCCGATGACCGCCAGCGACAGGAGATTTAATCGCAACCCTTCGCGTCGCAATGAAGCCATGAACCCCGGCCCGACTTGCAGTCCGATCGCGTAGACAAATACGATCAAGGCAAAGTCCCGGACGAACTCGAGCACCTTCGCGTCGACGGATAACCCCAGTTGCCCGAAGAGCAACGCGGAGAACAAGACTCCGGAAACGCCCAGTCGAATTCCGCGAACGCGAATGGCTCCCAACCCCAGGCCGACGACCACCGCCAGCGAGAGCAGAGCCATTCCGGCAGGGGCAGAGTTTGCGGGAATTATTTCGCTGAAGAACTTCATCATGACTACATGTGGGGAGGGGACCAAAGAATTCATTTTCGTCGGGCGGTCAGCACGCGATCATTTCCACCGTGATCTTTTAGAACGCGAACGTCTTCAAATTCGGTGTATCCTTCGCCGACTTGCTTGGCGAGAGTTCCCTGGTCGTAGGCGATTTCCAGATAGACCCGACCGCCGGACACCAGTCGATCCCCGGCACCTTCCAGAATGCGGCGATGCAGAATCAATCCATCCAGCCCACCATCCAACGCCATGATCGGTTCGTAATCTTTGACGCTGCGATCGAGGGCATCGATTTGCGCGGTCGCGATATACGGTGGATTGGCGACGATGAGTTGAAACGGCTGGGCATCCACGCTGTTGATCAACGGCTCATACAAATTGCCTTGCTCGACGGTGACTCGACCGGACAGCCCAAGCCGCTCGACATTTCGCCGCGCGATGCTGACCGCTTTCTCGCTGAGATCAGTGGCGAAGACCACCGCGTTTTTGAGGTGATGCCCGATCGCTGCCGCGATGCAACCGCTGCCGGTACACAAATCCAATACGCGCGGCGATTCCATTCCGGCGGTGTTGCGGGCCAATTGCAGGACATTTTCAACCAGCGTTTCCGTATCCGGCCGGGGGATCAGAACATCGCGATTGACTTCAAATTCCAGGTTGAAAAAGTGAGCGGTCCCGGCGAGATATTCAATCGGTTCTTGCTCTGCCGCACGCTGAACGAGTGAGCGATAGGTGGTTAATTCTTTGTCATTCAAGGGCCGGTCGTAATCGGTGTAAAGCCGGATTCGCGGATACATCAGCACATGGGCCAATAATCGCTCGGCGGATAAACGGGGGGAGTCGACATTTTTGCGCGTGAAAAAGCCGGTGGTCCATTCAAGCAGCCGTCGTACCGTCCATGGGGCGGCGTCAGTCATAGCGGTGGGATTGTAGGGCAATCCGATGGATTTCAAAACCGGCGGTATTATCCCCTCTCCTGGTACTGAGCCTGTCGATTTATCCACCCCTTGCATATAAAGCAATTTCGTGCTAAAGTATCGCCATTGGGGCTGGATAAGTTTGGATGACCTGGAGGTCGGTATGTCTCATTGGGCCGCGGCACCGCTGGATCGGAATCA
>JBBRMF010000295.1:0-6244 GCA_038230975.1 Tepidisphaerales bacterium
ACTAGTCGATTTTGCAATCCCTTAACTTCACGGAGCTTGTATGTGAACAACCTGGAATCGAAAAAAGAACCCACGGAACAAGCTCCGTGGGGTTTGTTCCAATTTGTAGTTTGCAATCAACCGTTTCTAAGCATGTTTCGCACGACGGTGTGAATTCTGCGCCCGTTTACTGCGGAGGGGCCAATTATGTGGGCTACTCCGTAATCACTTTTGTGTCATGAATTCCAAGCCATTCGTAATGGTCAGCGACAAGCGAAAGCACGATCAGCAGCGCAAAGATGCTCGCGAGAACGGCGACGAAAATAATTGCCCTTCGCAGGAACCAGCGTCCAAGGGGCTCGGGCTCAGGGCTGGCGTATTCCAATGGGTGAGAAATTTCGTCGTTGTCGCGGATTGCTTTCATACATAGCCTCCCATTTACGCCGTCAGGGGAATGGGGGAAAGGAAACGACGCAGGACCGTGTGGAGGATTCCGCCGTTGCGGTAATACTCAATTTCCACCGGGGTATCGATTCGGCAAATGGCGGTGAACTCGAGAGGCACTCCTTCGCGGGTGACCACACGCACGTTCACTTCCTGCAATGGCTTCAGGTCGTCACCCAGCTCGATATCGAACGTGCCCATTCCGGTTAAGCCCAGGCTTGATCGGGACTGTCCTTTTTTGTACTGCAAAGGGAGGATGCCCATGCCGACCAGATTACTGCGATGGATGCGTTCAAAGCTGTCGGCAAGCACCGCTTTGACGCCGAGCAGATAAGTGCCCTTGGCGGCCCAATCGCGACTGGAGCCCATGCCGTAATCTTTGCCGGCCAGGACAACAAGCGGGACACCGGCGGCTTGATATTTCATGGAGGCATCGTAGATGCTCATGACCTCTTCACCGAATTCACCCGGCTTGCCGAGATACCGTGTGACGCCGCCTTCGGTGCCGGGGGCAAGTTGGTTTTTCAAACGGATATTGGCGAACGTGCCGCGCGTCATGACGCGATCATTGCCACGCCGTGCGCCGTAGCTATTGAAATCGAGCGGACCGACGTTGTTCTCCATCAGGAATTTGCCGGCCGGGCTGTCTTTTTTAATTGCACCGGCGGGGGAGATGTGATCGGTCGTCACCGAATCACCGACCATTACCAACACGCGCGCACCATGGATGGCCTGGATCGGCTTGGGTTCAGGTGACAAGTCAGTGAAGAACGGGGGTTCCTGAATGTACGTGCTTTTTTCATCGAAATTGAAAAGCTCGCCGCCTTTGACGGGGATTTTGTTCCAGTCTTCATTGGCGTTGGCGACGTTGGCATACTGCTTTTTAAACATCTCCGGCCCGAGGCTCGCGGTCATGGCGTCGTGAACTTCATTCTGCGTCGGCCAGATATCGCGGAGATAGACGGGCGTGCCTTTGTCGTTCTTGGCGATCGGTTCATCCATGATGTTGACGTCCATCGTACCGGCCAGGGCATAGGCGACGACGAGCGGGGGGCTGGCGAGGTAGTTTGCCTTCACATGTGGATTGATGCGACCTTCGAAATTACGGTTGCCGGACAGAACGGCGCAGGCGACGAGGTCGGCTTTTTCGACGGCGTTGGCGATGGCATCCGGGAGTGGGCCGCTGTTGCCGATGCAAGTGGTGCAGCCGTAACCGACGGTATTGAAACCGAGTTGATTGAGATAAGGGGACAGGCCAGCTTTATCCAGATAATCGGTCACGACCCGGCTGCCGGGGGCGAGACTGGTTTTGACATAGGGCGGTACTTTCAGGCCGTGTTCGACGGCTTTTTTAGCGAGGAGGCCGGCGGCAACCATCACGCTGGGATTGCTGGTATTGGTGCAACTGGTGATGGCGGCGATGACGACGTCGCCGTGAGTCATTTTTACCCACTGATCTTCCAGCACGGCAATCGCGTGATCTTTTTTATCCTTCAAATGTTCGGTGGTGGATGCTTCGTGTTGCTCCGCCTGACCCCCGGCATCGCCCGTCGTTCTGGAGACGGCAACCGGGCCTTCGGACGACCAGCGATCCAGCCGCGGCGTGGCGGATTCACCGACATTTTTCTTGAACGTGTCGACGAGTGCCGAGCGGAAACTCTGTTTGACGCTGCGCAGCTCGACGCGATCCTGCGGGCGGCGGGGGCCGGCAACGCTTGGGATGATGGAGGCAAGATCCAGCTCGAGGACTTCGGTGAATTCAGGTTCGCTTTTATTCTGACGCCAAAGTCCTTGCTCTTTGCAGTAGCGTTCGACAAGGTCGATGTGATTTTCATCGCGGCCGGTGAGTCGCAGATAGGTCAGTGTCTGGTCATCGACGGGGAAGAAGCCGATTGTCGCGCCATATTCCGGAGCCATGTTGGCGATGGTGGCGCGATCGGCGACGGACATTCCGGCAAGCCCTTCACCGAAGAATTCAACGAATTTTTCGACAACACCATGACTGCGGAGAATTTGCGTGATGGTCAGAACCAAGTCGGTCGCGGTGGAGCCTTCCGGCAGTTTGCCGTGCAATTTGAAACCGACCACTTGTGGAGTGACCATGTAGATCGGTTGGCCGAGCATGCAGGCTTCGGCTTCGATACCACCGACGCCCCAACCAAGAACACCGAGGCCGTTGATCATCGTGGTGTGGCTATCCGTGCCGACCAGGCTGTCGGGCATCGCAACGCCTTTTTTCACCATGACGACTTTGGCCAGATATTCAAGATTCACCTGGTGAACGATGCCGACGGCTGGCGGGACAACGCCGAAATTATCGAAGGCTTTCTGGCCCCATTTCAAAAATTCGTAACGTTCGCGATTGCGTTCAAATTCTTTGGTGACATTGTCGTGAAGTGCAAATTCAGAGCCGAAGGTATCCACCTGCACGGAGTGGTCGATCACCAGATCGACGGGGACAAGCGGATTGATTCTTTGAGGATCACCGCCAGCGCGTTTCATCGCGGCGCGCATGGCGGCCAGGTCCACGACGCAAGGTACACCGGTGAAGTCCTGAAGAATTACCCGGGCCGGGCTGAAGGGCAGTTCAACGGCATTGACCTTCTTGGCGTTCCAACTCGCGACGCCGGTGACGTGCTCCTGATTCACGATGAAGTTATCCAGGTTGCGAAGGCAACTTTCGAGCAGCACTTTGATCGAAAATGGGAGCTTGTCTAAATGCCCGATGCCTTGTTCAGTCAACGTGGCCAGACGAAAAATCTGAACGTCGCCAGCTTTGGAGGAGAGGGATGACTGGGAACCGAAGGGATTGTTGATTGTAGCCATAATGGTGTCTGCTCTATGCGCGGTTGACCGCCGAAAAAGTCGGGCGGAAACGAGATGGCATCTTATGCGCGGGGGGTGGGGGGTACAAGCGGTTTTGTGGAGGTGGGAATGACGAATCTATCTCATGCTGCCGCGGAACAGTTCTTTGATTTATTGAGCGGACTCACAACAACCTTCTGGGAGATCCACGATATTATTATATTGATCGATTGAATGAACCAACCGTCGACGGGCGGTTTTTTTGGGGCGTGGTATAATGTTATAAGTTGAAAACAAACCCATCCCACTCGAATATTTTCATCAAATTCAAAACGCAACACCTCGGCGTCGGATTCGGAAGTTCGCGATTGATTGCCTTTTCATGGCCGTTCTATTGGCGATCTTTTGGCTGATTACGCTTATTCTTTTCGCCTTAAATTCGGCGGATAGAAAATAAATTTCAAACTGCACCACTACCGAAAATCAGGTACGGTCGTAGTCAAACTTCCGGTTGGGTTGAGTGGTGGCAGTCAGCGAAACGACCACATATTTGGAAGTTGGCGTGTTGCTTTTTTCGGCGACGCTGTCGATGGGAACCAGCACGTTGGCCTCAGGGAAATAGGTTGCGCAGGATCGGCGGGGAATGCTGTAGGCCACGATTGTGAAGTGGCGGGCGACCCGGGTCTTGCCGTTGAAATGGCTGGTGAGATCGACGACATCGCGATCTTTGAAACCGAGCTCGCGGATATCCTGCTCATTCATCATTACGACACGGCGTTCGTTGTAAATGCCACGATAGCGATCATTCAGCCCGTAAATCGTCGTGTTGAATTGATCGTGCGATCGGACGGTCGTCATGACCAATTGCCCGGGTTGCAGATTTCGGACGGGCATGGGATGGATCGTGAAATTTGCCTTGTGAGTGGGTGTGTGATCGAAATCGCCATCGCGCGGCGGGTTGGGGAGATAGAAGCCGCCCGGTTGCCGAACGCGCTGGTTGTAATCATGGCAACCGGGAATGACGTGGGAAATGTGGTCGCGAATGCGGTCGTAATTGGCCGCCAGCGATTCCCAATTGACCGCGCTGCGATTGCCGAGCGTCGCGCGGGCCAGCCGCGCAACGATGGCAGGTTCACTCAACAGTTTTTCCGAGGGAGGTGTGAGAATGCCTTGCGATGTTTCAATGACGCCCATTGAATTTTCCGTGGTGACGAACTGCGTGCCTTCCTTCTGTTCATCGATATCCGTCCGTCCGAGGCACGGCAGAATAAGTGCCTGCTTGCCAGTCACCAGGTGGGCGCGATTGAGTTTCGTGGAAACTTGAACCGTCAATCTTTCGTTGCGAAGCGACTGCGCGGTGTATTCCGTATCCGGCGTGGCCGAGAGAAAATTTCCGCCCATGGCGAAGAAGACTTTCGCTTTGCCGGCATGCATCGCTTTGATGGCTTCGACGGTGTCATAACCGTGATTCACCGGCGGATCGAAATTGAATTCTGTCTTGAGCTGCTTTAGAAACTCTTCGCGCGGGCGTTCCCAAACGCCCATGGTGCGATCGCCTTGCACATTGCTATGACCGCGAACCGGGCAGGCCCCTGCGCCGGGTTTGCCGATGGCTCCGCGCATCAGGAGAAGGTTGATAATCTCTTGAATCGTCGCCACGGAATTGTGGCTTTGTGTTAGGCCCATCGCCCAGCAGATGATGATTCGGTCGGTCGACGCGAGCAAATTTGCGGCTTCATGGATTTGTTCGCGCGAGATACCGCCGTCCTCGACAATTTCATCCCAGGCGACCTGTCGCAGGGCTGCGGCAAATTCCTCGAACCCCGCCGTCTTTTGCTCGATGAAATCTTTGGCGAGTGCATCGGTATCCAACAGTTCTTTCATGATCCCCTTCAGAACGGCCGTGTCGCCGTTGATCCGAAGTTGCAGAAACAAATCGGTGAGCGAAGTGCCAAAGCCGAGCATCCCACCGACTTCCTGCGGGTTGCGGAACGCCATGAGTCCGGCTTCGGGCATGGGGTTGATCGAAATAATTTTGGCTCCGGCGCGCTTGGCCTTTTGAAGCGTGGTCAACATGCGCGGATGATTGGTTCCGGGGTTCTGACCGATCAGAACGATGACTTGCGATTTTTCGAAATCGTCGATCTTGACCGTGCCTTTACCGATGCCGATGGTCGGTGTCAGGGCTGAGCCACTGGATTCATGGCACATGTTGGAACAGTCGGGCATGTTGTTCGTGCCGAACTGCCGAACGAACAGTTGATAAAGAAACGCCGTCTCGTTACTCGTGCGACCGGAGGTGTAAAAAACAGCCTCATCCGGCGACTCGAGCGCATTCAGCTCCCCGGCAATCATTTGGATGGCATCGTCCCATGCGATCGGTTCATAGTGCGTTGCGCCGGTCCGCAAGACCATGGGCTCGGTCAGTCGACCTTGCTTGCCGAGCCAGAAATCGGATCGCGTCGATAACTCCGCCACGCTGTTTTCCCGGAAAAATTCGGCGGTGATACGCTGGGTCGTGGCTTCGTCCGCGATTGCTTTTGCGCCGCTTTCACAGAATTCGACCATCGAGCGATCGCCATCCGGTTCGGGCCACGCGCAGCTTGGGCAATCGATGCCGCCTTTCTGGTTGACTTTGAGCATCACTTTTGTGCCGCGGATCACGCCCATTTGTCCGTAAACATACTTTGCCGAACTGAGCACTGCCGGCAGCCCTGCGGCGGAATGCTTGATCGGACCCGTGCGCAAATCGTTGCGATCTTCGGGAGGTTGCGCATGAATCGGCGCGTTGCCGTGCGCGCCAGGCCCGGTGGATTGATTGGCTTGTGCATTACCGGCGGCAGTGGGATCCTGAGTCTCGGACATGCGACGTCTCCGAATAAATATCGTTCAGCGGCAATCGGTCGATTGTATGCCCGGAAAACAAAAAACGTCAGATGTAAAGGGAGGCTTTCGCAGACGGGGGTGTATGACAGTTCCGGCGTGCCCGATATCTCCCTCTCCTGGTACTCCGGGG
>JBBRMF010000296.1:0-6229 GCA_038230975.1 Tepidisphaerales bacterium
ATATCCACCGAGACCGCATGGTCTCCGGCGTGATTGTACGTGTGCGTCCCGGTGACATCGAACCCACCCGACCCGTTCGCAGTGATCGTGCCGGCAGAGGTTGAGTTGTCACCCCAGTGAATCAAAGCCGTGTAGTCCGCCACCGTGCCGGCCGGATCGGCATCGGTGAAGCTCGCGACTTTCACACCTGCAAGCGAAGTGCCTTCCGTGCCGGTGATATCCGCGCCGGTCGGGCTCAACGCCGCATCCGCGATCGTCGCGGTGTTGCTGTCGTTTGACGTGCCGCCACCGAGGCCGGCGATCGACACCGTTACAGTCTGCGTGCCTTCTTCAGCGTACAGGTTGCTACCGTTCACATCGAAGCCACCCCCTTGGGCGGCCACCACTGTGCCGCTCGTCGTATGCCCATCACCCCAGACGATGCTTGCGGTGAAATCGGCGGCGATCGCGGCTGCATTTGCATCCGTGAAGTGCGCAACCTTACCACTAAAGCTAATGCCTTCCGTCGGAGCAATGGCATTGGCTGCCAGACTCAATGCAGCGTTGGCGATATGGACTTTGGTGGCTCCGGTGACCACGCCACCGCCCGCTCCGGTGACCGTCGTTACGATGGTCTTATTGCCAGCATGGCTATAATTGTGCCCGCCGATGACATCGAAACCACCATTGACATTGGCTACGACGACACCACTACTCGTAGACGAATCACCCCAGTTGATCGAAATCGTTGGGAAGTCGGCGGCGACGGCCGAGCCGTTCGGATCGGTGAAGTGCATCAAGATTGTATTGCTGCTAAACGCAGTGCCTTCAACGGCGGCGATTACCGCGCCATTGTTGATGAAGGCACTCGCGATGCCGGTATTGAAGCTGTTAGCCACAAGATCGGACTTGCCGTCACCGTTGAAGTCACCGATGACCAGACCGAGCGTTCCGTGGTTGGCAGGCATCGCCATCTGCGTGGCAAACGTGCCGTCACCCTTGTTGAGCAGGATGCTGACGGTACCGTCGCCTTCATTCGCCACGAGAATATCGGGTTTGCCGGTGTTGTAGAGATCGACGACGGCTAAATCCTGCGTGCCTAAACCCGTAGAGTAGGTCGCGGCGTTGTAGCCACCCGCACCGTCGTTCGTGAGGACGGAAACAGTGTTATCGCCGGAGTTTGAAACAACCAGATCAAGCTTCGCGTCGCCGTTCAGGTCTGCGACCTTCACGGAAACTGGTTGCGATCCAACTGAATAAGTACCTGTGATGCTAAATGATCCAGAACCATCGTTAATCATTCGGGCGACAGTGCCATCAATCTTGCTGATGACGGCAAGATCAAGAACTCCATCGCCATTCAGATCAACCGCGGTTAACGCAGAGGGATGCTGCCCGGCAGACGAAACGGAAGACGCGGAAAATGCGCCGGTTCCGTCGCCGGCCAGCAATCGAACGTTCGTTGTACTCGGAGTGACTGCCATGATGTCAATGTTACCGTCACCATTAAAGTCACCCACAGCCACATCCGTCACCAGGGCACCGATATTGATATTATTCGCGGCGGCGAAGGTACCATCACCGTTACCAAGCGCGACGGAGATCGTATTGTTGTCGTTGACGGTGACGAGGTCGAGCTTACCGTCACCGTTGAAATCGCCGGCGGCGACCGTTTGTGAACCATGGCCGATCGTGAGGTCGGTGGGCGATGCGAAAGTGCCGTTACCGTTGCCGGCCATGTAGGTGACTACATTGCCACCGGTCGCGGAGATCACTCCAACGTATGCGTTATTATTTGTATTGAAAGCCCCGGATATACCGCGATACAGGTTGCCAGAGGTCGAATAGTCCACGACGGATTGAAACGGGCCATAGGCGCTTAAAGTCTGATTCAGTACCAAAGCATTTGAAGTGGGGTTGGCAGTGCCACCCCCGGCACCAAGGATCGTGACGGAAACAGCCGGATGACCGCTATGGATATAGTTATGGTCGCCTTGAACAATGAACCCGGGATTGCCGCCATTGACGACAACGGTGGTGTTATGATCGAGGGCCGTACCATCGCCCCAGTCGATCGTGGCGGTAAAGTCGCTGGCTGTCGCGCCGGAATTGGCATCGGTGAAGAATGCCACCGGGGCACCGCTGAATGGGATCGCTTCAGTGAACTGACCGCCGGGTGAGGTTGCAGACAGCGCGGCGTTATTCACGGCAACGGTTACATTCTGGCTGGCGGTTTGACCGTCAACACTGGTGATGCTGACGCTGGCCGATTTGTTGCCGGAGTGAACATAGCTATGCGTTCCCTGGACCTTGTAACCACCGGCCCCATTGCTGGAAACCGTTCCGGCGGAGTCCGACGAACCATCGCCCCAATGAATGGTAGCGCTGAATTCCGCGGCACTGCCATACGGATTCGCATCGGTGAAGTTAGCGATCGTCTGAGTCGCCGAAGAGCCTTCGGTAAATGCCGGTGTACCCGCTGCTGGAGTGAGCGGTGCATCGGCGATGGTGGCGGTGTAGGTGGCGGTGGTCTTGGACCCGCCGATATCGCTAATTTTAACGGCCACGGTTGGGGCTGACTTGTGCTGCCAAACGTGCGTGGCGGTCACATGGAAAGCCCCACCCCCGTCGCTGACGATCGTTCCATTGGTGCTCGTGCCATCGCCCCATTGGATCACCGCCGTAAAATCGCTGAGTGGCGCAGCGGTATTGGCGTCGTTAAATGAAGCAACCGTATTGCTGAAAGCGGCGCCTTCATCGACGGCGATGACCACACCCGAAGAGGTCAGCGCCGCATCCCGAACAATCGCCTGCGCCGTGGATTGAGAAGTGGTGCCGAGCGTGTCTTGTACGGTGACGGTCGCCGTATAGACACCTTCTTCCGCATACGTGTGCGAGCCGGCTACGCTAAAATGGCCGCCGCCGAACGTAATGGTTCCGGCACTGGCAGACGTGCCATCCCCCCAGTTGATCGACGCCGTATAGTCACCGACGACAGTTCCAGATTCGCTATCGGTGAAGGTTGCCACAGCCACGCCGGCGAGCGCTTCGCCTTCATGGATATCCTGTGCAATGCCAACGGTCGTGATGTGCTTGTCAAGCAGTACGCTGACGTTATCGGTATTATGGTTGACGACCGCCAGATCACTGGAACCATCGCCATTGAAATCCCCGGTCACTATGGCTTGCGGGTTCGTGCCTACAGATTTATTGGTTGCAGCGCTGAAGCTTCCATCGCCGTGACCTGAGAGAATGCTGACGCTATCGGAGTCGGCATTGACGACCGCCAGATCCATCTTCGAATCATTGTTGAAGTCGCCAGCGGAAATCGCAAGCGGACCAAACGCGACGCCATAATTCGTCGGAGCGCCAAACGATCCGTCGCCCGCACCAAGCAGGACACTGACGTTGTCGCCGGTTGCGTTGACGACGGCCAAGTCCATATTCGAGTCGCCATTAAAAAGCCCCGTGACCAGACCGGTGGGAGTGATTCCAGCAGCAAACACGTGAGCCGCGCCAAAACCACCACTGCCATTGCTGAGAAGGACACTGACGCCACCTCCGTCATCCGTGACGGCCAGATCGATTTTCTGATCGCCGTTGAAATCTGCCGCCGCGATCGCATTGGGGCCGGTGCCGCCCGCGCTCAACGTTTGCGGCGAACCGAAGGTGCCGTTCCCATTGCCGGCCAGGACAGTGATCGTATTGGCAACATAATTCGTCACCGCCAAATCGATCCTACCATTACCAGTAAAATCACCGGCGACGATGGCTACGGGATCCGTGCCAACGTTGTAGGCTACTAAGGAATTGAACCCACCGCTGCCATTGTTGAGCAACACACTGATTTTGTTGCCGGCGCCGTCGGCGACGGCAATGTCAAGCTTGCCATCTCCGTTGAAGTCGCCGGCGACCACCGCTAGTGGACCGCTCCCCGCAGCGTAATTGGTCGCCGCCCCAAACGTGCCGTTCCCATTGCCAGAAAGAACGCTTACGTTGTTGCCCGTCTGATTTGCCACAACCAGATCGAGCTTACCGTCGCCGTTGAAATCGCCTTTGGCAACCGCGCTCGGTCCGACGCCGGCGTTGTAGTTCACCGCGGGTTGGAAGCCGCTCACGCTCAGCAGCATTCGACTTTCAAGCGGTTCCATCGCGCGTTCGATCGCACGTTGCCGTTTGGCCTTCTTCTTAAGATTGGCCTTGACTGATGAAGAATTAACGTTTTGATTCGAACTTGGCTTTGACACGTAGACACCTGGCCTTTTGATGCGTGAAACGACTGGAGTCCTTACGACAAACTGCGACGATTCGCAGGCAACTTGCCCGCTCGGTACGCATTCCCGCGTCCTGCCAGCGCAGCTTGTCGAGATCCACAAACCCTCACAACTCGAACTATTTCGGATGCGTTTGGGCAGGACTAAACGTTAAAAATGAGATTTGCGACGTCTGTAGCGGCCAGGCGGAACGCCCGGTTGTTAGGGGGTGCATCAACTGCACGGCATGAAATCTGATTGATGACCGGTAATTTCACCGGTTCCTACTTCAGTGCTGCGTAACACTATTGAGGAAAGGCGTGTTATCGGAGATATCGCTCGCAGGAACCTACAAAACGAATACTAATTTGTACGTCCTGCATGGCAAAAATAATTTTGCAAGGAGAGTACAATAGTTTTGTACGTTTCTACGGGAGTGACCGCAAGATACCCCTAATAGCCCCGGGCATGCAGGCGGCTATGTAGGGTGGGCGACGCCAATCTACTGCGGATCGTTATTCTCCGGCCGCCCCTCAATATAAAACCAATTGTGGATCGGCTTCAGAATCTCCTGCACTTCCTGCATCAACTTTTCATCTACCGGTTCGGCGGCCCACTTAGCCCAGGCCTCGACATTTTTCGGGTTCGCCGAACCGACGACGCACGTAGTCATGTCCGGGTTGCGGATGGAAAACTGCAGCGCGAGTTTGGCGAGGTCGCTGCCATTTTCCATAGCGTGTTTGGCGGCTTTGGCGGCAATCTCGCGGACAAAGGGCGTCGCTTTATGCCAGGCGGGGAGAGTGGCGTTGGTCAGTAGCCGTGCGCTGAAGGGGGCGGCGTTCATGATGCCAACGCCCTTTTGCTTCAGGTACGGCACCAGATCGGCGAGCATCGTGTTCTGCAGCGTGTAGTGGTTGTAGCTGAGGATCACATCCAGCGGGGCCCGATCCGCGACGAACTTGAACATCTTCATCGGGTACCCACTGACACCGATGAATTTGATCTTCCCCTGCTGCTGAAGTTTCCGCATGGCCGGCAACGTTTCGTCCACGATCTGATTCATGTCGACAAATTCCAGATCATGGCAAAGCATGATATCCAGATGATCGACCTTCATGCGCTCCAGGCTGATGTCGACACTTTCCACAACACGCCGTGCCGAAAAATCAAAATGTGCGCCAGCGTATCGACCGAGCTTGGAACCAAGAATGTATGAATCGCGCGGTACCCCGCGCAACGCGACCCCCAGCAGCACTTCCGACATGCCCCGGCCATAGAAGGGCGAGGTATCGATGAAATTCATTCCGCAATCCAGCGCGACGCGAACAGATCGCAACGCTTCATTCAAATCGACCTCGCGAAATTCCTGGCCGAGTGACGATGCGCCGAAGCTGAGGATGGGGAGATTCAAACCGGTGTTGCCGAGAGTGCGATGTTGCATAGTCTGGTGGCATGGGCGTCTCGCCCGTGTTCTTTCTTTGATCGGGAGAAGACACGGGCGAGACGCCCATGCCACCTCACATTCTGACGCCGATACTCAACAGCAAATTCGCAAACCGCTGTTGATCCGCCGTCTGAATCGTCAGCACATGATCCTTCGTATCGACGGCTTTATAGAAGGCCCATTTCTCAATCGGCTTCAATTCCAACGGCAAGCCCGACTTCTTAAACACACCGCGATATTGATCCCACACCGGCGGGTCTTCATGGAGCGCATAGGGCCCGGTGGTTTCATACATCATCGTGTTGGCTTCCTCGATCGGGATGGCCGAAACCAACGCCTCAAGCACTTGCGTGCAGGTTGGAAGCCCCGGCATCAATTGCAAACTCACCAACTCCGCGTTGGGGCCAAGCGTCGACGAAGCCGGATAGTTGCCATCGGCGATGAGGATTTTGCCGTGATGGCCCGCGCGAGCGAGAACTTCGAGAATTTTGGGGTGAAGTAGGGTTTGTTTGAGCAAGAGAGTCTCCAATTAATGTACAGTGTGAAGCCCTTG
>JBBRMF010000297.1:0-6192 GCA_038230975.1 Tepidisphaerales bacterium
GTTCGATGTTCGTGAAGCGGTGAAAAAGGGGACACTGGAGGAGATCAACGGGATCGGCAAGAGCAGTCACAAGGTGATAGAAGATTACGTGCGCACCGGCCGCAGTGTTGATCACGATGAACTGGCCGCCAGCGTGCCGGCGGGTTTGCTGCCACTGATGGAAATTTCCGGGTTAGGGCCGAAGACCATTTCGCTGTTTTGGAAGCAGCGCGGAATTACCAATCTGGAAGAATTGGTCAAAGCGCTCAGCGACGGATCATTGGAGGGCTTGAAGGGAATCGGCGAAAAAAAGTTGGAATCCATTCGACAGGGAATTGCGTTTCAGGCTCAATCGGCGGGCCGGATGGGAATTGGCGATGCGCTGCCCATCGCCGCCGCGCTGCTTGCGCGGCTACGGGAACTTCCGGAAGTGAAGCAAGGCGAAATCGCCGGCAGCCTTCGGCGCGGGCGAGAGACGATTGGCGATGTCGATCTGATCTGCTCCCTTAAAAATCAAGCGGCCGGGGAAATCGTCTCCGCAAAGTTCGTTAAGTTTCCTGAGGTCGAAAGGATTCTCGGTCAGGGTATTACGAAGGCCACTGTGATCACCGCCGGTGGTTTGCAGGTGGATTTACGCATCGTGCCAGAGGAAAACTTTGGTGCGGCGCTCTTGTATTTCACCGGTTCAAAAGATCACAACGTAAAGCTGCGCAGCCGCGCGCAGGAGATGGGGTTCACGTTAAATGAATGGGGGCTTTACAAACTCGGTGAATACGATAAATCTCAGAAAAAGACCGGCGAGGCACCGGCAATTCAGGCCGTTGCGAGCAAGACGGAATCGGACGTCTATTCCGCACTCGATCTCAAATACATCGAACCGGAAATGCGGGAAGACCGAGGTGAGATCGACGCCGCACTCCACAATAAGCTGCCGAAACTCATCACCCGCGCGGATCTGCACGGCGATCTGCACTGCCATACCACCGCCTCCGACGGTACAGCCACCATCGAGCAAATGGCCGAAGCCGCCATTGCTTTGGGCTACGAGTTTCTGGCGATCACCGACCATTCGAAGAGTCAGACCATCGCCAATGGATTAACCGCCGAACGATTGCTGAAACATGTACAAGCCATTCACAAAGTCGGCGAGAAACTAAAGGGGATCAAACTGCTGGCCGGCTGCGAGGTCGATATCCTCGCGGATGGATCGCTTGATTACGAAGACGCGATCCTCGCCGAGCTCGACATCATCGTCGCCAGCCCGCACGTTTCGCTCAAGCAGGAAGCATCGGCCGCCACCGATCGGATTCTCCGGGCGATTGAGAGCCCGTATGTCAGCATCATCGGTCATCCCACCGGCCGGTTGCTCAATCGCCGGGAAGGTCTGCCGCTCGATTTCGCCCGCATCTACAAAGCCGCCGCCGAAACAGGGACAGCACTGGAAATCAACGCCGGCTATCCACGGTTGGATCTAAATGACATCCACGCCCGCGGTGCGATCGACGCCGATTGCATGCTTGCGATTGATACGGATGCCCACAGTACGGAAGGTTTGAACGAGATTGATCTGGGCCTGACCGTCGCTCGCCGCGCCTGGGTGACCGCTAATCATGTGATCAATTGCATGACCTACAAAGAATTGGTTGCGTTCATTGGGAAGAAACGCAAAAGATGAAGAAGCGTTAAATTGATTCGGCTGCCGATCCCTCTTGCTCCCCGGGAATTAATTCCGCGGGAACGGGGTCTTCCTTCGAGAGATCCATCGCGTCATCCGCCAATTTGGCTCGCGCGTAAATATTTCCAAGTTTTGAAGACTTGGCGTAACACCGTTCCGCCTCGGCGGCATTCCGTTCGACGCCCCGGCCATGCTCATAGCGCCATCCCAATTGCAGCATCGCGTTGGCGTATCCGAGCAGCACGAGCGAGTGAAGCTGCGCCACTTCTTGAGTGGATGCGTCACCGCTGGTGTGGTCGCAAAATGCAAACTGAAAATGTTCCAGTCGCTCAGCCAAAGTGGGGGTTTGCGTCTGGATGAAATCACCGTCCGGCAGCGCTGTACCACACGCCGGACAAAACCGGGCTGTCTTCGGAAGCTCACGTGCCACGCGTTCGCAGCACAAGCACTGCGCGATGGATGGAGTCGAAATGGGGGGCGTCGCATCCGGCATTTCAGCGAATTATAGCCGATATTGTGATCCATGCGCAATCGAAGCAACTGTCCATCATCCATTGCTATACGTCAATCAAAAAATCATTGTCCGCTCTCCATTTGAGTCGCGACGAACCTTGCCACAACTGACGGAAAAATCTATCATTTGGCGATGAACTCAAGCACGGTCACTCTCTCGCCCAGTTTTGAGGTTCTTATACCCTTGGAAATTCGTGAGGCATTACACCTGACGGCTGGCGAAAAACTGCGCGTTCTGCCGTACGCCGGCAGAGTTGAGCTGATTCCCGTCCGAACGGTTCAGTCGATGCGTGGATTCCTGAAAGGCATGGATGTCACCATCGAACGAGACGAGGACGAACTGTGAACTCAGCGAACGTCGTGGATTCGTCAGGCTCTCCCCACCACGCATGAAGATCGTCCACATCATCACTCGCCTCATCATCGGCGGGGCGCAGGAGAACACGCTGCTTTCCTGCGAAGGCCAGCATGCTCGCGGACATGAAGTCACCTTGTTTACCGGCCCGGCGATTGGCCCGGAAGGATCGCTCCTGGAACGCGCGCAAGCCGGTGGGTATCGTGTTGAAATTCTCGACGAAATGCGGCGATCGATTCTGCCCTGTAAGGATTATCGCGTCTATCAACATCTGATTCAGCGGCTACGCGAGTTGAATCCTGACATCGTCCACACCCACAGCAGCAAGGCGGGGATCATCGGCCGGCGCGCGGCGTACAAGGCAAGCGTGCCGGCCATCATTCATACGATTCATGGCCTGGCGTTCACCGCCTCCACCTCATGGCTCGTAAATCACGCGTACAAAATGCTCGAACGAAACGCGGCACCGCTCACGACCAAAATTGTTTGCGTCGCGGATGCCATGCGCGATCAATCACTGGCGGCGAAGGTGGGGCGGGCCGATCAATATGTCACGGTGTACAGCGGGATGGACACCGAACCGTTCTTGCATCCGGATGTGCCGCGCGCGGAAGTTCGTCGTCAGTTGGGATTGAACGATGAATATGTTGTGATCGGCACGATTGCCAGATTGTTTGATCTGAAAGGTCACGAAGATCTGCTTGATATCGCCCCGAAACTTTGCGCGCAGTTTCCGCAGTTACGATTTCTATGGGTCGGTGATGGCACACTGCGGCCGGCATTTGAACGACGGATGGAACAGATGAAACTGCGCGATCGTTTTATTCTGACCGGGATGGTGCCACCGGCAAAAGTGCCGCAGTATGCCGGCGCGATGGATATACTGGCTCATCCTTCGCGACGGGAGGGTCTGGCCCGCGCGCTGCCTCAGGGTTCACTCGCAGGTGTACCGACGATTACCTATGACATTGATGGCGCAAAAGAAGGTACAATTGACGGCCAGACAGGGTATGTATTGCCACCGTTTGACGCGATGAAACTTTCCGCGTCGATCGGAATGCTGTTGCAAGACCCCGCGCGGCGGCGGGAAATGGGGGCACGCGGGCGAGAATTCGCCCTCAAACGTTTCGACGCGAAAGTGATGGTCGATGCGCTGGAAAAGGTGTACATCCATGCATTGCAAGGCGCGAAGAAGTGAGGGTTTTCATTCAATGCAAAAATGGTTGTTAATAATCGCAATAGGGGTGTTGCTTACCACTACACGGTTCATCTCCGCTGCATCCGGCGATGCAAAGGTGACGAAGTTGGAACCGAAAGGATTTCCGTCAATCAAGCCGGTTCTGGTGGATCGCTCGAATCAATTGGAAAAAGAGCTCGCGACGAAACTGATGCGCCGATCGGAAGTTCCGGCCTCCGGCGCGGTGATGGCGGATCTGAATATCGATCTGCGAATTATTCAACGTTGGGTGCTGACTCAAACCACACTGGCCGTTGCGGAGAGTGATCTGCAAATTGCCGGTTTACTCCGTGCCATGGAGTTGGCCAGTGCGATTGGGAAATTGGAATCAACGTTGGTAGCGATCGCCGCGCCGTTCACGCGGTCACAAAGCGATGCAGCGGTTTTGATTCACAAAATGAGTTACGACCTGCCCGATTTGAAATCCGTCGGTGACCTGGACGAACGCTGCAAACGGCTTGGTTATGCGATGGAAAATGTGGCGAGTCCCACGCCAATTGATGCGAGAACCATTCCGCGCATGCGTCCTGAGCAGTCCCTGACAGTTATAACTGCGGGCGGAAATTCAACCGCCCACGAAGGACCGCGAACCCTCGCGGAGCTCACTTCTGAAATCACGCGGGCGGCCGTCTCTACTGCGCTCCGGCAACAGCTTTTAGCGATGGCCAAAGCAATCAGCATTGCTGGCGATTCTACGGATTCCGCTCAACTGGCGGATGCGGCCGCACTGCAACAGGTATTGACCAGCGCCGTGGATTTGGCGAAAGGTTTGTCTGCCACGACCGCACTTTCCGCAGCGGCGCGCGACCAGATTGAAACGCAGTTGGCCGAGGGATTGGCGCTGTTCAGCGATCCTCGCACGCGATTTGCGGGTAAACAGCGCGTTGCACGGTTGAATGAATATCGACTCGTGATGAATCGATTGGCTAGCGGGCAGCTCTCTCCGGAGCTTCGCAAAATATTCGCACCCGCCCTTGGATACGCCCAGACCCATGCCGACCAGGGGCAACGAATTCTGAATTCGATTGAAGCGTTCGTAGGCACTTGCCTGCGATTTGAGGCGATACCGCGCCGGGAGAACCCCGTGACGAATCTCCGCCATGCGACGGAAGATGCGGTCAAGCTGTACGAAACTGCGCGGGCGGCATTCATCACGAACATCAATGACGCAAGTGACGGCGTCGCTTTCGATGCGCTCGACAGCCAGATCGCGGATATCGCATCGGCTGCGGATCTTTACGCAATGCTCGATGGCATGCAGCAGACCTATGAAACGCTTAATGGCTATAAGCCGCGACCTTTTGGCGCGATTGAAACCCGAACGCTAAAGGCCGCCGTCATCGCCACGACGGCGATCAAGTCTCCCGCCCGGGTCGACGCGATTCGATATCTGGGTGATATCAGCAAGTTGGCTCAACTTTCCAGGATCGTCACGCAGCGATCGCTGTCGGATATTCCACCCGAAGTGATCAAGTCCTATGCGGGCATTTCGCTTGCGGATTTTGAGTCGAAATGTCGGCTGACATTTAACGAACTTGTATCGCAAATCGCTGGCGGCGGGGAGATGGACAAAATCAAAATCGCCCGATTGCGTGCCGTTGGCGATCTGTGCGATTCATTGCGCTTCGCGGCGATTGCAGAGCGGTCGCTGGTCAATGTTCCATCCCTCAATCACTGGGTGGATTGGACGCTTAGCGTGGAGCAAATCCAAGGCCTGCTTTCACCTTTTCAAACGCAGTTGTCGGCTGCGTTTGAAGGGTTCACTTCCGATGTGCCAAACGCGGTTGAAAAGTTCGTCAAGCGGCGGGATGTGTTCCTGCCGTTGGTGGCCTTGCTGGATCGAGATGCGGCTTACAGCGAGCAGTGCGCAAAACTACCCGAGGGTTTGCAGGGTGATCTGGCAAGGTTGATGACTCCTTTGGAGGGCCAACCGTTTTCCACCGAGCGATATCTCAGCTATGCCGCAACCGTGGCATCGCTGTTGGCTTCGATCGATCCCGATGCGGCGCAATCCGCGACGGACAGCGCGATGGCGCGACTTGAGCGCGACATGCGATCGGCGGTCCGGGATTTGAAGCCCGATGCAGTGAATGGGGCGTTGAAGAATTCAAAGGGGAAATAACGCCGCTCACTCAAAAACCGCGCGATTGCGCGCCTCGAAATTCGTAGGTTCCGCTGTGCAGAACGTCTTTTGATCGCGCGCGATTCTTGTTCCGCACAGCGGAACCTACATCAATCATGTACGGTTATTTAGCGCTAGAGCGTTTTTCAGGTTCGTAGTTTGCCCGATGCCGGGTGCCACAGGTCGCGGTACTCCGAGACCTTGTATGGTACAAAAGCACACTAAACGTTCTAATCCTCGTCGTCGCATCCACGCGATGACGAGCGCAGCGAGGAGTCGCGTGGATGCGACGACCGGGCCACGACCGACGA
>JBBRMF010000298.1:0-6190 GCA_038230975.1 Tepidisphaerales bacterium
AGCCCGGAAGCTTTCGAGGCTAAACAGAACTGACACAGGACCTGAGCGCGCCAGAATTTGGTGGGGAAGATCAACGTGAACCCCCGTGCAGGCGGTTTCGACAGACGGCCGCAGCCGTTGCACGAAGTGAGACTCTGGCAGGATGATTTCGGTCATCGATCCTTCACGCAATTGTGCGGCAGTCACACACCGTATTCCGGTAATCGCTTCCGCTTCGCGCATTGCCAACGGGCTCTGTGTCAGTATGCCAGAAATAAAAGCCGGCTGGAGGCCCAGATCGCGCATCAGCTCCACACCCGCGATGGCACCCATCGCGTCACCTGCCGCCAACACCCAGGTATTGATCTCAGAGATGAAGGCCGGATCACGAAGAAGAGCGGCGGTTTCCCGTTGGAGGAGACCATCGGCAATTTCCAGGGTAATACAATCCGCACCTTGATCGGCGGCGTGCGCGCGAAGACGATGAAAAAGTTCCAACAAGTCGCCTGTGCTGCACAAGTAGGTGGAGGCGAACCCACCGTCGATAAAATCCAGGGCGGGAAATGCCCCGGCATCGCGCATCGACCAGGTGTCTCGACCGGATGCGGTTCCCGTGAGCTTAATGGACGCAACTTGCCGATCGCTGCCACGCAGTCCACGCACGAGACTGGTCACCGTATAGGTTTTTCCAGCGTCCATTGAAGTGCCGCACACAGCAATTACCGGCGGAAGTGTGGGCCGGACTGGTAAAGCGCCCTCCGATGCAGGTGAAAGCCCGTAATCTCCAATGCCAATCGGGCGAGCGCCTTGATCCGCCAAAAGGCCAATTAATTTCAGACGACTCGGGTCAGGAACGGCCGAATGCTTTGAGGCCACCAACCCGCAGAGACCTCCCATCGACATCAAATCGCAGGAAGTTCCATTGGCACCCGCGTAGCCTTCAAACTGATTCGTCGCATAGCGGTTGCCGAAGACAACCGCCAACACGTCGCCTTCGTAAAGAGTGCAGTTGCGTCCGTCGGCGAGTTCAAGCCGACCATTTTTGCCGATCTTTTTCAACTGTGCCAAAGCCAATTGGCCAGGTTGTGGCTTTTCGGGGATGGGCAGAAGCGTGGCAATGGCGTCGCGAGGCACTCTGCGAGTGGCGTACGAAAATCGAACGCCCGAGAGGTCGATTGTTTCACAAAACATGCGGGATTTAGAGAGCTCTTCAGCAGCGATGCGCTTAAAGCTGACGGAGGTTGCAGGAGTTTCGAGCATACTTTCTCCTTCACATCCCCCCAATTGAAATTGGCCAAATGGCAGACCTACAGATCGCCAGAGCTTTCAGCATCTGACTCTTGAGCTTGACTCATGGGGAACCATTCACGACATGACGAACGCGATTTGCCGTATGGCGATCCCCCGGCATACCAAAGTCGGCTCTATGGCAACGCCCTCACCAACGCCATAGGTCACTGCGCAACTACTTCACTCACTCCTCTCGCACCTGGCTTGGAGAGCCAAGTGTCCAGTTTCCCGTAACCGCCGTTGTGAGTATAGCGTTCGATTGTGAGAGCCCCATGAGAACACTGTACGTGGGCATGCCCGTCCCGACCCTACTTCGCTAACCTGCGCGATGTCGCGGTGTCTGATGCTTCGTCCGGGTGTCGAAGCCTCGCCGCCCGGTGAGTCCCGAGGGTTCGGACGGCCATCCGTAGATGAACGCCAGCCGAGACACCCCCGCAGCCTGTTTACCGGAGAAACGTATGCGCCCGTCAAATCGAATCGCCCCTGGATTTGGCCTCAACGCCAACTGTGCCCTTGCCTTCACCGTGGAGAATCTGGAGCAGCGGCGGATGCTGTCGGGAGGACCGGCGGCGCTGGCCCGAGGCGGCGTGCTAAACGTGCATGGGACGAGCGGGTCTGATGTCATCACGGTCTCGCTCGATAAGCCACACGGCATGCTCGATGTCACTGTTGACGGCCGACTCCAGACGTTCTCAGCGCGGAAAGTCAAAAAGATCCAGGTCTACGGCGACCCCGCCAAGGGCCGCAGTCACGGGCGCGGACACTCTGTAGTACACGCGGCGGCGAGCAGCGCGGATGATGATCAGATAACGATCGCCGCGAACGTAACGACGCCGACCTATGTCCTCGCCGGTGCCGGCAACAACACGATTCATGGCGGCGGTGGCAACGAAACTCTCCAGGGAGGCGATGGGAACGACTCGATCTACGGCGGCAGTGGTAACGACCTGCTGATCGCCGGGAACGGCAACGACTTCATCGAGGGCGGCAGCGGCCAAGACACTGAAGTCGGTGGACCAGGCAGCGACACCCTCATCGCCAATAGCCCCGGCGATCAGTTACAGGCCTACGGCCAGGATGATCACGTTGAATTCCTTCCCGGTGCCGGAGACAGCTTTGCGGACATTCCGCTCTACGCCCAGGACGGTCTGCTGAACCTGTCCGGTGGCGCGGACATCACGACCGTAGATGACTGGACAGTGGACGAAACGGGCTACTTTGGCACGGAGGTGTTGATCGGCGGCCAACTGACCTCCATCGCCGTGGATGAGTACGGTAATTCCTGCGACTGCGGCGGCGATGTTTTTGATGGCGGCGGCGTGATCCTGCTGGACATCAATTCGGTGCCCGATGCGCCGCGGCAGGCCATTCTGGACGAGGCCGACGGAGATCCGATTGACACTTGGGTCCAGGAGTTCCCCGCCTCCGATGGAACGCTCCTCTACGCGACCACCGCCATCGATTACTACGGTGACGTCCGCGATATCGTGGTCGATGAGTTCGGCAATTCTTTGACGGACCCGGTGTTCTACTACGGAATCGCCCATGCTTCCGCGACAGCCAACTCGGCAATGAGTACTCACGCAGAAACCGCCAGCCAACCTTGGAACGCGTTTTCCCTGCGACTGAATGCCGCAGGTGGCGACCCCGTTCATGCCGCGGCCCATGCGCATTTCAAAGGTGTATTTGCCACCTGAGGGAGTGAAGTAGGGCCCGCACCGCGGGCCCTGCTTCGCCTTTCCCGAAGATGGTGGGGAAATAAAGCGGGACAATCCCGGATTACGTCAATTATCAGGGTTGTCCCGTTTTATTTCGTTCTTCATCCTAAACCTTTTGAAACAACTTATCGCGGCAGGGACGGCGGTTTCCCGCCGCTCCCGCACGGATCCCGGCGAGTGGAACTACCGCACCGGGCTCTTGCCGCAGATCGCCCACGCGGGAGTAATCGCCCGCGCGTGTGCCGCCCGATGAAATGGCGCATCCGTGGCGAATGCGAAATTTCGATTCCGGATGCGATGTCCGGCAGTCCAGGATGCAACACCAGGCGAAGGCCTGTATACATGAAATGAAGCAGGTGCCTCAAGCTGGAGTTCACTGCAAAAAAATGTGGATTAGGCGCAACGCTTACCGCTCGCGAAGATGCTCTTTCGTGCAACTATTGGCGATCGGCAGACTCATGGTTTTGGAGGAATAAATGACAAGCTTTCAACGGTTGACCTTTGCGATTGCGATGGGATGGGTAGTTCTGACCGCGCGCGGCGCGGATTGGCCGCAATATCGGGGGCCATTGCGCGACGGAGTCTCTCGCGAAACGGGGCTGTTGAAAGAATGGCCAGGCGAAGGGCCGCGGTTGCTGTGGAAAGTTGTGAATCTGGGGTTGGGTTATTCCGGGCCAGCGGTTGTGGGAGATCGGTTGTACGTTTCGTGCGGCCGTGGGGACTCTGAGTTTGTGGTGGCGATGGATTTGAGCGCCACCGGCATCCCCAGAGAGCTCTGGGCGACCAAAATTGGACCGCTTTTCACTTGGCGGGGGAACAACTGGAATGTCGGCCCAAACGCGACGCCAACAGTGGATCGAGATCTGGTTTTTGCGCTGGGAGGGAATGGCGATCTGGTGTGTGTTGACGCGGCCACCGGCAGGGAACGATGGCATAAGTGCATGCCGCGCGATTTTGCGGGGGAAGTGAATCCGATCGGTGGCGGTGCGGAAGAACCCACGCCGCTCGGATGGGGATATGCGTGGGCGCCGTTGGTCGATGGCGATCAATTGATCTGCCTGCCCGGCGGCAAGCAGGGGCTGATGGCAGCACTGGACAGGAAAACAGGCAAGACGATTTGGCGAAGCACGGATGTGGTGGATCAAGCGACGTATTCTTCACCCATTGCAGTCGAGATCGCAGGGTTGCGCCAATATGTGCAAGTGGTGAATTCAGGCGTCGTGGGAATTTCGGCGCAAGACGGCAAGCGGCTTTGGGCGTATCAGCGCAAACCGGCTTATGGCGATGTGGTCACCGCCACCCCACTGTTCAATAACAATCACGTCTTCTCAACGGTTGGCTTTGGCGAGGGATGCGACCTGATCAAACTCATCCCAGGCGCGAACGGAGTGGAGGTCGAGAAGGTTTACTCCAACCGGCAAATGCAGAGCCGTGATGGAGGCGTGGTGCTGTTTGATGGGCACATCTACGGTTACTCCGAATCGCATGGGTGGATGTGCATGGATTTCAAAACCGGGAAAGTACTCTGGTCGGAGAAACAGGCCTTGGGCCGCGGCTCGGTGATGGTGGCGGACGGCCATCTCTATTGTTGCGCGGAGAAGGGTGGAACGATCGCGCTCATTGAAGCTTCGCCGACGGCCCGTCGGGAAACGGGGCGATTGACACTCCCAACCGAATCTCCATCGCGACCCCCGAGCGGTGGTTTGTGGACGCATCCAGTCATCGCCGATGGGCGGCTCTATCTCCGCGATGAGGAATTCCTGTACTGTTACGATATCAAAATGCACTAAGGATCGCCGAACGCATGAACAGCCCCACAGATTCCTCATCCGCTCACACCACTGCATCCGGCCCATTGCCGACGCCTCTGGAACTTCGGACGGAAGACGTGCATAAATCGTTCGGCGCCAACGCCGTTCTGCGCGGGATTAATATCGATCTGTGTCGCGGAACGATGCTGGCGATTGTCGGCGGCTCGGGCAGCGGGAAAACGGTGCTCATGCGCCATCTGATCGGTCACTTTCACCCGGATCGCGGGCGCGTGTGGGTGGCGGACCATGAGTCAACCGGCTCGCCGCTGACGGATCTGTCGACGCTTGATGAAGATGGCATGGACCGTCTACGACGTCACTGGGCGGTTGTCTTTCAAAGTAATGCGCTCTTCCCCAACACACTGTTTGACAACGTGACTCTGGCGCTGCGGGAGGTCAAGGGATGGGACGAAGCCAAGGTCCGACAGCGCGCCTTTGACGCGGTGGCGGCCGTGGGCCTCAACCCCACGACCGATATGAACCTCAGTTGCAATCAGCTTTCCGGCGGCATGGCAAAGCGGGCGGGCATCGCACGGGCGATGGCGCTCGACCCTGGGTTGGTGTTCTACGACGAACCCACCAGCGGCCTCGATCCGATGCTGTCACGGCAGATCCATGACCTGATCGGTACCATGCACTCCCAGGCGACCGAATCCGGAGTACAGAGGACCAGCGTCATCATCACCCACGACAAAGACCTTCTTTATCGACTGCAACCGCGCATCGTCATGCTGCATCACGGACTCGTGCTGTTCGACGGAACCTATGCGGATTTTGAGCACTCGGATTCTCCGTTCATCCGCCCCTATTTCGAGTTCATGCCGGAATTGCACCAGCGCGTGCCGCCGACACTTACGATTTAGCTTGGATTTACGTCAGCGGCGCAGCAGCGCGATCACTCTTTTGAGGCATCCCCGTCTTCTTTTCCAGCGTTCGGTGTATTCAAATGTTTCTTTAATAGAGCTTCGAGAGCATCTTTATCTTGCACGCCGAGTAGGGCTCGCCCATCGTCGGTCACGGAGCCGCGCAGTTCGCCTTGGAATGGACCGAGGCAAAACGGAATCACAAATTGATCCGGGTGCCGCGAATCAATCGTCGGAGCGAAGAAAGAGATATTGTCCCTCACGAAGTCCGCCAGTCGGATTACATCCAGCTTCGGATCCCGGTCCACCGGATATTTTGAAATATTGACTACTTCAGGGCATTTTTCAGGTTGGTAGGTTGCCCGATGTCGGGTGCCACGGGTCGCGGTACTCCGAGACCCGTGTCTTCGGCCCGCCGAAACGCACAGGTCTCGGAGTACCGCGACCCGTGGCACCGAGTGATGTCGCTACACCAAAGTGCGAAACGCTCTAGGAAGTGAAAATATTGGGCCTGGCGAGATGGTTGTAG
>JBBRMF010000299.1:0-6163 GCA_038230975.1 Tepidisphaerales bacterium
AAGCCGCCGCATGCGCCAAAAAAGCAGCTTCCAGCGGCAAAAATTGCAGCGGCCGTCACCTCAGGGGCAGGAGTGCGGAAAAAAGAATACCCAACAATTCGCCCTGGCAGAGGGTACGGAATACCGGACGGTATTGGTGTACTCGCCCACCATCCGTGTCACTCGGAAAATCGGTGGGCGAGTACACCCACCCTACCCCACTTTTTCTCAAGTAATGCTCGGACAAGACGCCCATGCCGATCATCCCCATTGATTCCCTCACCGACCCGCGCGTCGCCCACTATCTCAACATCAAAGACCGCGAACTCGAACGGCGTGGCCGGCGCTTTCTGGCCGAGGGAAAATTCCTCGTCCGCCGTCTTCTTGCCAGCACCTTCAAGACCGAATCGCTGCTCGTCTGGGATCGCCATGTCGAAGAGGTTGCGCCGTATACGCCCGCCGACATCCCCATCTACGCTGTCCCCCCGTCATTGATGAATGAAATCCTCGGCCTGAAATTTCACAGCGGCCTTATGGCCTGCGGTGTGCGCAAGCCCCCCACCACACTCGATCAAATCGTCCCCCGCGACACCCCCCTCCTGACGCTCGCCATCTGCCCTGAAACCGCCAACGCCGAAAATATCGGCTCGATGATCCGCATCGCCGCCGCATTCAAAGTCGATGCATTGATTCTCGGTGAAAAAAGCCACGACCCCTTCTGGCGGCAATCCATCCGCGTCTCCATGGGAACCGTTTTCACACTGCCCATCTATCACGCCACGAATTTGCAACAGGATCTATTGCGACTCAAAACCGAATGGGGCGTACAGTTTGCCGCCACCGTCCTCGATCCCACCGCCGAAAAGCTCGACAGCGCCACCCGGCCTGCCAGGTTCGGATTGCTCTTTGGAAATGAAGCCCAGGGGTTAGACAAGATATGGATCGACGCCTGCGATCGAAAGATCACGATCCCCATGCACCGCGGAACCGACTCGCTGAACGTAGCCGTCGCGACCGGAATTTTCCTGTATCACTTCACGCGTGATAGTTCCGAAAGTGAAAGTAAGCCCGAGAGCCCAGCGGCTCCGCCGCGTGCCGCGCGGCCCGATCAGTAACGCAATTTCTTCGATGAATCCCTAAGCCTTCAAATCCAGATGCGGATTCTCGTCATCCGCAATTTCCGCAGTTTTAGTTTCCGGTGAAGCCGGTGGCTCTTGATGCGGCGTATGCTGCTGAGGCGGGCGACGATTCTCACCGTCTTTTCGCGGCTGAATCCGCTGCGTAAACGCACTGGGCAGCACTCCGAGGATGGGAGGAATTTGGCTGATAGTGAGCCTTCAAACAATATTCGGACATTGTGAATATCGTCACTTTCCAAGTGCCGCTCCAAAGTTATTCCGTCGATGGGATACAAAGTCAGGTCCCCATAAAAAAAAGCTCGCAGACAAAAAGTCTGCGGGCCGTGACTTATCTAATTTACAAAAACCTTCCAAAAACCTTTTACTGCCGCGCATCCAAATGTGCCGCCGTGCTGGCATCATCTGCCGCCATCATGCTGGGTGGGATCACCGAAGCCGTCACACCGTGATTCAGCTTTGCCGGATCGACCGCCGCGAAATCGGTTGGGTTGATGACTTTCATGCTCAATTGCGGGTCGGTGGTGATTTCACCTTTCATCCCAACAAACTTACCCATGAGCGCCAGAATTTTTCCATCATCCGTGCGAACATAGCAGACCGTGCGACCATTGGCGGGGTCGGTCAGGCGGTAGAGCATATGATTGCCCAGTTGCAGGTTGGAGGACTGCAATTCACCCACAGCCGTGTAAATCGAAACGCCTTTGGCGGCCAACTGTTCTTCCAATTCCTTCCGCTCGCCCTGCAACGCAACCTGACGCTTGTGCAGTTGTTCCTGGGCCGTTTTGGCAGCCGCAAGTTCCGTTGCTGCTTTCTCGCGAAGCTTGAGCGTCACCAGCCGGGTCTCGGCAATTCGATGCAACGTGTTCGGCAGCTTATCGCTGGCCGCCAAAGCCTCATATTGCTTGATCATTTCAGCCAACGGCTGCTGATCGAGCGGCTTGGCCGAAGCCGTGCTGTACTCGGCCTCCGACTTATCAAACAACGCTTCGACTAATGCCTGATCGTCCAAAGGCTTTGTCGCGGCGGTCGTCACATCACCGGGTTGGGTCGCGGACAATTTCGGTATAGTCGATCTGGTGGTCGCGGCAATACCAACTGACTTCGGATCCACCAACTCATTCGGAACTAACGTTTCAATTGGTCGTTGAGCGACCGCTACTTTGACCGGTCCTACCGCCGGCTTCGCTTCTTCTTTCACCAACGTCTCTGGTTTACCGGCTGGATCAGGTTCCAGGAATTGCTTATTCACATAGACAAACGCCTTGCCTTCCGGCGGCGCAATTTTGTAGTACTCATCCTGCGTGCCAAGGATCTTCACATCCATGCCGATCGAAAGCTGGCAGAGCGGCACGACCTTCAGCGAATTCAACACGCTGCCCGCGCGGACATTCACCGCGTCCTTGTTCACCTTGCCGGCAGATCCGTCCCCATTGCGGTCAACGAACGCCTTGGAGATGTAGCAGAAGCTGCC
Organism: Tepidisphaerales bacterium; assembly: GCA_038230975.1. Taxonomy (GTDB): domain Bacteria; phylum Planctomycetota; class Phycisphaerae; order Tepidisphaerales; family Tepidisphaeraceae; genus JANXVV01. The sequence goes on from JBBRMF010000299.1 coordinate 2,590, forward strand.
CTCCGGCGGCACGATCTTGAGCCAGTCCATCTTCATGCCCACCACAGTGACACGATCGCCTTTATCAAGCTTGAGCGTCGGATAGTAACTATCCGCCGGCCCGCAGCGAACGTACACCGCATTGGAATTCACGATCGCCGGGAAACTGCTTTTCGCATTTTCAATTTCAACCTGGGTCTGCACCTCATCAGGGGTTCCACCACCTGGCGCGGCCAACGCGCTCAAAGGCGAAACCGCCAACGACAGCACCGCCGCAAGCATGACCGCTCGCGAATGATTGAAGGAAATAACAGCGGATCGAAGCGAGTTACCAGTCGACATGAGCACCTCCGTGCGCGTTAGAAAAGTTCCAATTCCACAGCCAAAAGCCGCGGCTTTTCATCGAAATAAAATTTGGGCTGCCCGTGAACTGATCAGCCAGTTGTACTTACGCCCGAAAGCCCACGTGCAGTTCCCTGAGAAGTCATGTCATACCAGAGAACCGTCGAATGTAAAGCAACATTCGCGCTGGACGATGCAAAAAATTACTTTGTATTGTGTTTTGTTCCATTCCTCACCCGGTTATAAGGCCAACCATGCTCGAACGTAATGCCGGCCCGGCGGCGACTAAAGTCTGGGAATCGTTTAATAACCTGGAACGCATTTATCTGACTCTGACGAGCGCGGTTTGCGTCGTGCTCTTTCTAATCGTTTCCCGAGTGATGGGATGGCCCGTTTACTTGAGAGCCGAAGCAAGTTTGCTGGCAAGCGCGGCACCTCTTGCCGGGGTCGCAGGGGTGACTTTGGGACTGATGGCGGCGGTCATTCTGGGTTCGTTGTTTCTCGGTCGACTTCGATATGACGCGGGGTTTTTTGTCGCCTGCATCGGATTGGCTGCGCTGGCCGCACGCGGTGGAACAGTCGGCGCGATGCTCCGTGGAATCGGCAAACCACAGGTCTATCTAACCCTGTTGCTGGAGACGGCCATGCTGCTCGGCGTGCTCGGGCTGGCCTGGCAACTGCTCGCGTTTCTGGTTCCGCAGGGCTGGTTACTTCCAGAACCACCCCGCAGTGAAAATGAACTGCCCGGCACGCTGCTGCAAAAGATCATGGCCACCCTCGTGCAGGCAACAATCACCGGCTTGCTCATCCTCCTGCTGACACAGGTCGACAACAAAAAACAGATCATGGCTTCCGTCGTGATCGCTTCAATGCTGGGTTCAATTGCATCGCATCAGGCGTTTCCAGTTCGACCAAGCGCTGCCTTCTGGGTCGGACCGTTTCTCGTGGGAATCGTGGGATACGCCTTGGCCTGGCGGTCGCCGGGCCAGTGGGCGATTGGTTTACCGCCCAACGCACTGGCGATGCCGTCCCCGCTCGACTACGCAAGCCTCGGCACGGCCGGTGCGATCTACGGTTACTGGATCAGCCGTCAATGGCGCGAAAGCGCCGTCGAGATCGAATTGCCGGAAGATGCGCTTGACTGACGGTTCACTTCCGATCGCCTCATTCCTATAATTTGCCGATGGCCCACGTTCATGACCGCTGCATCTGCCTGCGCAAGGTGGAGTACAGCGAAACCTCCCAAATCCTGTTGCTCTTCTCGCGCGAGCACGGCCTGCAGAAAGTCATCGCCAAGGGTGCCCACCGCCGCACCAAAGCCGGGTCGAGCAAATTCGATGGGGGCGCGGATCTACTCGATGTCGGTCAGGCGGTGTTCATCACGCGCCTTGAAAAAGAAATCGGGATTCTCACCGAGTGGTCTCTCCGCGAAGGAAATCTCGAACTCCGCCGCAATCTGCGGGCGATGTACCTCGGCCTTTACGCCGCCGAACTGATGAGCCTCCTGTTCGAAGAGCACGATCCGCACCCGGATATTTTCGATCGCCTCGAATCCACCTTGCTTGAACTGGGAACCGCCCGAATCGAAGAAGCCTTTCTCGCGTTTCAACTTGATCTGCTTCGAGAAAGTGGATATCTGCCGGAGTTAAACGCCTGCGTCAGTTGCGGTTCCCTGCTCAACCCGCGCGATTCATCCTATTTTTCACCGACGCGCGGCGGTGTCGTCTGCCGAAACTGCGAAGGCAAGGCGACCGATCGCCAGCCGTTTGATTCCCGATTGCTCAGCATGCTGCAAACCGTTTTGCGACTGCCCAAGCTCAACGGCGCCGTGCAGCGCCTGCCGCGCCTTACACGTCATCAGACCGATCCAATCAACCGCGTCTTCGCGAGCCACATGCGCCACACACTGGGGAAGGCGTTGCGGATGGTCGGATATGTGGTCTAAATGACTGCGTGCGACTTGTCTCACTCAGCCGGGAAATAGCCACAGAGACACGGAGACACAGAGCAAAAGACACAGAAAGAACCCGATAGCCTGATTTCCATCCTTGTGATTTTCTCTGTGTTTCTGCGCCTCTGTGGCCATTTTCTGCCCAACTGATTTTTAGTTGGGCTGTAGTGTTGCGCGGGCCCGTTAGAAATTCAAATTCATTTGCTCCGTCTATTTGGTAAGACCCCTGATCACTTGTAAAGTGTCGAGGTGGCTATAATGAAATCGCTGAAAACCGTGAGTGGACCGCGAATCGAATCGCCTACTGGAATGCTCGAATGATTGAGTTTCCCTGTCATTGCGGGTACGCCTTTTCCGTCCCGGAAGAATTGGCCGGCGGCTCACTGCAATGCCCGGATTGCCACTGGTTGAACGAGGTGCCCACTCTCGGTGATCTGGAAAATATTCTGCCCGATGGCACGTATGTGATGGATAAGCCCAAGCCGATTCCGCCCGAGCAACTGGCGAAGACGTTTCGGGCATTCAGCCGATCCACCCATGACGACACCGGCCAACCCATCGACCTGCGTACATCACACGATGATCTTCGCAATGTAGGCGTAAAAGAACCCGCCGAAAAAGCGCATCCCCTTCAAACCGCACCGAAATATGATCCGGAGACCGGCGAATTGGTTCGTCCCCTGGGGGTCATATTGCGCGAAGAGGATCGCGGTGAAGCCATCCCGATGGCTAAGGCCGCCATCGGTTATGCGCAGCCCGGTCTATCGGATCGCGTCCATCTCTTTCACATCTACCTCGATTTATTCCGCCCGACAAATACGATCGTAATGTTGTTCATTTTTCTGTTTCACATCCTGTTACAGATCATGCTTCTGACCTTGGGGATGCTGATCCCCTTGGCTGGCGTGTTATTTTTGACGATCGCTTTGATCGCCCACTATGGGTGCATCGTCGAGGATGTGGGCCGCGAGGAAAAAGACGAAATTCCACGGCCGTTGCGCGATCTGAATATGTCCGATGATCTCTGGTGGCCCTTTTGCAACATGGTCGCCACCATGATGCTCTGCTATGCCCCCGCAGTCATCGCTGGCCTTTACCTTGAGTTGGGGACTCGACAACGGCTTTTCGCGATTGGATCCCTGACGATGCTCGGAACCATTCTCGTGCCGGCGGTGATGCTGACCTTGCTGACGGGCGGCAGCGTGCTGAACCTTCGGCCGGACCGGCTATTGGGCTTGATCCGCCAAGCGGGGGCCATCTACATACTGCTCGTCATCGCCTGGGTGGTGGCGGCTTTCGTCT